>DASUXZ010000001.1:0-7696 GCA_036377655.1 Gemmatimonadales bacterium
TACCTCCGGTGGGTCGCCGAGAGCGTGGAGGCGAGCGGGCCATAGCAGGCCGACCTCCTCTCACAGCGAGCTGCCGATGAACGAGACCCGCCAGGCCCCCGGGCCATCCGATCTCGCGGAGATCTACTACGCGCCGGCCGAGGTGTTCGAGCGCCGCAGGAACGGCGGCTTCTGGCTGCCGCTGATCGTGCTCGTCGTCGCCTCGGTGGTGATCTTCTATGCCACCCGCAACCTGATGCAGCCCGTGTTCGACGCCGAATGGGCGCGCGCGGCCGCGAAGATGCGCGAGCAGAATCCGCAGATCAGCCCCGAGCAGTTCGAGCAGAGCCGCGGGATGATGCAGTCCTTTGCCGTGGTCGGCGTCGTCATGGGCGCCTTTCTCGGCCCGCTGCTCGCCGGCCTGATCCTCTGGATCGTCTGCAAGTTCGCCGGGGTGCGCGAAAGCCTCACGGCGGCGATGACGGTGATGGTATTCTCGTTCTACCCGTGGCTCGTGGAAGGGATCGTCAATGCGATCCAGGCGGCGTTTCTCACCGAGGAGAGCATCACGTCGCGATACAGCCTGAGCCTCGGGCCGGCGCGTTTCCTCGAGGGCGCGAGTCAATCGACCCTCGCGCTCGTCGGGCACATCGACCTCTTCACGATCTGGACGGCCGTGCTCATCGCGATCGGCGTGCGGGTGACCGGCGGCGCCACGCGCAACCAGGCGATCGCCGTCGCGGCGGCCATGTGGGTCATCGGCGCGCTGCCCACCTTCCTCACGGCCCGCTGAACGGAGTGCGCATGTCCCGCGGCAAGGTCGCCACAATCATCGGGGTCGCCGGATTCACGGGCTTCCTCCTCTACAGCACGCTCGCGAGCCAGGCCTCCGAGTGCTTCGTGGTCGTGGATTTCCGCGGGCGCGTCGACAGCGCCACCGCGTCGGCCGCCACGGAGGCCGACGCGGCGCGCCAGGCGCAGAGCACGGCCTGCGGGACGATCTCGTTCGGCATGGACGAGTCGATCGCCTGCGGGAACGTCCAGCCGGTGCGGAGGGTCTGCACGCCGCGATGAGCGACCCGGCGAGCCGGTTCCCGAGCCCCTTCGTCCTGCTCGTCGGCTGCATCCTGCTCGCTGCGGTCCTCACCTGGCTTCTTCCGGCCGGCAGGTACGAGCGGCGGGAGGACGCCGCGACCGGCCGGGACGTCGTCGTCCCGGGCACCTATGCCCGCGTGGAGGCGCAGCCGGTCGGGCCGTTCCGTGCCGTCGTCGCCATCCCGAAGGGCATCGCCGCCGCCGCGGACGTGGTGGCGCTCGTCTTCCTGATCGGAGGCGCCTTCGCCGTCATCGAGCAGACGGGCGCGCTCCGCCGGGCGGTGCACGCGCTCGCCGGCGCGGTCGAAGGGCGCGAAGCGCTCGTCATCCCCGTCTCCTCCCTCGCCTTCGCCGCCGGCGGCGCGACGCAGAACATGGGCGAGGAGATCATCGCCCTCGTCCCCGTCCTCCTGCTCCTCGCGCGCGGCCTCGGCTTCGATGCGCTGACTGCGGCGGCGATGAGCATCGGCGCCGCGATCGTCGGCGCCGCGTTCAGTCCGGTGAACCCCTTCCAGGTGCTCATCGCGCAGAAGGTGGCCCAGCTGCCGCCCGGCTCGGGGTGGGCGTTCCGCACCGTCGTCCTCGCGCTCGCGCTCGGACTCTGGATCTTGGGCACCTGGCGCTACGCCTCGCGCCACCGGGAGCCCGCGGTTCCGCTCGAGCTTCCGGAGGCGAATGCATCCCGGGACCGGCGGCTCGACCTGATCCTCGTCCTCACGGCGGCGGCGCTCGCGATGGTGCCGATCGGCCTGCAGCGGCTGGGGTGGGGGTTCGACGAGCTGTCGGCGATGTTCGTGATCGTCGGTGTCGCGGCAGGGCTCGTCGCAGGGATGGGCCTCCGCGGGACCGCCCACGCGTTCACGGCGGGATTCGCCGCCATGACCGGGGCGGCGCTGCTCATCGGGTTCGCCAAGGCCATCTCGGTAGTGCTCGAGGAGGGCGTGGTGCTCGACACGATCGTGAACGGCCTCGTGGCGCCGCTCGGCGGGCTGCCGGCGACGGCGTCCGCGATCGGCATGATGGGCGTGCACGTCGCGGTGCACGTGCCGGTGCCGAGCGTAAGCAGCCAGGCCGTGCTCACGATGCCCATCCTCGTGCCGCTCTCCGACCTCCTCGGGATCGCCCGGCAGGTCACCGTGCTCGCCTTCCAGTACGGCGCCGGCCTCTGCGAGATGATCACGCCGACCAACGGCGCCCTCATGGCGGTGCTCGCGGCCGCGGGCGTGCCGTTCAGCCGGTGGATGCGCTTCGCGGTGCCGCTCTTCCTGGCGCTCTTCGCACTCGGCGCCGCCGCGGTCGCGGCGGCGATCGCGACCGGCCTGGGCTGACCCTCAGGAACCCACGAGGCGGGAGAGCACGGGAAGGTCGGCAACCCCGGTGTGGCGCCCGGTCTCCCGCCCGCTCCGGAAGGCGATCATCGTCGGGATCCCGCGAATCCCGAACCGGGCCGACGTTCGCGGGTTGGCGTCCGTATCGAGCTTGAGGAGGAGTGTCCGCCCGGCCTGGGCCAGGGCGAAATTGTCGAGGATCGGCTCCATCATGCGGCAGGGGCCGCACCAGTCGGCATGGAAGTCCACGAGCACCGGCACCTCGGTCCCGCCGATGACGCGCTCGAAGCTCGCGTCCGTCACCGGAATGGGACGGTCGGGGCGGATCGCCGCTCGGCAGGCGGCGCACCGTGGGCGGTCAGCAGACCGCGCGAGGTCCACCCGGTTGAGCGTCCCGCAGGCAGGACAGGCGATGATCGCCGGCCGAGTGTCATTTCCTGCCGCCATGGCATCTCCTCTACAGGCCCGGCGCCGCAGTGCGCCACCGCGACGCTGCGAGCTGCAACGTGGGCGTTCCCGGGCCCCGGTCCTTCCGGGGCGCATGCGCAATCTGCGGCGGGCCGGCAGCGCCGGGCGTGCGCCGGCTCACCGAGATGCGAGCCCGGCACCGGATATGCATACGAAGAACGCGGCAGTCCACCGTGGGCGCTGCCGGGAGCCCGACATGAGCGAACTGATCATCCGCGACCTGGGACAGGACGAGGAATTCGGCCACTGGTTCCGCGAGCTGCTCGAGCTCGAGGCGGAAGGGGCCGGGCGCGTCGGGCCGGCGGACGAGCGCTACCTCGTGCTGAGCAACGAGATCGGCGACTGGATCGGCGGACTTCGCTTCTCGCTCCGCGGGGGCGTGGCCCAGCTCATCGACGTCGCGGTCGCGCCGGAGGAACGCGGGCGCGGGCATGCGCACCGCCTCCTCGCCGCCTTCGAGCGGCGGGCGGTCGAGGAGGGGGCCCACGTGGCTGAATTCTGGACCGACGACTTCCGGGCGGAAGGACTCCTCGCCGCGCTCGGGTGGAACCGGATCCTGCTCCGCCACGGCTATTTTGCCGGCGAAACGTGGATGCTCATGGAGAAGCGCCTCGACGCCCAGGTGTGATGCGCGTCTTGGCGGTCGAAGGACCGGCCCGATTACCTTTCGGGCCGGTCCTCTGTTTTTCGGAGGGAGAACGATACCATTCCTCGCTGACGCGCGGCCGAGCGCCGCCCACGAGTCCCCATGAGCCTCACGCAGGAAGAGCGCGAAGCCCTCTCGAAGGTCGAAGTCCTCCGGGACCTCGAGCCCATCGTCCGCGACATGATGGCCGACCACGAGGCCAAGCGGGAGCTCTGGTTCCCGAGCGATCTCATCGGTCCCGGGGAGGAGGAGTGCCCGGACACCCACGCCGCGAACCTCCGGAAGCACGCCGAGGGAATTCCCGACCATGCCCGCGCCGCGCTCGCCCTCAACACGCTGACCGAGGAGGGCCTGCCGCATTTCCACCGCCTCCTCGCCGTCTACCTCGGGGACGACAGCCACTGGCGCCGCTGGAACAACCTCTGGACCGCGGAGGAGGATCGTCATGGCCAGGTCCTCCACGATTACACGCGGGACACGCGGCTCTTCGAGCAGCGCCGCCTCGAGGAGATGCAGTTCGAGTACCTGAAGGCGGGCTTCCATCCCGAGTGGGACAAGGACCCGTATCGCGTCTTCGTCTACACCACGGTGCAGGAGCGGGCCACGCAGCACTCGCATGCCGCGACCGGGCGGATCGTGGAGCAGCACGAGCCGGTCCTCGGCAAGGTGCTCGACCGGATCGCGCGGGAGGAGGCGCGGCATTTTGCGTTCTACCGCTCGGTGTTCCGCGAGATCCTCGAGCGCGACCCCGACCAGGCGCTCCATTCCGCCTCGTTCATCCTCCCGAGCATCGACATGCCCGGGGTCACGATGCCGGGCTTCCGCGAGCTCGCGGACGTGATCCGCCGTTCGGGCATCTACGGTCCGCGCGACTACCTGCGCATCGTCCAGGAACAGATCAAGTACTGGAAGATCGAAACCATCACCGGGCTCAACGAGCTCGGGCGGAAGGCGCAGGAGAAGATCCTGGGCATTCCCGAGCGGCTCCGCCGGATCGCCGACGCCATGGAAAGCCGCTCGCGGCCCAAGACCTTCAGCTTCGAGGTCGTGTTCAACCGCGAATTCGTGATGGAATGAACCGGACCGTGCCACTGCTCCTCGCGGCGCTCGGCGCGGCGGGGTGCGGCGGCGATGCCGGAGACGACGCCCCGCCCGTCCCTCCGGTTTCGGCCGCCGAGGCCGACGCGGACCGCCTGGGCCGCGAGGTGCTGCGCCTGCTCGATCAGCTCGCCGAATACCGCGGTGCCCACCGCGGCCGGCTCCCCGCCACTCTCCGCCAGCTCGGCGTGGACAGCCTCACGCCCGAGATCGCGCGCGCCTTCCGCCGGTCGGGCGACTCGGTCGTCGCGACGGTGAGCTTCCGGCGGCTCGATGGCCACGAGCTCGAGGGGTGCTCGGGCGGGCTCGAGCTCCTCGAGGCCGCAGTGCTCGCGGACGGGCGCTATCCGCTGACCTGCCGCACCACCGCGGGCGCGATCCGCGAGATCGTCGCAGGCAGCGAGTAGTGCTGCCGGCCCTCGACATCATCCTTCGCGGCATCATCGTCACCGCCTTCGCCGCCGCGGGGATCGTGGCCGCGACGCACTGGGCCGTCCGGGCGCGGCGGCTCGAGCCGTTCGGGCGGTGGCCCCGGCTCGTGCGACGCGCGAGCGATCCGGTGATCGTGCCGCTCGAGCGGCGCGTCGTCCGCTTCGGCGGGAACCCGCAGGACGCGCCGTTCTGGCTGCTCGGCGTCGTCGTCGTGGCGGGCCTCGTTGCGCTCTGGCTCTTCCGCCTCGCGGCCGACTCGATCGTCGGCCTCTACCTGCTCGCCCACAGCGGGCCACGGGCGTGGCTCGTCGCGGCGCTGCACCTGGCGTTCCGCGTGGTGCAGATCGCGATCCTGGTCCGGGTGATCGCCTCGTGGCTCGGCGCCTCGCGGCACCACGGGTGGCTGCGGCTCGCGCACCGGCTCACCGACTGGATCATCGTGCCGCTGCGCCGCGTGATCCCGACGTTCGGGCCGATCGACGTGTCGCCGATCGCAGCGTACTTCCTGCTGATGATCCTCGAGCGGCTGGTCTTCGCGCTCCTCGCGTGAGCGCCGTCGAGCCCGCCGAGGGCGGGGTGCGCATCGCCGTGCGGGTGCAGCCGCGCGCTTCCCGCTCGGAGGTCGCGGGTCTCCATGGCGAGCAGGTGCGGATCCGGCTCGCGGCCCCGCCGGTCGACGGCGCCGCGAACGAGGCGCTCGTGCGATTCCTGGCGGACCTGCTCGGCGTTCCGGCGCGCCGCGTCACCCTCGCCGCGGGACATGCGAGCCGGAGCAAGGTGGTCCGGGTCGAGGGCATCGACGCCGGCGCGGCGGCCCGGAAGCTCGGGATCGGCTGACGAAGGCTGCGCACTCCGCGGCAATTCGCTATCTTCCGGGAACAACCGTTCCGTGGCGATTTGCGCAGCTTGCGGCCACGTAAAACAATCCGCTAAAACGCACCGGGGGCCCGGCGCCGTTTTGGCGCCGGGCCCGATGCATTTCCGGCACGGCACGACCGAACAGTGAGCCCATGACCTCGTCGCACCCGTTCTCCCGCGAATCCCGCCTGGCCCGGCTCGACGCGCTCCTCGCGCGCCGCATCCTCGTGCTCGACGGCGCGATGGGGACGATGATCCAGGCGCACCGCCTCACCGAGGCGGACTTCCGGGGCGAGCGCTTCCGGGAGTGGCCGCTCGACCTCCGTGGCAACAACGACCTCCTCACGCTCACGCGGCCGGCGATCATCGCCGACATCCACCGCGCCTATCTCGCGGCGGGCGCGGACATCATCGAGACGAACACCTTCACCTCGAACGCCGTCGCGATGGCGGACTACGGGATGGAGGCGCTCTGCCGCGAGATGAACCATGCGGCGGCGGCGCTGGCGCGGACCGCCGCCGACGCGTTCGAGGCGGCCGATCCGGGCCGCCCGCGCTACGTGGCCGGCGTCCTCGGCCCGACCACGCGCACGGCGTCGATCTCGCCCGACGTGAACGATCCCTCGGCCCGCAACGTCACCTTCGCCCAGCTCGCCGACGCCTACCGCGAGGCGGCCGAGGGGCTCGTCGACGGCGGCGCCGACCTCCTGCTCATCGAGACCATCTTCGACACCCTCAACGCGAAGGCGGCGATCTTCGCCGTCGAGGAGCTCTTCGCCGCGCGGGGCCTCCGCCTGCCGGTCATGATCTCCGGCACCATCACCGACGCGAGCGGCCGCACGCTCTCCGGGCAGACGGTCGAGGCATTCTGGAACTCGGTGGCGCACGCGCGCCCCGTGAGCGTGGGGCTCAACTGCGCCCTCGGCGCGGCGCAGCTCCGCGCCTGGGTGCAGGACCTCGCGCGGATCGCCCCGGTGCACGTGAGCGCGCACCCGAACGCGGGGCTGCCGAACGAATTCGGGGGGTACGACGAGACGCCGGAGACGATGGCGGCGCAGATCGGCGAGTGGGCGGAGCACGGCCTCCTCGCGATCGCCGGCGGCTGCTGCGGCACCACGCCGGCGCATATCGCGGCGATCGCCGCCGCGGTGGCGGGCAAGGCGCCGAGGGTGCCGCCCGTGCTCGAGCGGCGCACGCGGCTCGCCGGCCTCGAGCCGCTCACGATCGGGCCCGATTCGCTCTTCGTGAACGTCGGCGAGCGGACCAACGTGACCGGCTCGCGGCGCTTCGCGAAGCTCGTCCTCGACGGGCAGTTCGAGACCGCGCTCGAGGTGGCACGCCAGCAGGTCGAGAGCGGCGCGCAGATGATCGACGTGAACATGGACGAGGCGATGCTCGACTCCGAGCGGGCCATGGCCACGTTCCTCAACTACATCGCGTCGGAGCCGGACATCAGCCGGGTCCCGATCATGATCGACTCGTCGAAGTGGTCGGTGATCGAGGCGGGGCTCCGCTGCGTGCAGGGGAAGGCGGTGGTGAACTCCATCTCGCTCAAGGAAGGAGAGGAGGCGTTCCTCCGCCAGGCGGAGCTCGTGCGGCGCTACGGGGCCGCCGTCGTGGTCATGGCGTTCGACGAGGAGGGACAGGCCGACACCGCCGACCGGAAGGTCGAGATCTGTTGGCGGAGCTACCGGCTCCTCACCGAGCGCGTCGGCCTCCCGCCCGAGGACATCATCTTCGACCCGAACATCTTCGCGATCGGCACCGGGATCGAGGAGCACGCCGGGTACGC
>DASUXZ010000002.1:0-4883 GCA_036377655.1 Gemmatimonadales bacterium
CGGAGTGGGTGCGGGCGTTTGTGCATATGAGGGATAGAGTGTGGGATGTGTTTGTGCGCGTGAGCGATGGTGCCGGAGTGCGGGCGGAGTCGACGACAACAACAAGTGACCGGCGCGCCTGCATTCCGGTGAGCCCGGATCCCTCCGCGCCTCCGCTCCTCCGTGGTTCCCAATTGAAAGTCAGGAAAGACCGGAATGGCGATTGACAGTCTGCGGGACTTCATCACGGAGATCGACGCGATCGGCGAGCTGGTTCGCGTCTCCGAGCCGGTGCGCGCGCACCTCGAGGTGGCCGAGATCGCCGACCGGTGCATGAAGAGCCCGGGCGGCGGCCCGGCGCTCCTGTTCGAGCACGTCGTCCTCGACGATGGCACGCGAAGCCCGCACCCCGTCGCCATCAACCTCTTCGGCTCGATGCGCCGCATGGGCCTCGCCCTCGGCGTCGAGCGGCTCGACGACGTCGGCGACCGGATCACCGAGCTGCTCGACCTCAAGGTCCCGGATGGGCTGTTCGGCAAGCTGTCGATGCTCCCTCGCCTCGCCGAGGTCGCGAAATTCCCGCCGCGGACGCGCTCGGGCCGCGCGCCGTGCCAGGACGTGGTCCTCCAGGGGAAGGACGTGGACCTCGACCGGATCCCGTTCCTCACCACGTGGCCGGGCGACGGGGGCCGCTACATCACGCTCCCGATGGTCATCACCACCGACCCGGCGCGCGGCACCCGCAACGTCGGGATGTACCGCATCCAGGTCCTCGGCCGCGACACGCTGGCGATGCACTGGCAGCGCCACAAGGTCGGCGCCGCGCACTGGCGCGAGATGGCGGCCCGCGGCGAGCGCATGCCCGTCGCGATCGCGCTCGGCGGCGATCCGGCCAGCATCTATTCCGGCTCGGCGCCGCTCCCGCCGAACATCGACGAATTCATCTTCGCCGGGTTCCTCCGGCGCGCGCCGGTCGAGCTCGCGAAGGCCGTGACGAGCGACCTCGACGTGCCCGCCGAGGCCGAGATGGTCATCGAAGGCTACATCGACCCGGCCGAAGAGCTCGTGCTCGAAGGGCCCTTCGGCGACCACACCGGCTTCTATTCGCTCGCCGATTACTATCCGAAGGTCCACGTCACCGCGATCACGATGCGCCGGAGCCCGATCTACCCGGCGACGCTCGTGGGCAAGCCGCCCATGGAGGACTATTACCTGGGACATGCCACCGAGCGCATCTTCCTGCCGCTCCTCCGGCTCACGGTGCCGGAGATCGTGGACTACCACATGCCGGCCGCAGGCATCTTCCACAACCTCGTCTTCGTGTCGATCGACAAGCAGTACCCGGGGCAGGCGTACAAGGTGATGAACGCGCTCTGGGGCCAGGGGCTCATGTCGCTCGCGAAGGTGCTCGTGGTCGTGGACCGCGAGATCGACGTCCGGAACCCTGACGAAGCGTGGTGGGCCGCGCTCAACAACATCGATCCCGAGCGCGACGTGCGGTTCACGATGGGGCCGGTGGACGTGCTCGACCATGCGAGCCGCGCCTTCACCTACGGGAGCAAGATGGGAATCGACGGCACGCGGAAGTGGCCGGAGGAGGGCTTCACCCGCGAATGGCCCGACGTGATCGAGATGGACTCGGCCACCAAGGCGCGCGTGGACGAGCTCTGGCCGAAGCTGGGGATCACATTGTGAACCACGGAGCAGCGGAGGCGCGGAGAGGGCGTGAGGGGCAGACGTTCGAGGGTCAGTCGCTCCTGGTTCGGTACGTCAACTTCGTGAAGCTGCCCCACACGCTCTTCGCGCTGCCGTTCGCGCTGCTCGGCGTGCTGGCGGCGTCGCGGGTGACGCCCGTCGGCTGGCGGACGATCCTCCTCGTCGTGCTCGCCTTCTCGGCGGCGCGCTGGGTGGCGATGGGGTTCAACCGGATCGCCGACCGCGTCTACGATGCGAGGAACCCGCGGACGATGAGCCGTGAGCTTCCCCGCGGCGCGCTTACCGTCACCCAGGCCTGGGTCTCGGTGGCGCTCGCCTCGGCGCTCTTCCTGTGGAGCGCATGGGTGCTCAACCCGCTCTGCGCGGCGCTCGCGCCCTTCGCGCTCGCGTGGGTCGTCGCCTACAGCTTCGCGAAGCGCTTCACCTTCTGGCCGCACCTCTGGCTCGGCATGAGCCTCGCCATCGCGCCGGTCGGAGGGTATGTCGCGGTGACAGGGGCGTGGAGCCGGCCCGCGTGGCTCCTCCTGGCCATCTCGGTCGGCGTGGCGACGTGGGTCGCCGGCTTCGACATCTTCTACGCACTTCCCGACGAGACGTTCGACCGCTCCGAAGGGCTCCGGAGCGCCGTGGTGCGGCTCGGCCAGCGGCGGGCGATCCTCGCGGCCAAGCTGCTTCACGGTCTCACGATTCCCGCGCTTGCGCTCTTCGGGTGGGGAGCCGGCTTCGGGCCCTGGTACTACGCCGGGCTCGTGGTGGCCGCCGCGATCCTCGCGTGGGAGCACCGGCTCGTGCGCCCGGGAGACCTCTCCCGGCTCGATGCCGCCTTCTTCACGATGAACGGAGTGATGAGTGTGACGGTGTTCGCGTTCGCGATGGTCGACCGGATCGTGGCGGCGTGACCGAGCTGCCCGTCGTCCTCGCGATCACCGGCGCGAGCGGGGCGCCCTATGCGGTCCGGCTCCTCGAGGTGCTCGCTCGCGCGGATCGCCCCGTGTGGCTCGTCGTGTCGTCGCACGGCCTCCGGCTGCTGCAGGAGGAGTGCGGCATCGCGACCGTGGATGGGCTCCTCGACGCGACCGGGGCGCGGGGCGCGAAGGTGCGGCTCTTCACCGATGGCGATCGCGGCGCCCTCCCTGCGTCGGGATCGCAGCGCACCCGCGGGATGGTCATCTGCCCCTGCTCGATGGGAACGCTCTCCGCGGTGGCGCATGGCTCGAGCCGGTCGCTCATCGAGCGCGCGGCGGACGTGACGCTCAAGGAAGGGCGCAAGCTCGTCCTCGTGCCGCGCGAGACGCCCGTCTCCCTCGTGCATCTCCGGAGCATGACCGCCGCAGCGGAAGCCGGTGCCACGATCCTGCCTGCGGCACCCGGGTTCTATCACCGCCCGGAGCGGATCGGCCAGCTCGTCGACTTCATCGTGCAGCGCATCCTCGACCAGCTCGATCTCGGCATCGAGATCGCCCCCCGCTGGGAGGGGTGAGGTGCGCCTCGGCATCATTTCCGACACGCACAACCTGCTCCGGCGCGAGGTCTTCGACGTCTTCGCGAAGGTGGATCACATCCTTCACGCCGGCGACATCGGCGAGACCGACATCCTGACGGCGCTCGAGGCGGTCGCGCCGGTGACGGCGGTGTACGGGAATACGGACGGGTGGGAGATCCGGAGCCGGGTGCCGCAGGTCGCGACGCTCCGGCTCGACGGCTTCGACATCGTGGTGACGCACGGTGACCAGTTGGGATCCCCGACGCCGGCGAAGCTTCACGCCGCGTTCCCGGAGGCGGAGATCATCGTCTACGGCCACACGCACAAGCCGCTGATCGAGACCGTGGACACGGTGCGGACCGTGATGAATCCGGGCGGGGCGGGGGCACCTCGCTTCGGCCTCCTGCCGTCGGTCGGCATCATGGAGCTCGAGCCCGGGATTCCGCCGAGGGCGCGGATCGTGCCCCTGACGGAGGAGTAGTCAGCCCGCGAGGCCTATCGGGCGTCCGTCGGTGCGGTCAGCGTCGCGTGCTCGACGTTTCCGGTATTGCGCACGCCGAGCGGCTCGAAGAGCAGCATCGTGACCTCCTCGTCCGCCACCGGCCGGTGCTCGACGCGACGGGGGACGATCAGGAACTCGCCCGGCCCGATCTCGCGCGCGCCGTCCCTGAACTCGATCCGCAGTCGTCCCGACAGCACGAGGAACAGCTCGTCCTCCTCCTCGTGGTGATGCCAGACGAATTCTCCCTTCACTTTCGCGAGCTTGACGGCCTGCCCGTTGAGCTCGCCGACGAGCTTCGGGCGCCAATGCTCGGTGACCCGCGCCAGCGCCTGCTCCAGACTCACGACCTCGGGAAGGCCCGTCATCCCGCCCACTCCGCGAGCGGCGTCGTCCGCTTGAGCGCTTCGGGATGCGCGCGGAACCACGCCTGCATGAGCAGGATCTCGTCGATCGACTCGAGCGGAAGCGCCCCGGTCGGAGGGGCCGGTCGCTCGAGCTCGGCCTGCACGACGGCGCGGAACGCCGCCTCCTCGATCGGCGTGGAGGGCCACGGATACGACGCCCGGACGACGCCCTGGCGGAGCACATAGGCGCGGTCGTCTCCCCGCTCGCCCGGGTCGCGGTAGACGAAGGTGAGGAGGTCGATCGCCGATCGCGCGCGGCTCGTCGCGGCGAGGAGCCATTCGAGCTGCTCGAAGCGCTCGCGCCAACGACTCGCCAGCTCGAACTGCGCCTGCTCGGCCGCACGCGTCATCTCCGCCACGACCCGGTCGATCGGCTGGATGGTCCGCCCCTCGAGGAACGCTGCTGCCGTCTCGACCCGCTGCCGGTAGGCCCACTCCGCGATGAACCCGGCGCACGGGGCGCCGCACGAGCCGAACTCGTAGCGAGGGCACGCCGCGCGCCGCTCGGCGCCGAAGAGGTCCGGCTGGCCCGAATAGACGATCGGCATGGTCGCGGCGCAGTCGCGCAGGCCGAGCAGGTCGTTCAGCGTGCGGACCGCCTCGACCGTGCGCTCCATCGAGCGGAAGGGTCCATAGACCCGCTCGTCGCCGACGGCGACGGCGCTCCCCACGTGCACCCGGGGCGCGGGACCTCCGGAGATCTTGACCAGGATCGAGCGGCGCGTGCGGTTCAGCTTGAAGTTGAAGTGCGGACGGTACTCCCGGATCTGGCGCAGCTCGGTCAGGAGGGCGGCGAACT
>DASUXZ010000003.1:0-2198 GCA_036377655.1 Gemmatimonadales bacterium
ACATCCCGGGTATCGCGAGCCGGCGGTCGTCCCGGCATGGATCGGCCTCGACGGTTCGCCCATCGAGCCCGCGGACGGCACGGAGGAGCCTGCGGGCTTTCTGCTCGCCGGCCCCCCGCGGCTCCTCGTGCTCCTGAATCGAAACGAAGCGCCCCGGCGGATGACCCTGCCGGGGCGAGGACCGTGGAAGGACGCGCTCGGGATCGACCCTGCCGCGCGCACCGGCCACCTGGAGCTCGAGGGTCTCGGCATCGCCGTCCTCGAGGAGCAGGCGGCCGGGTGAGGGTCGTCTACATCCGCCCGTCGGGCCCGACGATCACGTAGGTGAGCGTGTTGCCGACCATGAAGTAGGGGAGACCGCCCGCAGCCCGCCGGGCGAGGATCGCGGCGAGGCCGTCGTCCACGGTGGTGACCACGATTCCCACCTGGAGCCCCGCGCTCGCGCCGTTGTCCGCGGTGCCGCCGAAGTTCTCGTAATCGAAGGTGTACTGCGTGCGGGAGAACTCGAAGTTGGCCCGCAAGTACGGCTCGAGCGCGGGCGGCGTGATGCCCGAGCCGGCATCGGGCGGGAAGGAATTCCGGTCGGCCCAGTAGTTGTACGTGGCGAGCCGGATCGCGTTGAGCTCGGAGACGACGCCCGACGCAATCGCATGGTTCCGGAGGTCGATGTAGCGCAGGATGCCGAGCATCGTGAGGATCCCGACGACCGCGAGCACGATGAGCAGCTCGATGAACGTGAAGCCGCGCCGGTTCATTGCTGCGCCCTCCCCTGGATGACCTCGTAGCTGTTCCCCACGAAGGCCGATACCGATTGCGTGGACTGCAGCGTGAGCGTCACGCTCCCGTTCGTGCCCGTGAGCGTGAAGCCATCGGGGTGACGCGCCTGGTAGCGGACGCCGGGCATGACCGGCCCCGCCTCCTCCATCGTGGTCGGCAGCCGTCCCGACTGCGCGCGAAAGCGCTCGATGCGCTGGAATTGCATCGCCATGGCCAGGCGGAGGCTCGCCTCCTGCACCGTGACCGATTCGGGAGGGGCCCCCCGCTCGAAGACCCAGGTCGGCTGCGCGATGACGACGTACCCGCCGACGATCACGAGCAGCAGGAGCGAGAGGGTCGCAATCGGGTGCATCCGGCGCCGGCGCGCACGGGGGGGCGGCGCCGCCGCCTCCTTTTCCCGCTTCTCCGCGTCGGCCTGGAGGACCTTGTCGTACGCCTCGATCAGCGCCTGCTTCTCGGGGCTCGGCTCGTTGTGCGTCATCGTCATTGCGCGGTGACTCCGGCCAACGCGTCGGCCACTTCGCCGGGAAAGGTGCGGATGTCGATCGGTTTCGTAATGTAACCGTCGAAGCCCGCCTTGAGCGCACGCTCGCGATCGCCCGCCATCGCATGGGCGGTCAGCGCCACGACCCGCCGCGCGGCGTGGTGCGAGCTCCGGATCTCGGAGAGGAGCGCAAACCCGTCCTTTCCGGGAAGCTGGATGTCGAGGAGCACCAGCTCCGGCTCGTGGACGTCCAGCGCCGCGAGCACGCCGTCACCGCCCGCGAGCGGCACGACGCGATGGCCCTTCAGCGAAAGCAGCGTCCGGAACAACTTCATGTTGTCCGGGCTGTCCTCGACGATCATGATCGTCGCCACGACGCACTCCGTTGAGAAAGCACTGGGGGATCACTACAATCTGGCGAACCGGCTGGGCGGCCACACGCCGGGAGCCCCGAAACCGGAGCGAGCTCGATGCACGTGGGCGGCGTGATACGTGTTCCCGGCGACAAGAGCATCACGCATCGCGTGCTCATGCTCGCGGCAATGGCGCGGGGCACGAGCTGGATCGGAGGCGCGCTCACCTCGCTCGATGCCCGGAGCACCGCGGCCTGCCTCCGTCAGCTCGGCGCCGGCATCGGACCCCTCCGGGCGGGCGTCGCGGTCCGGGTCGCGGGCCGGGGCCGCCTGTCGCGTCCCGGCAGCACCCTCCGTTGCGGGAATGCCGGGACGACCGCCCGGCTCCTCCTCGGACTCCTCGCCGCCCACCGGTTCACCGCACGCCTCGACGGCGACCGCTCCCTCCGCCGCCGTCCGATGGCGAGGGTCACCGTGCCACTCGGCCGCATGGGTGCAAGGTTCGCGCCGCCGGATGCCCCCAACCTGCCCCTCGGGATCACGGGAGGGCCCCTCACCCCCCTCCGGTGGGACCTCCCCGTCTC
>DASUXZ010000004.1:0-5059 GCA_036377655.1 Gemmatimonadales bacterium
CATCGTCGCTGTCGCGTCGTCGGCGCCGATCGAGGTCGAGACGACGGCGACACCGGGGGCGTACCAGTCAATACAGGCTCCCCAGTTCGAGAAGTAGGCCTTGCTGTCGGTATTGTCGGTCGCCCCAGTCGTGATCGCCTCCGCGACACGGGCAGGCGAGAACCCGCATGCGTCGCGCGTCTGGTTTCCAGCGGCGACGCTCACGCTGATCCCGGCGGCAATCGTTCGCCGCACGGCCGCATCGAGCGCGTCGTCAGCGTCCCCCGAGAGCGACATGTTCACGACTGCGGGTCGTGCAGCGTTCGCGACGGTCCAGTCGAGTCCGGCGATGACCCCGGCGGTCGTGCCGGAACCGGCGCAATCGAGCACTCGCACCGACACGAGCCGCACTTCCTTCGCGACTCCGTAGACGCGGCCGCCGACGGTTCCAGCGACATGTGTTCCATGCCCGCGACAGTCGGATCCGTCTCCTCCGAAAGCATCGAAGCCGAATGAAGCACGCCCGCCGAAGTCGGAGTGCGAGTATCGAATACCGGTGTCGAGGATGTATGCCGTGACGCCACGCCCGGTCCCCGGATACGCGAACCGGCCGTCGAGCGAGCTAGTGCGCTGGTCGAGCCGATCGAGGTTCCATGGGGCAGAGGGCTGTACGTCCCCCGTCGACTCGCTGAGAATGCGGTCGGGATCAATCCGCACGACGCGGGCATCACGGAGCAGGCCGGCCCGCGCGGCGTCCGAAATCGAGCCGGCAAAGCCAAGCATGGCCGATGAATACACGTAATCGGGGGTCACCCCATGCGCCCTCGCCACCTCCCCCGGATTCGACTTCTCCGCGAGCGTGACGATGAACCGGCCCCGGACCGCCTCGCTCCGGGCGGCGCCCGACAGGCTCGCGGCTTCGGTCTCGGACGCCTTCGGCATCCGGTCGGGCTCGAGCTCGGGTGCCATCGCCCGCTCGCAGCCGGCGGACGCAATGAGAATGGACAGCACGGCGAGGCGCTGGACGCGCGGCGCGCGCCAGGCGTGGAGCGTGGGGACCACGGGGCCCTCCCGGTGGTTCGGCAACCCGACCAGCATGGCCGGCCTTCGCCGGCTGTAGCCTCGTTGGCTTTGCGTCCCCGCCTTTCGGCGAGTTTGCCTTTGTCGCGTCCGGCCGTGGCCGGGCGATCCTGCCGAGTGGGTGTGCCTCCCGCGACCGCAAGAGAAATGCCCCGGTCGCCCCGGCGCGAGCGCCCAAAAGCCCGCCTAAACAAGAGCTTGCACGGCTTGGGGTTGAGGTGCGGCATCCGACGGGGCCGCCGTCCCCGCGCGTGGGGGCTGCAAGGAATTGCAGCGCGCTTAACGAGACGCCTTGCGGAGTGCCGAGAGGGTCATGGCGGCAACGACGAGCAGGCCCCCGAGCCACTGCGTCGCCGACAGCGTCTCGCCGATCACGATCCAGCTCGTGAGCGATGCGAAGACCGGCTCGAGCGTGAAGATGAGCCCCGTTTCCGCCGCCGGGACGACGCGCTGCGCCCGGAGCTGGTACCAGAAGGTGAAGATCGCCGTGGTGACGAGGAACAGGAGCGCCGCGCCGAGCGCCGGCGTCGGCTCGAATCGCGGTGTGCCGATGAACGGCGCGGTGAGCGCGGCGAGCACCGCGGCGAGCGCGAGCTGCACCGCGAGGAGCCGGAGCGGCACGCCCGCGTGCGAGAGTGCGCCCGTCGCCGCGATGTGCCCGGCGAAGACGAGCGCGCTCACGGCCGTGAGCATATCGCCCAGGTTGGGACCGCCGCTCCCCGGATCGGTGAGGAGATAGAGGCCGCCGGTCGCGAGCAGGACGGCGAAGAGCACCGTCGTCGAGGGCCGCGCGCGGTACGCCGCCCACGCGACGACCGGCACGAGCGGGGCCGCGAGGCTCGTGATGAACGCCGACCGGCTCGGCGTGGTGATCGCGAGGCCGTTGGTCTGGAATGCGATGCCGGTCCAGAAGAGGACGCCGAGGATGAGCCCGGCCCGGACCTCCTCGCGGGTGGCGCGGCGGAGCACCGGCAGGAGCAGGAGCGTGGCGAGGCCGAACCGCGCCGCCACGAGCGCCATCGGCGAGGCGTCGCCGAGCGCGCCCTTCGTCACCGTGAAGGTGATCCCCCAGACGAGCGTGACGACGACGAGGCCCGCCACCGCGCGCCCGTGCGTCATAGCGAGAGCAGCGGCGCGTCGGCGTCTTCGAGCAGTGGGCGGAGGAACCTCCCCGTGATCGAGCCGGGATGCGCAGCGACCGCCTCCGGCGTGCCCTGGACGACGACGCGGCCGCCGGCGTCTCCGGCTTCGGGCCCCATGTCGATGACCCAGTCCGCGCGCTTGATCACGTCGAGGTGATGCTCGATGACGAGCACCGTGTGCCCGGCGTCCACGAGCCGGTCGAGGACCGCGATGAGCACGCGAACGTCGTCGAGGTGGAGTCCCGTGGTCGGCTCGTCGAGGAGGTAGAGCCGCCGCCCCTTCCGCCTGCCGGCGCTGATGAGCTCGCGCGCGATCTTGAGGCGCTGCGCCTCGCCGCCCGAGAGCGTGGTGGCAGGCTGGCCGAGCCGCAGGTAGCCGAGCCCGACCTGCTGCAGGTGCCAGAGGGCGGTGCCGAGCTTCGGCTGGTGCCGGAAGCGGCCGATCGCCTCCTCGACGCTCCACTGCAGCACGTCGTGGATGGAATAGCCGTGGATGCGGACGTCGAGCACGTCGCGCTTGAAGCGCGTGCCGCCGCACACCTCGCACGGCACGAAGACGTCGGCCATGAACACCATCTCGACCTGCACGGCCCCCGCGCCTTCGCACCCCTCGCAACGGCCGCCTTCCATGTTGAACGAGAACGTGGCCGGCGTATAGCCGCGCCGGCGCGCGAGCGGCTCCGCGGCAAAGAGCTCGCGGATCTCGTCGAACGCCTTGACGTAGGTGATCGGGTTGGAGCGCGGGGTGCGGCCGATCGGCGACTGGTCCACGAGCAGCACGTCCTGGATCAACTCGGCGCCCTTGAGCGACCCGAGCCCGCCGACTGCCTCGCCGAGGTGTGACTTGGCCGAGTGCTCGCCGTGGATCCGGGCCTCGAGATGGCGGTACAGGATGTCGTGCACCAGCGTGCTCTTTCCCGAGCCGGAAACGCCGGTCACCGCCGTGAGGCATCCGAGCGGGATGTCGGCGTCCACGTTCTCGAGGGTGTGAAGCGAGGCGCCCCGCATCCTGATCCACTGCGGTCCCGCCGGCCGTCGTGCGCTCGGCACGCCGATCCGCTTTCGCCCCGACAGGTACTGGCCGGTGAGCGAATCACCGTCGAGGCCGGGCGGCCCCGCGTGCACCACCCTGCCGCCGTGCTCTCCGGCGCCCGGACCGAGCTCGAGCATGAAGTCAGCCTGCTCGATCGCCGCCGGATCGTGCTCGACGACGATGACCGTGTTTCCCGCATCGCGGAGCCGCCTGAGGAGGCCGAGCAGCCGGTCGGTGTCACGCGGATGCAGGCCGATGCTCGGCTCGTCGAGCACGTAGAGCGTGTCCACGAGGCGCGAGCCGAGCGCGTTGGACAGTGAGATGCGCTGCGCCTCGCCGCCCGACAGGGTGCGGGTCTGCCGGTCGAGGGTCAGGTACCCGAGGCCCACGTCGCGGAGGTAGTCGAGGCGCGACCGGACCTGCTCCAGCACGAGCGATGCGACGGCGGCATCGGCCGGGCCGAGCGAAAGCCCTTGGATCCACCCGGCCGCGGCCTCGACCGAGAGCGCAGCAATGTCCGCGATCCGCCGTCCCTCGACACGGACGGCGAGCGCATCGTCGTTGAGCCGCGTGCCGCCGCAGCGCTCGCACGTCTCCGCGAGCTGGTACTGCCGGAGGAAGACGCGGATGTACTGCTTGTACCGCTTCTCCTCGAGGCCGACGAGGAACGGAAAGATGCCGACGTACTTCCCCTTCTTTCCTCGGAGGAGGGTGTGCCGGACGTCGGCCGGAAGCCTCCGCCAGGGGAGGTCCACGTCCGCGCCGAGCGCGCGGGCGGTGGTGACGAGGAGGCGGCGGCGCGATTCGTAGCGCGGCTTGGTCCACGGGTCGATCGCGCCGTCCGCGATGCTCCGGTCGGGATCCGGAACGACGAGCGACTCCGCGTACTCGAGCGTGGCGCCGAATCCGTTGCAGGCCGGGCACGCTCCGCGCGGATTGTTGAAGGAGAAGAGCGCCGGCGTGCAGGCGGCCGCCGGCGTGTCGCATCGGCTGCACGCGGGGAACTCCGTGAAGCGCAGACGGCCCGTCTCGTGCACCACGACGGCGACGCCCTCGCCCTCCTCGAACGCCGCGGCGACCGACTCGCCGATCCGCGCCGCATGCTCCTCGGTGGCCGTGAGCCGGTCCACGACCACGAGGAGGTCCTCCTCCGCGGCGAGGTCGATGCCGCTCGGGAGCTCGTCGAGGTGCAGCAGCGCCCCATTCGCGAGCACGCGGACGAAGCCGAGCGCACGGAGGTTCTCGACGATCGCGGCATGGCTGTGCCGTGCCGAGGCGGGAAGCGGAAAGGCGACGAGAATCCGTCCGGTCGCGCCGGCAAGGACCTCGTCGGTAGCGCTCGCCGGCGTGTCGCGCCGGACGGGCGCGCCGCAATTGCGGCAGAAGGTCTTCCCCACGCGGGCCCAGAGGAGCCGGAGGAAGTCGTACACCTCCGTGGCCGTGCCCACCGTCGAGCGGCTCGACATCGTGGGGTTGTGCTGCTCGATCGCCACGGCCGGTGCCAGCCCCTCGAGCCGGTCCACCTGCGGCTTCGGCATCCGGTCGAGGAACTGCTTGGCGTACGTGGAGAGCGACTCGATGTACCGGCGCTGGCCTTCGGCGTAGATCGTGTCGAACGCGAGGGAGCTTTTCCCCGACCCGGAGGGGCCGGTGACGACGATGAGCGACCGGTGCGGAAGGTCTACGGTGACGCCCTTCAGGTTGTGCTGGCGGGCGTTGACGATGCGTATGACGGACACGCGCGAAGGATAGCGGCGCGGTCGTTTTCGGGAAAGTTTCGGGCGCTAGACTCCGGCCCACCGCCCAGGCACTTTTCACCCTCCCA
>DASUXZ010000005.1:0-5177 GCA_036377655.1 Gemmatimonadales bacterium
CGCCCTGGAGCGAGGTCAGCTCGGTCCCCTCGGAGAGGTACTGGCCGGGGTGCACGTCGGAGATGCCGACGCGCGCGCGGAACGGCGCGCGGATCGTCTTTCGCTCGATCACCGCCTCGAGCCGCGCGATCTCCGCGAGCGCCACGTCCCGCTCGGCGCGGGCGCGGTCGAGCTCCTCGCGCGAGGCGGCGCCGTCGTCGGCGAGCGCCTGGGTCCGCGCGAGCACCGTCGCCGCGAGGTCCGCCTGGGCCTGAAGCGCCCGGAGGGACGCACGCTCGACGCTCACGTCGAGCGCCACGAGCACCGTGCCGGGCTCGACGACCTGGCCCGGCGTGAGCCGGACCGAGCGGACCGTGCCCGGCAGCTCGTTCCGGAGCGTCACCGAGCGGAGTGCCCGGACGGTGCCGATGGCGGTCGTCGTCGCGGCATGGGGCCGGGTCACCGCCGCGGCCGTCGCCACGACCTCGGCCGGCTCCATCGGCATCGCCGAGGCCGCCTCGGCGGCCCTGAGCGAGGAGAACTTCCAGAAGGTGAGGGCCGACGCGATCGCGAGGACCGCGACGACGAGCGCGATGGAACGCCGGATCGCAGAAGGGGCGGGGCGGGGGTCCAGATCCGTGGACTGCATGGGTGACGCCTTTCGGGGTACGGGTGACGGTACAACTAAGTGACAGTCATACAACTATCGAACTTTTCCACACAAGACTCGGCGGAAATGATCAATTCCCGCCACTTCACATCTGCATGTGCGTAGTTGCCTGCATCCTCACGACATTCCGGCCCGACCGTCCGACCGTCCGACCCTTACCCCAGCCTCCGCCCCAGCTCCGCCCTGTACGCCGCCAGCACCTCCGGCCGGAATCGCGCAACCATCTGCTGCCCCTCGCGTTCCGCCTCGATCAGGCCGGCGTTGAGCAGCTCCTTCATGTGGTGCGATACTGTCGCCTTGGTGATCGGAAACCGGCCGCAGACCCCTTGATAGGGGCAGTCTTCCCGCCCCGCGATCGTTTCGAGGATCGCGAACCGGCGGGGATCCGCCAGGGCCTTGGCGATCCGTTCGAACTGGCCGGGAGCCAGCGTCGGAGTATCGGTCGTCTCGTTCACGGTCAGATACTTATCGAACTATCGAACGCTTGTCAATAGTGACCTTCTGGCTGAAGGGCTCTCCGAGGTCCGGGAAGCCGCCCGCCCCGACCGGAGGGGGCAGCACCACGAGCGCGGTGGCACGGGCAAGGAGCGTGCGCATCGCCGCGGTGTCCCGCAGGTGCACGAAACAGGGATCATGCGCGAGCTGGTGCACGTCCGCCCAGCCGAGCCGCACCGCGGCCGCGAGTGCATCGAACGCGGCCTCCGAGTCCCCGCGGAGGGCGTGCGTCGCTGCCGTCTCGTAGGCGATGACCGCCGGCGCGCTCGTGAGCAGGTCGACCCAGACGAACCGGTGCCGCCGCGAGGCGAGGTCGATCGCGGAGGCGAGCAGTGCGTCGGAGGCGCTCCGATCGCCCCGGCGGAACGCCAGGCGGGCGAGGCCGAGGGTCGCGCTCACCCAGTGCGCGCCGATGCCGAGCCGCCGCTCGTTCTCGTCGGCGAGGCGCCGCGCCCCGTCGAAGTCCCGCTGCGCCGAAGCCAAGTCGCCCTCGGCTTCTGCGAGGCGGCCGCGGGCAAAGGTCGCCCAGGCCGTCATCATCGGCGCATAGACGTGGTCGGTGGTGGGATACGTCGCGATGGCGAGATCGAGGAAGGGGCGCGCGGCGCGCGGCTCCCCGGCATGCGCGTGCAGGAGCGCGCGCTCGACGAATGAACCGAGGAAGAGGAGCCCGGTGCCCGCGCGCTCGAGATCCACCGCCTCGTCGACGAGCGGCGCCGCATGCGAGTACTGGCCGCGCAGCATGTACGTCCAGCCGGCCACGAGCTGCGCGGGATGATACGACGGGTTGATCGCCCGGCACCTGAGCAGCGGGAGGATCGCGCGAGCAAGGTCGTCGAGCGTTCCCTGCGAAAGGCCGCGAGCCAGCAGCGCGACGCCGAGCAGGTACCACCCGAGGAACGCCCCCGGGTCCCGCTCGAGCGAGGCGCGTGCTGCCGTGATCGCCTCGTCGTACCGGTGCTGCTGCGTGTACATGTATGCGAGGAACACGTACGGCTCGCCAAGGCCCGGGTCGAGGGCCATGGCGCGCTGGAGCGCCTCGACGCCTTCGGCGAGGACGGCCTGGTCGCCGGAGGCGATGTAGTTGGGCATGAGGAGGCTCCCGAGGCCGGCCCAGGCGAGCGCATAGCCGGGATCGAGCTCGATCGCCCTGCGGAAGTGGTCCGCTGCGGCGCGCGCGCTTTCCGTGCCGAACAGGAGGAACGCCTGCTTGCCACGCGCGTAGCGCTCGTATGCGCTGAGCCGGTCCGTTTCCGGCTTCGCGATCTGCGCCGCCTCGGTCGCCGTGAGCTCGATGCTGAGCTGCTCGGCGAAACGCATGACGATCCGGTCCTGCAGCTCGAAGATGTCGTCGAGGGTGCCGTCGATCTTCTCGACGGCGTGCGTGATCCCCGACTCGACGTCGCTGAACTGCGGCGTGAGCCGGATCCGGGTGCCCGAGTGCTGGAAGGCGCCCCACACCACCCAGCGGGCCCCGGCCGATCGGCCGAGCCGGCGCACCGCGTCGGCGTCGATGCCGCCCGTCGCCCGCTCGGCGGCGATCCGCTGGCGCGTGCCGGGATCGGTTCCCACGACGCGGATCCCGCCGATGCGCCGGAGGTCCACGCTGACCGTCTCGGCGATTCCCCCGGACAGCCAGTCCACCGCGGCGGCGCCCGAGATGTTGGTGAAGTCGAGGACGAGGACGCTCGACTTCTCCGCTTCTCCGCGCGCGATGGCGCGAAGCTCCCGTTCGCCGGTGGAGGGCTGGCGCAGCGCGCTGAGCGCCTCCTCGAGCACGCCGGTGAACGCCGCCGCCGTCCCGAAGCGCGCGGTGGGGTCCTTCGCGAGCATGCGCTCGACGGCATCGGCGACGAGGTCGGGAACCGGCGCCCGCGCGCCGGCGAGCCGGGGCGGGGGCGCGAGCACGTGCTGCGCGATCGTCGCCATGGGGTTCCCGCCCGAAAAGGGCGGGACGCCGGCGAGCAGCTCGTAGGTGACGCAGCCGAGCGCGTACAGGTCGCTCCGCCCGTCGAGGTCACGCTCGCCGCTCGCCTGCTCGGGGCTCATGTAGGCCGGCGTGCCGACCGCCGTGCCGATCGAGGTGATGGTCTCGTCGGCGTGCCGCGCGGGCGCGCGGGCGATGCCGAAGTCAGCGAGGAGCGCCTGGCCGCCGGAGAGGAGGATGTTCTCGGGCTTCACGTCGCGATGGACCACGCCCTGCGCGTGCGCGTGGTCGAGCGCATCGCCGATGTGCCGCACGATCGGCGTCACGGCCTCGAGCGGCAGGGCGCCTTCCCGCTCGAGGCGGCTCCGGAGCGACTCGCCGTCCACGAACGGCATCACGAAGTAGAGCGAGTCGCCGTCGCGGCCGGAGTCGAAGAGCGGAAGGATGTGCGGATGCTGCAGCCGGGCGACGGTGCGGATCTCGCGCTCGAACCGGTCGGCGCCGATCGCCGCGGCGAGCTCCGGCAGCAGCACCTTGATCGCCACCTGGCGGTCGTGCCTCAGGTCGTCGGCCAGGTAGACCACCGCCATCCCGCCGCGGCCGAGCTCGCGGCGGATGGCGTACCGGTCGGAAAGCATCGTCGTCGCGGTCATCCGGGGAAAATAGCGCGGGCGGCGGGGGGGTCTGGCGCGATGAGTGCCATGCAGTAGAGTAGAGTGCCGATCCTCCCCACCCCCGAGGGCCCCATGACCATCGATCGCACCCTTGCCGTGCTCCTGCTGAGCGCCGCGGCCGCGGCCCCGCTCGCAGGGCAGGGCGCCGCCGCGCCTGCCGCGGAGCCCACGCTCGACGAAGTCCGCGAGCTCACCTTGCGCTTCCAGGAAGTGAACGTCGCCCTCGCCGAGGGATACGTCCGCGATCCGGGCGACGTGTGCGAAATGGCGGAGATGGTCGGCCGCCCCGCCGCGGACGGCGTCATGGGCATCCACTTCTTCCGGCCCGACCTCCTCGGGATCACCGGCCCGCCGAACCCGAAGGTGAGCGGGACCGGCACGCACACCGATTTCCGGAAGCCCTCGGTGCTCATCTACGAGCCCCAGGCCGACGGCTCGCTCCAGCTCGTCGCCGTGGAGAACCTCGTCTTCATGAAGTCGTGGGACGAAGCGGGTCACACGGCGCCGCCGACCTACCTCGGCAACCCGTACAACCGGATGGTGGACGACCCCGCCACGGCCGACATCGACGAGGCGCACCACTTCGACGATCACTACGACCTGCACGTGTGGCTCTACCGGGAGAACCCGAACGGGACCTTCGCGCAGTTCAACCCGGCGGCCACCTGCGCGCATCACCGGAAGGCCGGGCACGCCCACTGACGGTGCCGCACCGCATCAGCATCCCGCCTCGGTCCGCGGGGTGACGAGCAGCGCACGGAAGCGCGGATCGGACGCGATCGGCGCGAACGGCGGGTCGCAGCGGAGGTGCATCTGGAAGTGGAGGTCGCCGCGCGGCTGGTAGCCCGCCACGGCGGCGATCGCCTCGTCGGTACGGCCGAGCGCACCGAGCAGGTGCGCGAGGTACACGGCCGTGTGCGCGGCGGGCGGCTGGAACTCCACCATGAGCGAGTCGGCTGCCAGGAGAAGCTGCTCCGCCTCACCGCGGTTCCCGCCCCGTGCCTCCGCGAGGGCGGCGCCGAGCATCGAGTTCACGATCTCGATCCCGCTCGAGATCCGCTGCGCGGCGTCGAACGCCGCGCGCGCCCGCGCCCGTTCCCCCCGCTCGATCGCCACCTGTCCCGCGGTCGTGCGGCCGAGGATGTACGAGGGGTCCGCCGCCACGGCGCTGTCCGCCCAGAATGCGGCGCTGTCGTAGTTCCGCCGCCAGTAGTAGCCGAGCGAGAGGAAGGCGAGCGCCTCGCCGTACGACGGGTCCACCGCCGTGGCCCGGTGCCATGCCTCGAGGCCGCGCGTGAGGTCTCCCGAATCGGTGAGCGAGACGGCGAGCGCATGCCACGCCGGCGCGTAGGACGAGTCGAGGGCGATCGCCCGGCGCGCCGCGGCGAGCGCGAGCCGGAAATCGGTCGGATCGAGTGACCGCCGCACCGTG
>DASUXZ010000006.1:0-9775 GCA_036377655.1 Gemmatimonadales bacterium
GCCGGGTGCCACTTCTCGGACCTGGGCGGCAACACCGAGATCGTCTTCGAGCAGAAGAAGCTCCACGAGGCGGCGCGGTCGAAGGGGCTCTCGGTCATCCCGGACTGCGGCCTCGCGCCCGGCATGGTCAACATCCTCGCCGCCGAGGGGATCCGCCGGCTCGACCGCACGGACAAGGTCAAGATCTACGTCGGCGGGCTCCCGCAGCATCCGGAGCCGCCGCTCAACTACCAGATCGTGTACTCGCTCGAGGGGGCGCTCGACTACTACACGACGCCGTCGTGGGTCCTGCGGGACGGGAAGCCGACGCAGGTGGATGCGCTGAGCGAGCTCGAGAGCGTCGAGTTCCCGGCGCCGGTCGGCACGCTCGAGGCGTTCCACACGGGCGGCGGGATCAGCACGATGCCGTTCGCGTGGGAAGGAAAGATCGGCACGATGGAGTACAAGACGCTCCGGTACCCGGGGCACGTCGCGGTGATGCGGCCGATCCGCGAGCTCGGCCTCATCTCCAACGAGCCGATCACGGTGAAGGGCCACACGGTCGTCCCGCGCGACGTCTTCATCGCCGCGGTGCACCCGAAGCTCTTCAAGCCGAAGGGCGAGGACCTCGTGGCGCTCAAGGTAGAAGTGTCCGGCACGAAGAACGGCGCGCCCGCGGCGACGACCTTTCAGCTCATCGACCGCTACGACACGGAGCGCGGCATCAGCGCGATGATGCGGACCACCGGCTATTCGCTCGCGATCACGGGCCGGATGCAGGCGGACGGGCGCGTCACCGAGAAGGGCGTGCACACGCCCGACGAGGCGATGCCGTTCCGGGCCTACGTGGACGAGCTCGCCGAGCGGGGCGTCAGGATCGAAGAGAAGTAAGCAGCTCGCGGAGCATCGATTCGCCGCGGTCGCGGGCATACCAGCGGCGCACCTGCGGATAGAGCTCCGACTTCGGCATCGTGCCGCGGTTGGAGAGGACCCAGGCCTGCAGCTCGGCGGGCCTCGGTCCCCAGCGGGACACCTCGCGGAATTCCCCGTCGAGCACGATCACGATCGGGATCGAGCGCGTCCCGTTCGTGAGGTACCGGTCCATGAGCTCGGGATGCTCGTCCCGCCGCAGCACCCGGAGCTCGATGCCCGCCGCATTCGCGAACTTCGCCAGCATGGGCACGGTGTTCGACGCGTCGCCGCACCAGTCCTCGAGCAGGACGAGGAACCGGACCGGCGCCGCCTCCGCGGCGATCTCGAGCGCCCACGCCGGCGGCCGCGCGATGGCGTAGAGGCCGCGCCAGAGCTCCCCGTGCGCGGGGCTCGCGTCCACGAAGCCGTCGAAGTCGAGCGCTCTCTCCCACCAGGCCCGGAAGTCGGGCGCCGGGCTCAGAACGCCCATCCGCTCCCGATGTTGAACCGGATCCCGTCCGAGCCGCGCGCCACGTCGAACGCGACGCTCGTGGAGCGGAGGAACCTGAGCGCGAGCCCGCCCCCGGCGCCCACGTGCAGCTCGTCGGCCGTGAGGCGGATCTTCTCGCCGTGGAACACGCGGCCCGCATCCAGGTAGATGTACGCCTGCAGCTCGGCGGAGTTCTTCGACGTCAGGAGCTCGCGCCGCAGCTCGACATTGCCGAAGATCACGCCGGTGCCGAGGTACCGGCTGCTCCTGAGCCCGCGATTGGTGCTGTGGCCGCCGTACATGCCGAGCACGTCCTCCCAGGCGGGCAACTCGTAGAGGGCGGAGAGCGGCGGGTCTCCATAGAGCTGCGAAGCGGCGAGGCGGACGGCCACCTGGTGCCGCGCGCCGAGCATCCGGTAGCCGCGCGCCATGCCATAGACGCGCGAATAGCCGTCACCGCCGCTCCCGAACTGGACTCCCGACTCGACCACCACCCCGGTCGTCGGATCGAACTCGTTGTCGCGGGTATCGAGCACGAGCGTGGCGCCGCCGATGGCGTCGGTGTCCTCGAGCTCGGCTCCGAAGGTGGATTCGAAGAGCGTCGGCCCCTCCTCGACGAGCGCGGCGAAGCGCGTGTTCTCGACCCCGCCCCCCACCGAGATGTGCAGGGGTCCTGCGATGCGATGCGTGATGTCGGCGAGCGCCTGGTAGCGAACTTCCTCGACGCGGTAGCGGAGGCGTTCCTCCGCGGGGAGATCCTTCTCGAGCACCGTTTCGTTGCCGAGCCCGAAGAAGTTCTCGCGCGTATTGCGCCGGGCGCCGAGGCGCGCATTCACCCGGAGGTTCCGGGAGAGGAGTGGCGCGCGCAGGCGGATGAGCCCCATGCGGCTCCCGTGAAAGCCGAGCCCGCCTTCGACCGTGAGGTCCGCGCGGTAGGTCGAGCGCGCCTCGTAGGGCGACGGCTGCCAGTACCGGGCGCGCGCGATGACGACCGGCCCGCCGCCGAGCCCGCCGCCGATCATCGGGTAATAGCTGAGCAGCCACGGGTAGTCGGACGGCGGGAGCGATTCGACCACGACGGCGGGAGGCGGTGTCACACCCGGCTCCTGCGCCGACAGCGCGCGCTCGGCGAGCGGGCACCCGGCGACGAGCAGGAGCGCCGAACGGATTCTCATCATCTATCTCTGGTAGAGGAAAGCGGCGTCGCGGTGCGCGGCCTCGCGCCCGTCGTGCGCCGCGTAACGTGCCGGGAAGAGTGATGCGGCGCCGAATTCGCCCCGCTTGTTCACGGCGTAGAACTGCAGGCCGAAGCGCGGCCGCCCGCGCTCGTCGAGGAGCCGGGGCGGCGTGAGCGCCACGACGCGCTTCAGCGTCTCGAGGCAGGCGTCCGTCGGCTTCATCCCGCGCCGCATGTGCTCCACCGTGAGGAAGCCGCCGCAGACCATGATGTTCGATTCGCCGCGGCCGGTGGAGCCGGCGGCGCCGATCGCGTTGTCCGTGTACTGGCCGGCGCCGACGATCGGGGAGTCACCGGCGCGGCCGGGAATCTTCCAGGCGAGCCCGCTGGTGGTGGTGACCGAGGAGATTTCTCCCTTCGTGTTCACCACGTTCAGGTTGATGGTGCCGGTGGGACGGGGGACCATCCGCTCCGACTCGGGGACGTCGAGCCAGTCGTCGCTCGCGCCGCGGTTGGCGCGCCAGCGGAGCCAGAGCTCCCGCGACTCGGGCGTGAGCAGGTTCTCCGACTGGAACCCGTAGGAGAGGGCAAAGCGCCGGGCGCCTTCCCCGACGAGCAGGATGTGATTGGTGTACCGGAGCACGAGGCGCGCGACTTCGCTTGGCGTCTTGATCCCCTCGAGTGCCGCGACCGCGCCGGCGCGCTTCGTCGGCCCGTGCATGCAGGAGGCATCGAGCTGGACCACGCCGTCCTCGTTCGGCAGCCCGCCGTAGCCGACCGAGTTGTCCGCCGGATCGAGCTCCTGGATCTTCACGCCCTCGACCGCGGCATCGAGCGTGTCGGTGCCTCCGCTCACGAGCTCGAACGCCCGCGCCACGCCCCGGATCCCGTTGTCCGAGGCGACGGCCGCGAAGGTGCTCTCCGTGGAACGGCGGATGGCCGGCGCCTCGAGGGCGCGGGCGGGTGCGGGGAGGGCGGCGGCCGCAGCGGCGGCTCCGGCGGTACCGAGGAAGGCGCGTCGGGTCACGGACTCGGGCACGGTCACAGCTCCGGGTTCGAAGTGAGGTAACTGGCCTTGGAGTCCGGATTTACGCGCCAGCCAGCCCCGCTGTCAACTTGCCGTGGCTCCGGATCCGGGCCTAATTTGACGCCTTGCCAGCCGATTCCGCTGTGACCTGGATACGGGCGCACGCCGCCGAAGCCTCGGCCAACCCGTTGGCACTCCTTCGCGTCGTGGCCGGCGGGATGCTCCTCGCGGCGACGGTCGTGTCGCTGCTCCTGGCGCTCGCCGGACTCGGCTGGCGCGGCGTGGAGCTCGCGGGCGCGTGCTGGGCCGTCTACGGGCTCGTGCTCGGCGTGCTCGCGCTTCTCGATCCCGGGATCGACGGGCTCGCGGCAGCGCTCCAGAGCGTCGGGCTCCTGCGCGCGGGCGGGGGCTTCTCCGAGGTCGAGGCGCTCGAGGTCCGGGGACGGTACGCGGAGGCCGCGGACGCGTACCTCGATCGCGCGCGAGCGCCGCGCGACCGCGTGTCCGCCACGCTCCGGCGCGCAGCGCTCCTCGGCGGGCCACTCTCCGATCCGCACGGCGCGGTGCAGGCGCTGCTCGACCTCCGCACCGCTCCGCTCACCCCGACCGACGACATCCGCACGGGACTCGCACTCGTGGACCTCTACGACTTCCGCCTGGCCGACCCGGGGCGCGCGATGGCGGAGCTGCGCCGCCTCATCGACGCCTATCCCGAGCCGCGGCACGCGCGGCGCCTGCGCCGCCTCCTCGCCGACCTCAAGGACGCGCACTTCGGCGACGCAGCGCCGGCAGGGAGCGCGCGGTGAGCCGGCGGCCGCGGCTCGATCCCGAGATCTTCAACCTCCCGGTCGAGAAGATGCGGGCCGGCTACTATTCGGATAAGTATTTCGTGCGCGCGCGCGAGATCCTGCTCGCCGACGGGCACCGCCCGCGCGTCACGATGCAGGTCTTCGGCAAGCAGCACGCCTTCCTCGGCGGGATCGACGAGGCGATCGCGATCCTCAAGCTCTGCTCGGACGACTGGGGCGCGCTCGAGGTGCACGCGCTCTACGACGGGGACGAGGTCGAGCCCTGGGAGACGGTCCTCCTGATCGAGGGGCCGTACGACGTCTTCGCGAATCTCGAGACCCTCTACCTCGGCGTGCTCGCGCGGCGCACGCGGGTGGGCACGAACACGAGGCGGGTCGTCGAGGCGGCGCGGCCGC
The DNA here is from genome assembly GCA_036377655.1 of Gemmatimonadales bacterium. GTDB lineage: Bacteria > Gemmatimonadota > Gemmatimonadetes > Gemmatimonadales > GWC2-71-9 > CAMLLJ01. The sequence goes on from DASUXZ010000006.1 coordinate 4,791, forward strand.
GGGAGGTGATGTTCTTCCCGGCGCGCCACGACCACTGGCTCGTCCAGACGGGCGACGGGTACGCCGCGCACATCGCCGGGGCGATCGGCGTGTCCACCGACGCGCAGGCCTCCTGGTGGGGATCGGAAGGGGTCGGCACGGTGCCCCACGCGCTCATCGCGGCGTACGGCGGGGACACCGTGCTCGCGACGCGGAAGTTCGCCGAGTACATCGACCCGGGCGTGCGGGTCGTCACCCTCGTGGACTTCGCGAACGACTCGGTGCGCACGTCGCTCGACGTCGCGCGCGCGCTCGGTGACCGGCTCTACGGCGTGCGCCTCGACACGAGCGAGATGCTCGTGGACCGGTCGGTGCTGCCGCAGATGGGCCGCTTCCGCCCCACCGGCGTGAATCCCCAGCTCGTCTGGAACGTGCGCCGCGCGCTCGACCGGGAGGGGTTCGCGCACGTCCGCATCATCGCGTCGGGCGGGTTCACGGTGGAGAAGATCGAGCTGTTCGAGCGGGAAGGGGTGCCGGTCGACGCCTACGGCGTCGGCTCGTCGCTCTTCCAGGGCCGCTTCGATTTCACGGCCGACGTCGTCCGGATGGACGGGAAGCCGGTGGCCAAGGTCGGGCGCGAGTACCGGCCGAACCCACGCCTGGAGCGCGTGACATGACCTTCCGCATCGCCCGCGCGGCACTCGTGCCGCTCGCCCTTTTCGCGGCCGCCGGCACGGCTGTCGCCCAAGAGTCCGCCGTGAACGATCCCTATCTCTGGCTCGAAGACGTGACCGGCGACAGCGCGCTCGCCTGGGTCCGCGCCCGGAACGCGCGCACCGAAGCAACGCTCGGCGCGGCACCCGGGTTCACGCAGCTCGAGGCGCGGCTTCGCGCCATCCTCGACTCGGACGCGAAGATCCCCGACGTCGAGAAGATCGGCGGCTGGTACTACAACTTCTGGAAGGACGCCGGCCACGAGCGCGGCATCTGGCGGCGCACCACGCTCGAGGAGTACCGGAAGGACGACCCCGAGTGGGAGACGGTGATCGACCTCGACGAGCTGAGCCGGGCCGAGGGCGAGCAATGGGTCTGGCACGGCGCCGACTGCCTCCGGCCGGACTACGTGCGCTGCCTCGTCTCGCTCTCGCGCGGCGGGGCCGATGCGGACGTGACGCGCGAGTTCGACCTCGGCACGCGTGCGTGGGTGAAGGACGGGTTCTACCGTCCGGAAGCGAAGGGGGGGCTCGGCTGGATCGATCGCGACCGCGTCTACGTCTTCACCGACTTCGGGCCGGGCACGCTCACCGAGTCGGGCTACCCGCGCATCGTGAAGGAATGGCGCCGCGGCACGCCGCTCGCCGAGGCGACGGTGGTGTACGAGGGCCGGCCGGACGACATGTACATCTCCGGCTTCCGCCAGCGCACGCCCGGCTTCGAGCGGGACTTCGTGAGCCGGACGATCGCCTTCTACAACGACGAGCTCTACTCCCGGGCGCCGGACGGGAAGCTGAGCCGGATCGACGCGCCGAACTCCGCCAACAAGAGCGTCTTCCACGAGTGGCTCCTGCTCGAGCTCCGCGAGCCGCTCACCGAGGGCGGGACGACCTACGAGGCGGGCTCGCTCCTCGCCGCGCGCTTCGACGATTTCATGGCGGGCCGCCGCGCGTTCACCGTGCTCTTCGCACCGACGGAGACCACCTCGCTCGCGAGCTACACCTGGACCCGCTCCCGCCTCATCCTCAACGTCCTCGACGACGTCAAGAACCGGCTCTTCGTCCTCACGCCCGCCGCGCGAGGGGACTGGGCCCGCGTCCCGTTCGAGGGCGCGCCGGCGCTCGGCACCGTCGGCGTCGCGGCGGTGGACGAAGACGAGAGCGACGCGGTCTGGCTCTACGCGACCGATTTCCTCTCGCCCACCACGCTCTCGCTCGTGACGCCCGGCCGGCCGGCCGAGCGGCTCAAGGCGATGCCCGAGTTCTTCGACGCGGCGGGGCGGATCGTCGAGCAGCACTTCGCGCGGAGCCGGGACGGCACTCGCGTCCCCTACTTCGTGGTGCGGCCGAAGGACCTCGCGTTCGACGGCAACGCGCCGACGCTGCTCTACGGGTACGGCGGGTTCGAGATCTCCCTCGTGCCGTACTACTCGGGCACGGCGGGCGCGGCGTGGATCGAGCGCGGCGGGGTGTACGTGGTCGCCAACATCCGGGGCGGCGGCGAATACGGCCCCCGGTGGCACCAGGCCGCCCTCAAGGCCAACCGGCTCCGCGCCTACGAGGACTTCGCCGCGGTGGCCCAGGACCTCGTGGCCCGGCGCATCACCTCGCCGTCGCGGCTCGGGATCCAGGGCGGGAGCAACGGCGGTCTCCTCGTCGGCAACATGCTCACGCAGTACCCGGAGCTGTTCGGTGCGGTGGTGGTGCAGGTGCCCCTCCTCGACATGCGGCGGTATCACGAGCTCCTCGCCGGCGCGTCGTGGATGGCGGAGTACGGCGACCCCGACAAGCCGGAGGAATGGGAGTTCATCCGGACGTACTCCCCGTACCATCTTTTCCGCGCCGATCGCGACTACCCGCCGACGATCTTCCTCACCTCCACGCGCGACGACCGGGTCCATCCCGGCCACGCGCGCAAGATGGCGGCGCGGATGATCGACGCCGGGAAGGACGTCACGTACTACGAGAACATCGAGGGCGGGCACGGCGGCTCCTCCACGAATGCGCAGGCCGCGCACATGGCTGCGCTCGCGTGGATGTTCCTCTGGACGGAGCTGTCGGGGCCGACGCCCTAGCAGGAGGCTCGATGGCGATCCCGGTCATCTTCTGGGACGTGGACACGCAGTACGACTTCATGCGTGCCGACGGCAAGCTGTACGTGCCGGGAAGCGAGGAGATCATCCCGGCGCTCCGCGACCTCACGCGGCATGCGCACGACCGTGGCATTCCGATCGTCGCGAGCGCGGACGATCACGAGCCGCACCACCGTGAGCTGAGCGACACGCCCGATTTCCGCGAGAGCTTTCCCCCGCACTGCATGCGCGGCACCCCGGGCCAGGCCAAGATCGCCGAAACGGAGCTCCGCGACCCGCTCGTGATCCACCCCGAGCCGGCCGGCGAGGAGCTCCGCGCGCGGATCGCGGCGCACCGCGGGGACTTCCTCCTCCTCAAGCACTGGTTCGACGTCTTCACGAACGCCAACGTGGACACCCTCCTCGAGGTGCTCGCGCCCCGGCGGATCGTGCTCTACGGCGTGGCGCTCGACGTCTGCGACCGGTACGCCATCGAGGGGCTGATGCGCCGGATGCCGCCGGAGCGGCTCGCGCTCGTCGCGGACGCGGCCCGGCCGATCGACCGGGCCACCGGCGCGGCGCTGCTCGAGAAGTGGCGCGGGGACGGCGTCCGGATCGTCGAGGCGGCGGACGTCGTGTCGGGACGCCTCCCGGCGTGAGCGGCGAGCGACTCGCGCGGATCGAGCGGCCGCTCCGGTACCTCTTCCGCACCACGCGCCCGGTCATGATCCTCCCGGCGACCGGCGGCGGCGGGCTCGAGGCGGGTATCCGGAACGGCGTCGACGAGCGGCTGCTCGTCGTGGTCGGTGGGAAGGCGGGGGAGGAAGCCGCGCGCGTGGCCGAAGCGTGCGGGAAGGAAGTGGTGCGCGCCTTCGTGGCGCCCGGAGCCGCGATCGAGCCTCCTCACCTCGAGCGGTTCCTCGACGGCCCGGAGGTCGACGCCGTCCTCGTGCCGCACGTCGACCCGGGCACGGGCGCGGTGGCTCCGCTCGCCGAGCTCGCGCGCGTGGTGCGGCAGGTGCCGGACACGCTGCTGCTCGTGGACGCACGATGCTCGCTCGGTGCCGAGCGGCTCGAAACCGACCTCTGGCAGGTGGACTATGCCTTCGCCGAGGCCTCGGCCATCGGCGGCGCGCCGGGGTGCGCGCTTGCCGTGGCGTCGAAGCGGATGATCGAGCGTTCGCGGAAGCGCGCCGACCGCGGCTGGTACTTCGACCTGCCGCGGATCGAGGACGAGCTCCGCGCCCGCACCCTTTCCAACCCTCCTACCGACGCCGCCATGGCCGCCCTCGAGGCGGCGCTCGACGCGCTCGCCGCGCGCGGCGGGATCACGGCCGCGTGGCGGGACACCACCCCCCGCCGAGCGCCGGACGCAGGCGTCATCCTGTGATATCGCGCACCGATTCCCGACGGAGCATCCGGGATGTTCGAGCAGCGCGAACATCCACGGGAGGCCACGATGCCACAGGGCGACAAGTCCGCGTACACCGACAAGCAGAAGCGGCAGGCACGGAAGATCGAGGAGGGATACGAGGATCGCGGCGTGCCGGAGGAGGAGGCGGAGCGGCGCGCCTGGGCGACCGTGAACAAGATGACGGGCGGCGGGAGGAAGAGCGGCTCGGGCCGGGGCCGCAAGACGAATCTCGCGCCGGCGAAGAAGGGCGGGCGGCGGGGCGGGGCCGCAGCCGCGCGCCGGCCGAAGGCTGCCCGCTCGGCCAGCGCCCGGAAGGCGGCGGCGACGAGGAAGCGGAGAGCGTCGCGCTAGCGTGTGATGCACCGCACAGCGGCCCCCCCGGGGGTGGGTGATCTTCCCGTTGGCAGGCGGAGCGGACGATCGGTGAACTGCGAGACGTCCGGTGAAACCAGAGGCTCCCAGCCGAATGGTCGGATGAGCTGATCGACGTTTCCGCCTGCCGTGGTCCCCTTTCCCTACGCCTCTCTCTCTTCTACAGATCTCGCCTGAGGACGGGCGTCACCTGACGCCCGTTCTCCCCTCCTCTCCGCTCGACGTCCGGCGGCGTTCCCACCAGAGCCAGCCAGCCGACACCGTGAATGCCGCCCAGAAGAGCCAGGGTGGAATGGCCTCCCGCACCATCGTGGCCGCGCCGGTCCGGGCGGTGCCCGAGTGGAGCGCGGCGTGCAGGCGCGTGCGCTCGACGCGGCCGGCGGCGTCGCGCGCGCGCCAGGACGCCGCGCCCCCGACGAGGAACCGGAGCGTGTC
>DASUXZ010000007.1:0-5831 GCA_036377655.1 Gemmatimonadales bacterium
GACGGTGCCACGCCCGCTGGGCGTCGGGGCCTGCGTCGAGTACTCACGCGGGATCGTGAAGATCTGGTAGTCGGCGCCATGGAACTTCACCGACACGACGAAGGCATCCGGCTTCCCCGGTTTCGACGCGGTGAAGAACTCCATGACGTACGGGTCCTTCTTGCCGTCGTACAGGCCTGACCGGAAACCCATGATGTAAAGGCTCGGATAGGCATTCGGCTGCCCTTCGCATGCCTCCTTCATTTCGTGCGTGCCGGCATGCGGACCGCTCGCGATTGTGACCCGGATCGTGCCCGACTGGGCATCGAGGCGCGGCGCGGCGAGGAGGGCACAGGCGGCGGCGAGGGCCGCGGCGCGGGTGAGCATCGTCATCGAAAGCTCCAGGTGGAAAGTGAGGTCGCTTACCGCCACATGCGGCGGTCGTCGCCGAAGGCCCGGTCGAGCGCCTCGAGCACCGGCTCGAGCTCCGGCGGAGGATCGCCGATGAGCCAGCTCACGGAGTGCTCTCCCGCCGCATCGTTCAGCTCGAGCACGCACGTCATGTTGCCGATCTGGTTCAGCTCGATCGAGCGGAACCGGGCGCGCTCGAGTGCCGCGAAGACCTCGACCGCCGCTGCGGAGTCGCGACGGAGCAGGGTGTACGTGGCCTCTTCCTGCAGCGGCTTCTCGAACGTCCAGAGGTCGCCCTCGCGCGTGAGCTTGTTGCCGCTGCCCCCTCCGCGCACCCCGCCGTAACAGCCGATGAGCACGGAGTCGGCGGCCTGCGCGGCGACGGTCGCTGCCGGCGGGACGGCCTGCTGCGCGCAGGCGATCGCCGGCGCCGCGATGAGCGTGAGCGCGAGCAGCGTCCTCACTGCACCCTCGGCAGCACGAGCCGCGCGAGCTTCTCGAGCCGCGGCCGCGTGGCCTCGATCGGCTCGTCGCCACGGGCGTCGAAGATGAACTGGAGGACGTCGGAGCCCTGGTGCACGGCGAGGAGGCCGAGCCGCTTGTAGGGATCGTCCGGGTAGGGAATCAGGAAGTACGCGCGGTCGCCGAGGCCCGCCACGGCCGTGCGCGGCGCCTTCTCCGCGCCGAACGCCTTGAGCGTGGACTCGAAGCTCGCGGCGGCGTTCTTCCCGCGGTAGACGCGAATTGAGCCGCCGTCGTAATCGCAGTGCGAGTTCCCGAACGACGCGACCGGCGCCGACCAGTACTTCGCGATCTCCGGCCGCTCCTCCGCCGCGTCGGCCACCTCGGCGTTCGTGGCGAGCGTGCACGCGTCGATCGGGGCCGAGCTCGCGCCGGCGGCACTGGCCGTGGCGGCGCCTGCACCTGCGCCGGCACCCGGGCCGGGCGCCACGCGCATGCCGAGCTCGATCACCTTCACCGCGACGTCGTCGGGGAAGGCGAGACTCTCGAAGAGGTTGTGATCGATCTCGACGTGATAGACGCGGCCCTTCGACACGGCGGCCGCATGCTTCTGGCCGCGGCTCGTGTAACCCCAGCCGCCCTCGCCGACGGTGAGCTTGTCCGGCTGCGCGTCCATCCCGCGCGCACCCTGCACGCCGCGGCGGATGTCCGCGTAGATGTCCTCCGCGCGCGCGGCGGGCTGGTACATGAGACTCACCATGACTCCCGCGTACTCGCCCGAGAGCTCGTAGAGACAGCCGTCCACCGGCACCGGCCGGGACTGGACCGGGAACCCGATCGCCGCCTGGACCTCCGTGACCGACGGACACGGTGGCTTCCCTCCGCCCACCGTCGCCGCCGCGACCTGCTGCGCCTCCCCACCCTCACCACACGCCGCGAGCCCCGCAACGAGCACCGCGCCTGCCGAGATGTACCGCACGATCCCATCCATGATGTCCGCTCCTGAATTGGTTATCCTCGTCCGCCTCGTCCGCCTACCGCGCAAACGCCGGAAGAAACGATCCCGTCGCCTGGCGCGGCCGCAGCGTCGCGTCGTTGCTTTCGACGGTGATCAGGTAGTAGTAGCGCTTCCCGGATTCGAGGGTCCAGTGCGGCTCGGACTGGAACCACCCGCTCGTCACCTCGCGCCACTCGCTTGCCACGGCGGGAGAGACGAGCAGGCCGCCTTCCCACCTCGGCTGCCGGGTGCTGAACTGCACCCGGACCCCCCGGTCGCGTCCGCGCACCCACGCGCGGTCCGTCTCGAAGGAGAGCTCCACGCCGTTCTTTCCCGGCCGCGCCTCGATATTCCAGATGCGGACATCTGGCGGGAGGCGCGTCCGGCTCGTGGAAGGTCCGGTCGATCCGGCAGCGGCCGGGGAGCGCACCGACGTCCCTGCGGCCGTCGTGGCGCCGGTGGGCTGGTCCCGCAGTGCGCCGGACGCGTCCGTCGCGTCGCCCCGGAGCGATTCGCCGACCCCCTCATTCGACGCCGATGCCGGCTCCGCTCCCGGCGCGGGCGGCGCCGAGGCGAATGGGTTGACTGAAGCGATGAAGGTGCCGACCACCTGGCGCGGCGGCAGCGACGCGTCGTGGCTCTCGACGGTGATCAGGTAGTAGTAGCGCTGGCGCAGCTCGAGCCGACCCATCGGCTCCGCCATGTATCCGCCCGTCGCGGGGCGACTGATGTCGGCGAGCCACGGGCTGTCCCAGCCCGGCGGGTAGGCCCATTGCCGTCCCGCCGAGTCCCAGGGTGGCCGGCGCTTGCTGAACTGGACCGCGATGCCCGTGCGACCGCCGAGCCCGGCGGGCCCCCGATCGGTGTTGAAGACGAGCCTGACTCCTTTCGTCCCGGGCGCCGTCGCCACTCCCCAGATGCGCACGTCCGGCAGGAGTGTCCGGCTGATGCTCGCATCGCCTGGACGCGAGCTCCCCGCGCCGGCGCCCGACCGCACGCTCGACGTCGCGGCCGCCGCTCCGCCGCGGAGTGACCCGCCGAACGCGGTCGCCGGCGCCGGCCCAGGCGTCATGGCCGTGGGTGGGGCCGCGCCACCGAGCGGCCAGCGTCCGAAGCTGATCGACACGTTCGACAGGTCGTCGACGAAGAACACCCAGTAGTGGCTCGAGTCGCTCAGGTACCGGGTGAGCGATGGCGGATCGGGATAGTAGGCAGCGACTTCGATCGTCGTATCGCGCTGGCCCGCGGGCACATGCGTCTGCCCATCACGCGGGATGTCGAAATAGACCACGCCGGGCTCGGGTGGGATCTCCGGGATGTAGCCGCTGCCCCAGTTGCAGGCGCCGGGGATGAACAGGAACGTCATGCCGTTGTCGACCACACCGAGGCCGGGTCCCGACGTCGAGAGCGAGCGGGTCGCCTTCACGCGGTCGTAGCGCAGCACCATGGTGACGAAATCCGGCCGGCCCGGCGCGGGGTCGCTGTGCACACGGAGGTCGATACCGGCTTTGCCCCGGCACTTGAGCTCGCGCATGTTGCCCCTCACCCGCGATGCGCTGTCTCCGGCGATGCGCTGTACCACGCTCGTCTGCGAGGCGGAGTGCGGATCCTGGGATTCTGCAACGCGCCCGGCCAGGAGGAGCAGCATGGCGCCGCCTGCCACGCCGTGAATCGTGAAGTGCGACATCATGCGCCTCCCTGCTGCTGAATGAGTTCCTGATGGATGTGGTGGGGCTGCTCCGCCGCGCCGGCCCGGCGGGAGCGCCGCCAGCCATAGGCGAGCGCCATGAGCGCGCCGAGGATCACGCACCCGGCGACGGGCATGAGGAAGTGAAAGCGGTTGGCGTCCACGAACCGGCGCGTGCCGCCCGCGAGCTGCGCTCCGCGCGGGGTGGCCGGGTCGAGCCGCACCGGGAGCCGCGCCCCGTGCGCGAGTCCTTTCACGCTTCCCGAATCCACTGCATCCACCGCGAGCACGGTATCGCCGACCGCGTCGCTCACGAGCGCGAGCTGTACGACCTGGTAGGGCGCCTCGAGCCGGTTGTCGAACCGGGGGCTGTACGTGCGCGACGGCGTGATGCGCTCCGGCGCGCGGTCCACGAGCGTGATCGCCCGGACCTCGGCGATCGCCTCCGCGGGCCGGGCGCCACCGCGCGAGGGCATCGCGAACAGCATCGTCCACGCCGCCACCGCCCACGCCACGCTCACGCCGAGCACCGGGATCATGCCGATCCGCGCCGCGATCCAGAGCGCCGGAATGCCCAGGGCGAGCCAGGCGAGGATCGGGATCGCCATGAGCCGCGCGCCGAACTCGGCGAGCGCCGTGACGGTGGATCGGTCGCTCGTGCGGGCGAGGGCAGGGAACTGCGGCAGGTAGCGGACCTCGATCGAGTCGCCGGCGCGGAGAGCGTCGTAGCGCGCCTCCGGCACGCGGACGCTCGCCTGCCACCGCCCGGCGTTCGGCCACTCGAAGGCGGCGCTCACCTCGTAGTACCGGTCCCACTCGCCCATCGGCTCGTACCCCACGATGATCCGCTCCCGCTTGCCGGCGACCTCCGCCGTGACGAGCGTGCCCGAGCGGTCGAGCCACACCGAGCCGCCCACCATCAGCAGGGCGACGATGGCGGCGTAGAAGAGCTCGAGGCGGCTCGCGGGACGGCGGCGTCGGCGCATCGGTCAGCTCGCCGGGACCGTGTAGCGGAACTGCGCCGGCGTGAGCTTCGGGTTGGCGCGGTGCTTGATCGTCGTCGTCCGCCGGCTGATCTCGTTCCGCGGGTAGCCCTTCGGCGTGTCCTGGAAGACCTTGTGGATGAGATAGGTCTCCGCGTCGATCCAGATCGTGATGGCGCGGACGCCCGTCTCCTGTCCGCTCGGATAGCGCCACCGCTCGACGCCGAGGAGGCGGTAGCACTTCCGCCCGTTGACGGTCTCGAATCCGTCCGCCTCCACCTCCTCCGCCGCATGGATCGGGCTCGCCATGCCGGCCTGGGTGTAGAGGTGCGACGGAATGAGGACCGAGATGCCGTGCGTGTAGTAGCCCGCGTTCTTCACCGCGTTCACCTGCTGCCCTTCTGCGCGTGGATACGTCTCGTGGGCCTGTGACGCTGCCGACCAGGTCTCGAGCTCGCCGTTCTGCATCCAGAGGACGACGTGCGCCGTGAGTGGAACGCGGTTGCCGATCTTGTACTCCGAGGCGATGCCGCGGAACTCGATGAACAGGTTGTTCGGCTCGCGCGTGTAGAACGTCCGGAACGTCGAGCGGTCGGTGAACCCGCTCGACTCGTCGAGCACGGTGCCGCTGTCGGCGTAGGACGTGAGCGACGCGTAGGCCGCGCGCATCTTCGTGAGCACGTCGTTGGCGTCGTATGCGACGCGGTCCACGGCGCCGGTGTCGGCGGCGCCGGCGAAGGCCACGAGGGCGATGGGAATCAGGCTCGGATACACGGTCGTCTCCTCGGGTGGTGGAATCGTCAGCTGCCTGCAGCCACGGTCTCGCGCATGCCGGTGATGTCGAGCCGCCCGCCGCTCGCCTCGGCGATCCGCCGGCCGACGCCCATGCGCACGAGCATCCGGATGTCGGGGTGCGCCGCGAAGGTGAGCCGCACCATCGGCTCGCCCTTGAAGGGGAACCACGGCCACTCGTCGCGCGTCGCGGCGACCTCCGCCCAGGGCACGCTGAACGGCCGGTGCCCGGGACGCGCGAGCATGGACATGGCGACGTGGAGGTGCGCGTCGTCCAGGGTGAAGCGCACCCCCGTCTTGTAGAGCGACCTGTTCAGGACGATCTGCCCGCTCCGCACCGACGCGCCCCGCCCCGCATTCCGGTCGGGATAACTCTCCGCCAGCCGCCGCCACCCACTCCACCGCGCCAGCAGGGCGGTGGCGGGCACACCGATGATGAGGCCGAGGCCGATCGCGAGGAGCGGCAGGTACCGCACGTCGAACGCAAGCCGATCGACCTCCGCCTCGTCCGCCTCGTCCG
>DASUXZ010000008.1:0-4739 GCA_036377655.1 Gemmatimonadales bacterium
CATCGCGAGCCTCAAGTGGACGCGGCCCGAGTACGCCGAGCGGCTCTCGAAGATGATGGGGCCGAAGGTGGACTACCGGAAGCAGCCGTCGGAGGACTACGCGAGCGTCCTCATCGAGTTCGAGACGGAGGACGGCCACACGGTGATCGGCGAAGCGTCCACCTCGTGGAGCTTCGTCGGCGCCGGGCTCCGGCTCTCCGCCGAGCTCCTCGGTCCCGAGTACTCGATGTCGTGGAACACGCTCGACAGCGGGCTCAAGCTCTTCTTCAGCCGCGAGGTGCAGGGGAAGGCCGGCGAGGACCTCGTCGAGAAGCAGAACGCCGAGATGGGGCTCATGCCGGTCGTGGCGAACGAGGCGATGGCGTACGGGTACGAGGCGGAGAACCGGCACTTCGTTCGCGTCTTCCAGGGGAAGGAGCAGCCGCTCCTCACCTTCGAGGACGGCCTCGAGGTGGTGAAGGTTCTCATGGCCGCCTACCAGAGCGCCGAGTCGGGCCGCACGATCGACTTTCCACCCCCCGACCTCGCCGACTTCGTGCCTGCCGTAGCCCAGGGCACCTGGCGGCCTTGAGCTTTGATTTTCAACGCGAAGGCGCGGAGACGCGAAGGCGCGAAGTGGCGGGTGGGATTGTCACAGAATTTTTTTTGTGGGTGATCGGCCTGGCCCCGCGCGGGGAGGCACCCAATACACGGAGCCCACAACAAACTTGCCCAATCTCCGCCCGATGCTGGGAGCTGCGTCGCTCAGTGATCCCTTCGCTCTTCGTGCCTTTGCGTTTTCGCGTTGAAAATCAAACATGCCTCTGACGCGACGTGAGCTGGTGCAGGCGGCTGTGGTGGTGGCGGCGGTGCCGGCGGGGCGGTGGGTGCCGGGCCGGTGGGCGCGGCCGGTGCCGAGCGAGGCGCAGCTTCGGTGGCAGCGGGAAGAGACGGCGCTCTTCATTCACTTCGGCATCAACACCTTCACCGACCGCGAATGGGGCGACGGGAGCGAGAGCCCGGCGCTCTTCGATCCCTCCGCGCTCGACGCCCGGCAGTGGGCCCGCGCCGCTCGCTCCGCAGGCGCCGGCTCGATGGTCCTCACCGCGAAGCATCACGACGGCTTCTGCCTCTGGCCCACCGCGACGACGCGGCACTCGGTGGCGTCGAGCCCGTGGCGCGGTGGCCGGGGCGACGTGATGCGCGAGTTCGTGGATGCCTGCCGCGCCGAAGGCCTCGGCGCCGGCGTCTACCTGAGCCCCTGGGACCGGAATGCTCCGGCGTACGGCTCGGGAAAGGGATACGACGATTTCTACGTCGCCCAGCTCACCGAGCTCCTCACGCGCTACGGCCCGCTCGTCGAGGTCTGGTTCGACGGCGCCAACGGCGAAGGGCCGAACGGCAGGCGCCAGGCGTACGACTGGCCGCGCATTCACCGCACCGTGCGGGAGCTCCAGCCCGATGCGGTGATCTTTTCCGACGCCGGGCCCGACGTGCGCTGGATCGGGAACGAGCGCGGCGTGGCGGGAGAGACCTGCTGGTCGACGATCGACCCGGCCGCCGTGCCGTATGCGGGCTACGACGCGCCGGGCGTCGGCGAGATCCTCCAGCGCGGGCACCCCGACGGTTCCGTCTGGCGGCCCGGCGAGACCGACGTCTCCATCCGCCCGGGCTGGTTCTGGCACCCGGCGGAAGACGAGAAGGTGCGCACGGTGGAGAATCTCGCCGACCTCCACTTCACCTCGGTGGGCCGGAACAGCAAGCTGCTCCTCAACGTGCCGCCGACGCGTGACGGGCTTTTCCATGCGACCGACGTCGAGCGGCTGGCCGGATTCGGCGCGTCCGTCGCCCGCCTGTACGAGCGTGACGGTGCAAAAGGCGCCTCATCCCCCGATCGTGGAGGCCGGCGGCTCGTGGCTGGGCGCCCCCGCACCTGGTGGAGTCCGCGCGGATCCTCCGGCATGGTGGAGCTGGCCCTTCGACGCCCCACTCCGATGTCGGTCCTCTGCCTCGAGGAGGCCATCGCGCACGGACAGGTGGTCGAGAGCTATCGCGTTGCGGCGAGAGTCGCAGGCGCGTGGCGCGAGGTGGCGCGCGGCACGACGATCGGCCATCGCAAGCTCGATCGCATCGAGCCGGTGACCGCGGACGCCATCCGGCTCACGATCGAGCGCGCCCTCGGCGTCCCGCGCATCGCCCGCCTGTCGCTCCTCGCCGCGCCCTAGGAAATTTCGGCCTTCTTCCCCTCGAAACGATCGAAAAGCTGCCGGTGCCGCGCCAGCGAGAACTCGTCGGTGCGCGTCTCGTACGCGCGCACCCATCCGAGCAGGAAGTCGAGCATCCGGTCCTGCGCCTCCTTCGACGGATACTTCGACGGCTCCCACGGGCGGGCCCGGCAGTTCGCGATGCACGCCTCGACGCCGGGGTTGAGGAAGCGGACCTCCGTGGCGAACGGAAGGACGAGCTCGAGCAGGTCGCCGTAGCAGCCCTCGATGACCCACTCGGTGTGCGCGTCGATGAACCGGGTGATCTCGGCGGCGCTCTCCTCGAGCGGCCGGCGGACGGCCTGGCTCGCCCAGGCGAGGGAGTCGAGGTCGAGGTGCACGAGCCCGAGGTCGCCCGCGAGCTTCCGGGCCAGGGTCGTCTTGCCGGAGCCGGAGTTGCCGAAGAGGACGATGCGAGGCATGCAGTTCCCTGAAGAGGCCTTCCCCGGGGGAGAAACCCTCCCCGCACGGCGGTCGTAGTAATCGTGAGCCCGCGAAGCCCCCCGCGCCAGTCCGTTTCCGGAGCCGCCGATGCAGATCCCGGCAACCCGTTCGATCCCGGCCGTCCTCCTGCTCTCCCTGCTCGGCGCCCCTGTTGCCGCCCAGGGCGATACCCTCGTCGTCTACCCCGGCTCGCCCCTCGTGCGCGGGACCGGGATCGAGGTGCACTCGTCCCGGACGGTGCTCCGCGCGGGAAGCCCGGAGGGCGAGCCGCGCGGTACCATCAGCAACTACATGGAGATCGGGGACTCGGCGGGACGGCCGGTGATCCGCTTCCGGACGGAAGGGGAGATCATGGGCCCCGGCGGCGCGCGAAACAGCTATACCCTCCGCCAGACGTTCGACCGGGAGACCCTCCAGCCGCTCGGCTTCCACGCCGTCGGCTCCGCCGGCCGGGAGACGTCGTTCCGCATCGACACCACGCAGGTGACGGGCTGGTCGAAGGCGCCCGACGGCGAGCGGAGCCCCTTCGCGAAGGAGCTCTCGCGGCGCGCCTTCCACGCCGGCGCCACCGACATCATCCTCGGCGTGCTGCCGCTCCGCACCGGGATGGTGGTCCGGATGCCGGTCTGGAGCCCGGGGATGCCGGAGGTGGACGAGCGGATCTACACCGTGGGCGACTCGGTGCGGGTCTCGATGGGCGGCCGGATGCTGCGCGGCTGGACGGTGGAGGAGCGGTCGGTGCGGCGGAACGCCGTCATCGGCACGATGGTGGCGCTCGCCGGCGTGCCCTTCATGGAAACGTACGACGTCGTCGGCCCCGACGGCTCGCGGAGCTTCTGGCGACAGGAGCTCCTCACGCTCGACGGGGCGCCGGTGGGCAGGGAGTAGCGCGGCTCGTGCTCCGCGGCGCCCGCGAGTACCTTCTACCGGCCGGTTCCCACTGACCCGATACCTCGAGGGAAGAAGCATGGTACGCCTTCGCACGTTCGCACTCGCCGCCGCGGTGGCGGGAATCGCCGCGCCCGGTGCCGCTGCCCAGCAGCGCGCCGCGGCGGCCGACGCCCGCCTCTCGGTCCCGATCGACTACTACAGGCTCCCGAACGGGCTCAAGGTCGTGCTCTCGCGCGACACGACGGCGCCGACGGCGGTCGTGGCGGTCTACTACAACATCGGCTTCCGCGTCGAGCCGAAGGGCCGCACCGGGTTCGCCCACCTCTTCGAGCACCTGATGTTCCAGGGGTCGGAGAACCTCGGCAAGATGGAGTTCATCCAGCTCGTCGAGAAGAACGGCGGCCTCCTCAACGGCTCGACCCGCTTCGACTTCACCAACTACTACCAGGTGATCCCCGCGAACGCGCTCGAGACCGTCCTCTGGGCCGAGGCCGACCGGATGCGCGGGCTCGCGATCGACAGCGCCAACCTCCGGAACCAGCAGGACGTGGTGAAGAACGAGGTGCGCGTGAACGTGCTGAACCAGCCGTACGGCGGGTTCCCCTGGCTCGACATGCCGCAGCGCGCGTTCAGCAACTGGTACAACGCGCACAACTTCTATGGCGACCTCGCCGACCTCGATGCCGCCACGCTCGCGGACGCCTCCGCGTTCTTCAGGACGTATTACGCGCCGAACAACGCGGTGCTCGCCGTGACGGGCGACTTCGACCCGGCGCAGGTGAAGCGCTGGATCGCGCAGTACTTCGGCAACATCCCGCAGGCGCCGCAGCCGCCCGATCCCGATCTCTCGGAGCCGAAGCAGACGGCGGAGAAGCGCTTCTCGAAGACCGACTCGCTCGCCACGCGCCCGGCCATCGCGCTCGGCTACCGCGTGCCGGAGCGGTACACGCCGGAGTGGTACGCCTTCGGGCTCCTCGACCAGATCCTGGCGCAGGGGCGCGACAGCCGCTTCTACGACGAAGTCGTGCGGAAGCGCGCGCTCACGGGCGGCGTCGGCGCCGGCATCAATTACGGCCTCGGCAACATGTACAACTACGACGGGCCGATGCTCTGGATCGTCACCGCCTTCCATGATGCCGACAAGCCGGCGGACTCGCTCGT
>DASUXZ010000009.1:0-7602 GCA_036377655.1 Gemmatimonadales bacterium
GCGCCGAAGTCGCGGCCGCGGTGCGCATCCGCCGGCGTATCCGCATTGCAGCGGACGCCGAGGTGGCGGAGCCGGTCGGCCCAGCCGAGGAGCCGGGTGAAGCTGCCGCTCAGCTCGGGCGCCTTGAGCGCCGCGCGGCCGGCGTAGACCCGGCCGGTCGAGCCGTCCACCGTGATCCACTCCCCGGCGGCGATCCGGCGGCCGTCGACCTGGACTGCGCCGACCCGCTCGTCCACCTGGAGTGCCTGCGCGCCGGCCACGCACGGCTTGCCCATCCCGCGCGCCACCACCGCCGCGTGCGACGTCATGCCGCCGCGTGCCGTCAGCACGGCCCGGGCGGCCACCATGCCGTGGAAGTCCTCGGGCGAGGTCTCGCGCCGGACGAGGATGACCGCCTCGCCCCCCTTGGCGCGTTCCTCGGCAAGGTCGGCGTCGAAGATCACGATGCCGCTCGCCGCGCCCGGCGAGGCGGGGAGGCCCGTCGTGAGGAGGTCGAGCTTGCTGTCGGGATCGATCGTCGGGTGGAGCAGCTGGTTCAGGTCGTTGGGCGGGATCCGCGCGACGGCCTCTTCCTCGGTGATGAGACCTTCGTCCACCATCTCGCAGGCGATCCGCACCGCGGCCTGGCCCGAGCGCTGGCCGCGCCGCGTCTGCAGCATGTAGAGCCGGCCGCGCTCGATCGTGAATTCCATGTCCTGCACGTCGCGGAAATGGCGCTCGAGCAGGCGCGCGGTACGCTCGAGCTCGACCGCCGCCTCCGGCAGCGCATCCTTGAGCGTGGCGATCGGCTGCGGCGTCCGGATGCCCGCGACGACGTCCTCGCCCTGCGCATTGAGGAGGTACTCGCCGTAGAGGCGCCGCTCGCCGGTCGAGGGATCGCGGCTGAAGGCGACACCGGTGCCCGAATCCTCGCCGATGTTGCCGAAGACCATCGCGACGACGTTGACCGCGGTGCCCATCGTGTCGGGGATGTCGTGGAGCCGGCGGTAGTCGATCGCGCGGCGGGTGTTCCAGCTCTCGAAGACCGCGGCGATCGCCCCCCAGAGCTGGTCGAGCGGCAGCTCGGGGAAGGGCCGCCCGCGCTCGACCCGGACGAGCGTCTTGAACTCCTGGACGATCGCCTTGAGCTCCTCGAGCGGGAGGTCGATGTCGCGCTCCACGCCGGCGTGCTTCTTCCGCGCCTCGAGCAGGTCGTCGAAGGGGCGCTTCGGGAGGTCGTAGACGACGCTCGCGTACATCTGCACGAAGCGGCGGTACGAGTCCCACGCGAACTGCGGATTTCCGCTCTGCCGCGTCAGGCCCTCGACCGTCGTGTCGTTGAGGCCGAGGTTGAGGATCGTTTCCATCATTCCGGGCATCGAGACCGCGGCACCGGACCGCACCGAGACGAGGAGCGGCTGCTCGGCGCCACCGAACTGCCGTCCCGTCGTGGCCTCGAGGCGGTGCAGGCTGTTCTCGACCTCGGCGCGGAGCCGGGGCGGGAACTGGCGGCTCTCGAGATAGGTGAGGCAGAGCGAGCTCGCGATGGTGAAGCCGGGGGGCACCGGGATCCCGATCGTCGTCATCTCGGCGAGGCCGGCGCCCTTCCCGCCGAGGATGTCCTTCATCCCCGCCGTGCCGTCGGCGCGCCCCTGCCCGAAGAAATAGACGAGCGGCTGGGCGTAGGAGCCGCTCATGCGCCGGCGCCCGCGAGGGGGGCCACGTGACGGAGCTGCACCAGTTCCTCCGGGATCGGGGTCGGATAATCGCCCGAGAAGCAGGCGTGGCAGAACCGCTCGGGCTCGCCCGGGCGCTGGCCGGCGGCGCCGAGCATCCCCTCGAGCGAGAGGTAGCCGAGCGAATCGACGCCGAGGTACTGCCGGATCTCCTCCACCGAATGGGTGGCGCCGATCAGCTCCTCGCGCGTCGGCGTGTCGATGCCGTAGTGGCAGGGGCCGGTGATCGGCGGCGAGCCGAGCCGGAGGTGCACCTCCCGGGCGCCGGCGGCGCGGATCATGGCGACGAGTCCCTTGCTCGTGTTGCCGCGCACCAGGCTGTCGTCCACGACCACCACCGACTTCCCCTCGATCACCTCCCGCACCGGGTTGAACTTGATGCGCACCTTCGCGATCCGGAGCGCCTGCGTCGGATTGATGAACGTGCGGCCGACGTAGTGGTTCCGGATGAGGCCGTGCTCGAGGATGATCCCGGACTCCTGCGAGAACCCGAGCGCCATCGCGTTCGAGCTGTCCGGCACGCTGAACACCACTTCGGCGCCGGGCGCCGGGTGCTCGCGGGCCAGCGCCCGCCCGAGCTCGCGGCGGACGCGATCGACCGACTCGTTGAAGACGGTGCTGTCGGGGCGGGCGAAGTAGACGAGCTCGAAGACGCAGCGCGTCACCGGGCGGGGGGCGAGGCGGGGCAGGTGCGTCACCACGCCGTCCTCGATCTTGAGGAAGTCCCCCGGGGCGAGCTCGCAGACGATCGACGCGCCGACGAGGTCGAGCGCGCACGTTTCCGAGGCGACGACGAACCCGTCGCCCAGGCGCCCGAGGGCGAGGGGCCGGAAGCCGCGGCTGTCCACCGCCGCGTAGAGCGTGCGGCCGAGCGAGATGACGAGGCTGTAGGCGCCGTCCACCTGCTCGAGCGCGTCGCGGATCTGCTCGTCCGGGGTGGCCGCCTCCGACCGGGCGATCAGGTGCACGATCACTTCCGAGTCGCTCGAGGAGCTGAAGATGGCTCCCTGCCGGACGAGCTCGGCCTTGAGGAGGTGCGCGTTCACCAGGTTGCCGTTGTGCGCGAGCGCGAGCGCCCCGCAGCGGGTGTTCGCGAAACAGGGCTGCGCGTTGGCGAGCACGGTGCTGCCGCTCGTCGAGTACCGGGTGTGGCCGACCGCCATGTCGCCGGGGAGCCGGTCGAGGAGCTGCTCGCCGAAGTTCTCGGAGACGAGCCCCATCCCGCGGTGCGAGCGCGCCTGCCCACCGGCATCGATGGCGACGATGCCCGCGCTCTCCTGGCCGCGGTGCTGGAGCGCGTACAGCCCGAGGTACGCGAGCCGTGCCGCGTCAGGAACGTTCGAGATGCCGATGATGCCGCACATGATGCGCTGTCCTCAGCTCCGGTCCCGGTCGTCCCGCATGCGGCGGGGAATCGCGTCGAAATAGGTCGTCCTGAGGGCCACCGGATCCCACTGGATCGCGGCGCCTCCACGGCGCACGGCGAGCGGCGCTCCGGGGCCGGCGACGGTGCCCGCCCGGAAGCAGGGGACGCCCTTCCTCGCGGCGAGCGCGGTGACGCGCTCGACGAGGTCCGGCCGGCAGGTGACCACCGCGCGCGCACCGTCCTCGCCGAAGAGCAGGCCCTCGATCGGCAGGTCGTCGCCGTACCCCGACAGGTCGAGCGACGCGCCGAGCGCGCGCTCCGCATACGGGCCGCCGATCGCCGCCTCGGCGAGCGCGACCATCAGCCCGCCTTCGGAGCAGTCGTGCGCCGAGCGGAAGAGCCGGTCGCGGGATCCGGCGATGAGGACCTCCTGCAGCGCATGCTCCGCCTCGAGGTCCACCGCCGCAGGCGCGCCGCCGACGAAATCGTGGAGCTCGGCCCAGTAGGCGGATCCGCCGAGCACGCCGCGCGTCGCGCCCAGGAGGAGGACGGCGTCTCCCTCCGCGCCGAAGTGCGAGGGCACGCGGCGCGAGGCATCCTCGATGAGGCCGACCATGCCGATCGTCGGGGTCGGATCCACCGCGCCCGTCGGGCTCTCGTTGTAGAACGAGACGTTGCCCCCGGTCACCGGCGTCTCGAACGCCTCGCACGCCTCCGCGATGCCACGGCACGCTTCGCGGAACTGGAAGAAGACCTCGGGCTTCTCCGGATTCCCGAAGTTGAGGCAGTCGGTGATGCCGAGCGGCCGCGCGCCGGTGCAGGCGATGTTGCGCGCCGCTTCGGCGACCGCCGCCTTCCCGCCCTCGTACGGATCGAGGGCGAGGAGCCGGGAATTGCAGTCGAGCGTGACGGCGATGCCGAATTGCGTCCCGGGGACCATGATCACCCCGGCGTCTCCGCCGGGTCCGAGCACCGTGGACGCCTGGACCGTGGAGTCGTACTGCTCGTAGACCCAGCGCTTGCTCGCGATGTTGGGCGCATCGAGGAGGCGCTCGAGCGCCTCCTTCGGCTCGATCCCGCCCGCCGGGGGGGCCGCCGCGCGAAGCGCGCGGACATCCTCGCTCTCGGCCGCCTCGGGCTCGTAGATCGGGCAGTCCTCGACGAGCCGCTGGCCGGGAATCGCGGCCACCACGACCCCGTCGTGCTTCACGCGGAAGAGCCCGTCGTCGGTGACGTGGCCGATCGGGGTGGCGGTGAGCTCCCACTTCTCGCAGATGGCCTTGATCGCGCCGACGCGCGCGGGCTCCGCCACGACGAGCATCCGCTCCTGGGATTCGGAGAGGAGGATCTCGTACGGCGTCATGCCCGGCTCGCGGGTGGGGACGAGGCTCGTGTCGATCTCGACCCCGACGCCCCCGCGCGCGGCCATTTCGGCCGAGGAGCTCGTGAGCCCCGCCGCGCCCATGTCCTGGATCCCGACGATCATCCCCGAGGTGATGAGCTCGAGGCTCGCCTCGAGGAGGAGCTTCTCGGTGAAGGGATCGCCGACCTGCACCTGCGGCCGGCGTGCCTCGCTCGCCTCCGACAGCTCCTCGGACGCGAAGCTCGCGCCGTGGATCCCGTCCCGCCCCGTACGCGCGCCCACGACGAGCAGGACGTTGCCGACGCCCTCCGCCTTCGCGCGGATGAGGTCGTCCTCGCGGAGGAGCCCGACGCACATCGCATTCACGAGCGGGTTCCCGGTGTAGCCCGGCGCGAAGCCCACCTCGCCGCCGAGGGTCGGCACGCCGACGCAGTTGCCATAATCGCCGACGCCGCGCACCACCCCCGCGAAGAGGTAGCGGTTTCGGGGCACGTCGAGCGGCCCGAACCGGAGACTGTTGAGGAGCGCCACCGGCCGCGCGCCCATCGTGAAGACGTCGCGGAGGATTCCGCCGACGCCGGTCGCGGCGCCCTGATAGGGCTCGACCGCCGACGGATGATTGTGCGACTCGACCTTGAACGCGACCGCCCAGCCGTCGGGAAGCCGGAGCACGCCCGCGTTCTCGCCCGGGCCCTGGACCACCTGCGGCCCCTCGGTGGGAAAGGTGCGCAGCACCGGCTTCGAATGCTTGTACGAGCAGTGCTCCGACCAGAGCGCGGAGAAGACGCCGAGCTCGGTGAGCGTCGGGGTACGGCCGAGCATCGCGACGATGCGGCCGTACTCGAGGTCGTTGAGGTTGTGCTCGCGGACGACCTCGGGGGTGACGGCGCGCTCGCCCTCGAACGGGTGGGCGGACGTCCCGGCGACGGCGGTCTCAGGCACCCGGCTCTCCCTTGTTCCGGCGAAGCGTGGCCATCACGTCGCTCACGACGCGCCCGAGGAGCCCGGGCTGGTCCGGGTTCCGCGCGAGCGCGTCGAGCTCGCCGGGATCGAGCCAGACGCCACCGCAGTACTCGCAGCGGTCGATCGAGACCGTGTGGTACTCGGTGGTGAAGAGGTCGTGCCCGTCCTTCGGGCACTTCATGTAGTGGGACTTCCGCTCCGCCTCGGCGCGCTCCCGTGCCATCCGCTCCCGCTGGGCCCGCAGCAGCTCGGCGTTCTCCCGCGCGAAGTACTCGTCCTCGTTCTGGCTCGGCTTCTCGGTCATGTCGTCGCTGCGTTGGGGGTGGACGCGGCCGCCGCCGGGGCGGCAATCGCGGTGAAGAACGGTGCACCGTCCGCCGGACCGAGCGCCGGGTCGGCGGCGCGCTCGGGATGCGGCATGATCCCGACCACGTTGCCCTCGGGATTGGCAATGCCGGCGATGTCGTTCATCGAGCCGTTGGGGTTCGCGTCCTCGGAGCGCGCATAGCGGAGCACGACGAGGCCTTCTCCCTCGAGCCGCGCGAGCGTCTCGGCGTCCGCGACGTAGCGCCCGTCGCCGTGGGCGACCGGGAGCCGGAGCGGGGCGCCCGGCTCGAAGCCCGCGGTGAAGAGCGTCCGCGTGTTCTCGACCGTGACGAGGGCCGGCTTCGAGACGAAGGTGAGCCGCGCGTTGCGCATGAGGGCCCCGGGCAGCAGGTGCGCCTCGCAGAGGATCTGGAAGCCGTTGCAGATGCCGAGCACGCCGCCGCCCTCCGCCGCATGGCGCTGGACGGCCGCCATCGCGGGGCTGAAGCGCGCGATCGCGCCGGCGCGGAGGTAGTCGCCGTAGCTGAAACCGCCGGGGATGAGCACCACGTCCGCGCCCTTGAGGTCGGTGTCCCGGTGCCAGACGTAGTACGCGTCGGTGCCCGCGCGCGCCGCGGCGCGGAGCGTGTCCTCGTCGCAGTTGCTGCCGGGGAACCGGATGATCGCCACCCGCTGCATCAGCGCGCCTCCACCTCGAGCTCGTAGTCCTCGGTGACCGGGTTCGCGAGGAGCCGGTCGCACATCTCCCGTGCCCGCTGCTCCGCCTCGCCCGGCCCCGGCGCGTCGAGCTCGAGCTCGATCGCCCGCCCGATCCGCACGTCGCGCGCACCCCCGAACCCGAGCGAGCTGAGCGCATGCTCCACCGCCTGGCCCTGCGGGTCGAGGAGGCCTCCGCGGGGCATGACCCGCACGTGAACCCGGTACGTCATTCGTCTGGCTCCTGTCTGCGGCCGGCCCGCGCGGGGCCGGTCCGGTGCTCGAAGGTGTTCAGGTCGTCGGCCTCGCCGTTGGCCGGGTGCTGCATGAGGCCCAGCACCGTGGCGCGGACCAGGCCGTAGAGCAGGTACGTGATGCCGAGCGGAAAGAGGAACGCGTCGGGCGCGAGGAGCGCGCCGACCAGGATCAGCAGGTGCACCGCCAGCCCGAAGAGCCCGCGCGCCGTCCGGAGGCCGATGGGCGGGAACCGCGGATACTTGACGTTGCTCACCATGAGCACGGCGAGGAGGAGCATGAGCACCGCGAGCCCCTGCTGCCCGAAGTCCACGTATCCCATCGACTGCTGGTACCACTCGGTCTGCGAGAACGGGTACCAGACCGCGAGCGTCATGCCCGCCGAGGGCGAGGGCATCCCGGTGAACCAGCTGCTCGCCGGCTTCGTGCCGGCGGTGACGTTGTACCGCGCGAGCCGGAGCGCCACCGCCACGACGTAGATGTAGCAGAGGATCCACGCGAAGCGCCCGGCGTGCTGGAACTCGAGGAAGTACATGAGGAGCCCCGGCGCCACCCCGAACGAGATCACGTCCACGAGCGAGTCGAGCTCCGCGCCGAAGCGCGATCCGGTGTTCGACATGCGGGCCACCCGGCCGTCGAGCATGTCGAGGATGCCGGCGAAGACGATGAACCACCCCGCCCAGGCGAAGCGCCCCTGGAAGGCGTAGACCATCGACCAGAAGCCGAAGAAGAGGTTGCCGAGGGTGAACGCGCTCGGCATGACGATGACGACGCGCCGCATGCGCGCCCGGCCCGGCGCGGCCGACGGGCGAGTCATGGCCATTCCGCCACCACCGTTTCCGCGACCTTCGTGCGATCGCCGACGCGCACCCTGACGGACGATCCGCGCGGGAGGAAGAGATCGACCCGTGACCCGA
>DASUXZ010000010.1:0-14944 GCA_036377655.1 Gemmatimonadales bacterium
TCTCTACTTCGCGCTCCTCGCGAAGAAGGCCGATCCCTCCCGCGAGATCGTGGTGCTCGAGCGGAACGCGGCCGACGACACGTTCGGCTGGGGGGTCGTGTTTTCCGACCAGACGCTCGGGAACTTCGCCGCCGCCGACGAACCGACGTACCGCGCGATCACCGAGCGCTTCGCCCGCTGGGACGACATCGACGTGCACGTCGGCGGCAGCGTCATCACGTCCGGCGGGCACGGCTTCGCGGGGATCGCGCGGCGGACGCTGCTCGAGATCCTGCAGGAGCGCGCCGCATCGCTCGGCGTCGAGCTGCGCTTCCGCACCGAGGTGCGCGACGGCGACCTCCGTCCGCACGGCCTCGCCGGCGCCGACCTCGTCGTCGCTGCCGACGGGGTCAACAGCGCCATCCGCCGGATCGGCGCCGACCGCTTCCGGCCGACGCTCGACGTCCGGACCGCGCGGTACGTCTGGCTCGGCACGACGCGGAAGTTCGACGCTTTCACCTTCGCCTTCGTCGAGACTGCGGACGGCGTGTACCAGGCGCACGCCTACCGCTTCGACGAGCGCCACTCCGCGTTCATCGTGGAATGCGACGAGCGAAGCTGGCGCGCCGCCGGGTTCGACCGGCTCGACATCGAGGGCACGGTGAAGGCGGCGGAGCGGATGTTCGCTTGCTGGCTCGACGGACATCCGCTCCTCGCCAACATCCCGCCCCACCAGCGGAGCGAGCCGTGGCTCCGGTTCACGCGCGTCTCGAACGAGCGCTGGCACGACGGCAACGTCGTCCTCATCGGCGATGCCGCGCACACCGCGCACTTCTCGATCGGCTCCGGTACCAAGCTCGCCATGGAGGACGCGATTTCCCTCGCGCGGCGCATCGGGGAGGGGCCGCTCGCGTCCGCGCTTCCGGCGTACCAGGAGGAGCGGATGACCGAAGCGGTCCGCCTCCAGAACGCCGCGCGCAACTCGATGACCTGGTTCGAGAACGTGCGGCGGTACATCCACCTTCCGCCGGCCCAGTTCGCGTACAGCCTGCTCACCCGGAGCCAGCGGGTGTCGCACGAGAACCTGCGGCTCCGCGACCGGCGCTACCTCGAGGGCGTCGAGCGATGGTTCGCCTCGAAGGCGTCGCTCGCCGCGGCCGCGTCTCCCGCGGCCGCCGCGGCGGGCGCCGATCGCGCGCCACCGCCGATGTTCACGCCCTTCCGGCTGCGCGGGCTCACGCTTCCCAACCGGATCGTGGTCTCGCCGATGGACATGTACTGTGCCGAGGACGGGACGCCGAACGACTTTCACCTCGTGCACCTGGGCGCGCGGGCGCTCGGCGGCGCCGGGCTCGTGGTCACCGAGATGACCTGCGTATCGCCGGAAGGCAGGATCTCCCCCGGCTGCACCGGGATGTACGCCGACGAGCACGTCGCGGCCTGGCTCCGGATCACGCGCATGGTGCACCGCTGGAGCGGGGCGCGGATCTGCCTCCAGCTCGGGCATGCCGGCAGGAAGGGCTCGACGAAGCTCATGTGGCTCGGCATGGACGAACCGCTCGACGACGGCAACTGGCCGGTGATGGGGCCGTCCGCCATCCCGTACAAGCCGGGCATGCAGGTTCCGCGCGAGATGACGCGGAGCGACATGGACGCCGTCTGCCGGGAGTTCGTCCGTGCCACCGGGATGGCGGTCGCCGCGGAGTTCGACATGATCGAGCTCCACTGCGCGCACGGCTATCTTCTGTCGAGCTTCATCACGCCGCTCAGCAACCGGCGCACCGACGAGTACGGCGGATCGCTCGAGAACCGGCTCCGCTATCCGCTCGAGGTCTTTGCCGCGATGCGGCGCGCCTGGCCCGCCGACCGGCCGATGTCGGTCCGCATCTCGGCGCACGACTGGGTGGACGGCGGCATCACCGACGCCGAGGCGGTGGAGGTGGCGCGGGCCTTCCGGGCGGCGGGGGCCGACATCATCCACGTTTCGGCCGGGCAGACGTCGGACGAGGCGCGCCCGGTCTACGGGCGGATGTTCCAGACACCGTTCAGCGACCGGATCCGGAACGAGGCCGGCGTCCCGACGATCGCCGTCGGCAACATCACCGAGTCCGACCAGGTCAATTCGATCATCGCCGCCGGCCGCGCCGACCTCTGCGCCCTGGCGCGGCCGCACCTGAGCGATCCGCAGTGGACCCTGCGCGCCGCCGCCGAGCAGGGATTTGCGGACCAGCCGTGGCCCCCGCAGTATCTCACGGGGAGGGACCAGCTCGTTCGCACACTCGCGAGGTTGCGCACGCCATGACACTCCGGGGCCCGCTCGCCGGGCGGCACGCCATCGTCACGGGAGGCGCGCGCGGGATCGGCGCCGCCATCGCCGGGGAGCTCGCGGCGCAGGGCGCCACGCTCACGCTGCTCGGCCGCGACCTCGGCGCGCTCAACGCCCAGGCCGTGACCCTCCGCAAGCGCTCGCCGGAGGTGCTGGCCATCCGCTGCGACGTCGCGGACGACGCGAGCGTGGCGGCGGCCTTCGCCGAGTCGCGCGACCGGTTCCCGCTGCCCTGGCTTCTCGTCAACAACGCCGGTCACGCGAGTGCGGGCGCCTTCCTCGAGACGCCGTCCGGGGAATGGGCCCGTTCCCTCGGCGTGAATCTCCTCGGTGCCGTGGCGTGCATCCGCGAGGTCCTGCCGGCCATGCTCGAGGCGAAGGCCGGCCGGATCGTGAACGTCGCCTCGATGGCGGGCCTCAAGGGCTACGGCCGGGTCGCGGCCTATGCCGCCTCGAAGCACGCGGTCATCGGGCTCACCCGCTCCCTCGCCGTCGAGGTGCGCAGGCGGGGCGTGACGGTGAACGCCGTCTGCCCGGGGTACACGGAGACCGACATGGCGGCGCTCGCGGAGCAGAACATCGTCGCCGGCCTCGGCAGGACGCCGGCGGAGGCGCGGGCGATGGTCATTCGCGACAACCCGCGCGGCACGATCATCCGGCCGGAGGAGGTGGCGCGCGTGGTCGCATGGCTCGCGGCGCCGTCGGCGGATGCGATCAATGGCCGGGCCATCCCGGTCTCCGGCGGTGAGGCGTGAGGAGGCCACGGTGAACCCGAAGCATTTTCTCTGGTCGCTCGACCGGCGCGTCGCGACGATCACCCTCAACCGCCCCGAGCGGAAGAACCCGCTCACCTTCGAGTCCTACCGCGAGCTCGCGAACACCTTCTGGTCGCTCCGCGACACTCCCGACGTGCGCGCGGTGGTGCTCACCGGCGCCGGCGGGAACTTCTCGAGCGGCGGGGACGTGCACGAGATCATCGGCCCGCTCGTGCAGCTCAAGGAGGATGGGTGCGACGAGGAGCTGATCGCGTTCACGCGCCTCACGGGCGAGCTGGTGCACGCGATGCGCGCCTGCCCGCAGCCGGTCGTCGCGGCGGTGGACGGCGTGTGCGCCGGCGCCGGGGCCATCCTCGCGATGGCATCCGATCTCCGGATCGGCACGCCGGGCAGCCGCGTGGCGTTCCTCTTCGCGCGCGTGGGCCTCTCCGGCGCGGACATGGGCGCGTGCGCGATGCTGCCGCGCATCGTCGGCCAGGGTCGCGCCGCCGAGCTCCTCTTCACCGGCCGCTTCATGGACGGCGCGGAGGGAGAGCGCTGGGGCTTCTTCAACCGGATCGTCGAGCCCGCGGCACTCCTGCCGACGGCGTTCGATCTCGCCCTCTCGCTCGCCGACGGCCCGACGCTCGCGCATGCCGCGACGAAGCGCGCGCTTCACGAGGAGTGGGACATGGGCATCGACGAGGCGATCGACTACGAGGCGGAGGTCCAGGCGGAGATCATGGAGTCGGAGGACTTTTCCCGGGCCTACCGCGCCTTCGTCGCGAAGGAACGCCCGAAGTTCGAGGGCGACTGATGGATCACCCGGCCCACCTCGCCTGGCCGTTCTTCGACGAGCGCCACCGTGCCCTCGCGC
Source organism: Gemmatimonadales bacterium (assembly GCA_036377655.1). Lineage (GTDB taxonomy): Bacteria > Gemmatimonadota > Gemmatimonadetes > Gemmatimonadales > GWC2-71-9 > CAMLLJ01. Next base: position 3,938 of record DASUXZ010000010.1, read on the forward strand.
GGGAGGCGGAGGCGTGGGCGGCACGCTCGCTCGCCGGCGGGTCGCACGACGGCGACGTGGACGCCCGCTGCCGCGATCTCGTGCGGCGCCTGGGCGACGCGGGATGGCTCCGGCACGTCGTTCCCGCGGCATCCGGCGGCGCGAGCGAGCGGGTGGACGTGCGCTCGCTCTGCATCATCCGCGAGACCTTCGCGCGCCACGATCCGCTCGCGGAGTTCGCCTTTGCGCTGCAGGGGCTCGGCACGGGACCGGTCTCGTTCTACGGAAGCGACGCGCTGAGAAGCCGCTACCTCCCGGACGTCGCCGCGGGCCGGCGCATCGCCGCCTTCGCGCTGTCGGAGCGGGACGCGGGCAGCGACGTCTCCGCGATGCGCGCCACCGCGCGCGAGGACGGCGACGGCTACGTGCTCGACGGGGAGAAGACCTGGATCTCGAACGCCGGCATCGCCGACCACTACGTGGTCTTCTGCCGGATGCCGGAGGCGGGCGAGCGCGCGTTCGGGGCGTTCATGGTGGACGCCGGCACGGCCGGCCTGGACGTGACCGAGCGCCTCGAGGTCATGGCGCCGCATCCCCTCGGCACGATCGCGCTCCGCGACTGCCGCGTGCCGAAGGACGCGCTCGTCGGCGAGCCGGGCAAGGGGCTCCGGGTGGCGCTCGGTACGCTCGACGTTTTCCGGGCCACGGTGGGAGCGGCGGCGCTCGGCATGGCGCGGCGCGCGCTGGCGGAGGCGCTCGCGCACTGCCGCGGGCGCTCGATGTTCGGCCAGCAGCTCGCGGGGTTCCAGCTCACGCAGGCGCGGCTCGCGGACATGGCCACGGCGATCGACGCGAGCGCCCTCCTCGTCTACCGCGCCGCGTGGGCCCGGGATGCCGGCGCGGAGCGCGTCACCCTCGAGGCGGCGATGGCCAAGCTGCACGCGACCGAGGCGGCCCAGCGCGTCATCGACGACGCGGTCCAGCTGCTCGGAGGGCGCGGGGTCCTCGCGGGCGCGCCCCTCGAGCGGCTCTACCGCGAGATCCGCGCACTGCGCATCTACGAGGGCACGAGCGAGATCCAGCGCCTCGTCATCGCGGGTCGCCTCCTGGAGGAGGCATGACGGCGCGCGCGCCGAGCGGACACGTGGACACGTTCTGCCGCGATCACCTTCCGCCGCGGACGCTCTGGCCGGAAATGCGCTACGACCGCGCCGGCCTCGCCTATCCTGCGCGGCTCAACTGCGCCACCGAGCTCCTCGACGCGATGGTGGCCCGCGGGCACGGCGACGATCCCATCTTCCTCTTTCCCGGCGGCCGGTGGACCTACGCGGACCTGCTCGAGCGGTCCAACCGGATCGCGAACGTGCTGGTGCAGGACCTCGGCGTCGTGCCGGGAAGCCGCGTGCTCCTCCGCGGGCCGAACAACCCGATGATGGCGGCCTGCTGGTTCGCGGTCCTCAAGGCGGGAGGCGTCGTGGTCTGCACCATGCCGCTCCTCCGCCCGCGCGAGATCGCCTATACCGCCGATCGTGCCGGGGTGACGGTGGCCCTCACCGACGTGCGGCTCGAGGACGACTGCCGGGCGGGCTTCGAGCGCACCATGGCCGGCGGGACTCGCGCCGGCGCCCGCGTCGTCTGCTTCAACTCGGATGCGCCGGGGTCGCTCGAGTCGCTCATGACGTCCCGCTCGACCGCGTTCCGGAACGTCAGCACGGCGGCGGACGACGTGGCGCTCATCGCCTTCACCTCCGGCACGACGGGCAAGGGCAAGGGAACGATGCATTTCCATCGGGACGTGCTCGCGATCTGCGACTGTTTCCCGCCGCACGTCCTGCAGCCGGAGCCGCACGACGTCTTCTGCGGGTCACCGCCCTTCGCGTTCACCTTCGGCCTGGGTGGGCTCGTGCTCTTCCCGATGCGCATCGGAGCGAGTGCGCTCCTGCTCGAGCAGGCGTCGCCGCCGCTCCTTCTCCAGGGCATCCGCGAGTTCGGGGCGACGATCTCGTTCACCGCGCCCACCGCCTATCGCGCCATGCTCCCGCTCCTCGGCGACGGGGGCGTCCCGTCGCTCCGGAAATGCGTGTCGGCCGGCGAGACGCTTCCCGCCTCCACCTTCGAGGCGTGGGAGCGCGCCACCGGCATCCGGATCATCGACGGCATCGGCTCCACCGAGATGCTCCACATCTTCATCAGCGCGCGCCCCGAAGCGATGAAGGCGGGTGCGACGGGCAAGCCGGTGCCGGGCTACGAGGCGCGCGTGGTGGACGACGACGGCGAGGACGTGCCGGCCGGCACCATCGGACGGCTCGCCGTGCGCGGCCCGACCGGCTGCCGCTACCTCGACGACGTCGAGCGTCAGCAGGCGTACGTGCAGGGCGGCTGGAACATCACGGGCGACTCGTACCTCGTGGACGCCGACGGATACTTCGTCTATCAGGCCCGCACCGACGACATGATCATTTCCTCCGGGCACAACATCGCCGGACCCGAGGTCGAGAGCGTGATCCTCGAGCACCCCGCGGTCGCCGAGTGCGGCGTGATCGGCGTGCCGGACGAGGAGCGCGGCCAGGTCGTGAAAGCGTTCGTGGTGCTGCGCGACGGGCACGTGGCGGGGCCGGACATGGCGAAGGCCCTGCAGGATCACGTGAAGCGCGAGATCGCCCCGCACAAGTATCCGCGCCAGGTCGAGTTCGTCGCGAAGCTCCCTCGCACCGCCACCGGGAAGCTCCAGCGATACGTCCTCCGGGAGGAAGGCGCATGAGCCAGCACCGGATCATCCAGCCCGAGGGATGGGCCGCGCCGTCCGGGTACGCCAACGCCGTGAGCGCGGCGGGGCGGGTGGTCCACGTCGCGGGGCAGACCGGCTGGAACCCGGTGACGCGCGAGTTCGAGGCGCACGACATGGTGGGCCAGGTGCGCCAGGCGCTCGAGAACGTCGCGGCGGTGCTCGCGGCCGCGGGCGCGTCGCCGGAGCATCTCGTGCGGCTCACCTGGTACGTGGTGGCGCGCAAGGAATACGAGGGGCGCCGGCGGGAGATCGGCGAGGCGTACCGCGCCGTGATCGGGCGCCACTACCCGGCCATGAGCCTCGTCATCGTGGCGGGACTGCTCGAGCCGCTCGCGCTCGTCGAGATCGAGGCCACGGCGGTGATCCCCGATGCGTGATGCGGTCATCGTCGATGCGGTGCGGACGCCGGTCGGGCGCCACGGCGGGGCCCTCGCGTCCGTCCGGCCCGACGACCTGGCCGCGCACGCGATCCGTGCGCTCGTGGCACGGACCGGCGTCGAACCGGCATCCGTCGAGGACGTGATCCTCGGCTGCACCAACCAGGCGGGAGAGGACTCGCGGAACGTCGCGCGGATGGCGCTCCTCCTCGCGGGGTTGCCCGTGACGGTCCCGGGGCAGACGGTCAACCGGCTCTGCGGCTCCGGGCTCCAGGCGGTGGTGAGCGCGGCGCAGGCGGTTCGCGCAGGGGACGGCGACTGCTTCATTGCCGGCGGCGTCGAGAGCATGTCGCGCGCGCCGTGGGTGATGCTCAAGCCCGCCGACGGCTTCTCCCGCCTGCCGCCCGCGGTGGCGGACACGACGATCGGCTGGCGCTTCACGAATCCGGCATTTCCGCCCGAGTGGACGGTCTCCATGGGAGAGACGGCGGAGAACGTCGCCGAGCGCTACGGCATCGGCCGGGAGGAGCAGGATTGCTTCGCCGCGGAGAGCCAGCGGCGTGCGGCGCGCGCGGCCGCGGAGCGGCGCCTCGAATCGGAGATCGTGCCGGTCCCGGTCCGCACCCGCGGCCGGGAGACGATCGTCTCGGAGGACGAGCATCCGCGGCCGGACACGACGGTGGAGTCGCTCGCGAAGCTCCGCCCGGCGTTTCGCGCGGGCGGGACCGTGACGGCGGGATCGTCGAGCGGGATCAACGACGGGGCGAGTGCGCTCCTCGTGATGGAGCGGTCGGCGGCCGACCGCCTGCATCTTCGCCCGCGCGCCCGGGTCGCGGCGACCGCTGTCGCCGGCGTGGCCCCCGACGTCATGGGCATCGGCCCGGTGCCGGCGACACGCAAGGCGCTCGCGCGAGCCGGGATCGGCGTCGAGGACCTCGACCTGGTCGAGCTGAACGAGGCCTTCGCCGCGCAGGCCGTCGCCTGCATCCGCGAGCTCTCGCTCGATCCCGCGCGCGTCAACGTGAACGGCGGCGCGATCGCCTCCGGCCATCCGCTCGGGTCGAGCGGCTCGCGCATCCTCACCACGCTCGTGCACGAGCTCGAGCGGCGCGGCGGCCGGTACGGCCTCGCCACGATGTGCATCGGCGTGGGCCAGGGCATCGCCGTCGTCGTGGAGCGCTCCGGGTGACGGGCGTGCGGCGCGTCGCCGTCGTCGGCGCGGGGACGATGGGGCACGGGATCGCGTACGTCTCGCTCGCGGCGGGCTACGAGGTGGCGCTCGCCGACGCCGACCGCGACGCCCTCCTCTCGGCCCATGACCGCATCAGGTCGGCGTTCGCCGGCGCGATCGAGCGGGGAAAGTCGAGTGCCGCCGCGCGTGATGCGGCGCTCGGCCGCCTGGCAACGTATCCCGACCTCGCCTCCGCCGCGGCCGGCGCCGATCTCGTCATCGAGGCGGTCCCCGAGCGCATCGAGCTCAAGCGCACCCTTTTTGCCGCCGCGCATGCCGCCGCGCCGCCGCACGCGGTCCTCGCGAGCAACACCTCGTCGCTCCCGATCTCGGCGATCGCCGCCGCGGTGCCCCAGCCGGAGCGGGTCGTCGGCGCGCACTTCTTCAATCCCGTCCCGGCCATGCGGCTCGTCGAGATCGTGCGCGGTGCCGCGACCGCCGATGCCACGGTCGAGACCGTTCGCGCCTTCGCCGAGTCGCTCGGCAAGACCCCGATCGTCGTGCGCGACTCGCCGGGGTTCGCCACGAGCCGGCTCGGCGTGGCACTCGGGCTCGAGGCGGCGCGGATGCTCGAGGAAGGCGTGGCCACCGCCGAGGACATCGATCGGGCGATGGAGCTGGGCTACAACCATCCCGTCGGGCCGCTTCGCCTCGGCGACATCGTCGGCCTCGACGTGCGGCTCGCCATCGCCGATCACCTCCACACGGCGCTCGGCAGCGAGGCCTTCCGTGCCCCCGACCTCCTCCGCCGGATGGTCGCCGAGGGGAAGCTCGGGAAGAAGAGCGGCCAGGGCTTCTACCGGTGGGACGCGCCGTGAGCGGGGGCGCCGGGGGATGAGCCACGTCGCCTGCATGCGCGACGTCGCGCTGCACTACACCCTCCTCGGGTCGGGCGAGCCGCTCGTGCTCGTCCACGGGGGCGGGACGGATCTCACCTACTGGGAGCCGCACCTCGACGCCTTTGCGGACCGGTACCGGGTGGTGGCCTACAGCCGCCGCTACGCCGAGCCCAACCGGAACGCCCCCATCGCACCCGGTTACAACCCCCGCACCGACGCCGACGACCTCGCCGATCTGATCGCCGCCCTCGAGCTCGGCTCCGCGCACGTCGTCACCCATTCGATCGGCGGCGTCGCGGCACTCTTCTGCGCGGTGGCACATCCGGAGCTCTTCCGGACGCTCACCCTCGCGGAGCCCCCGCTCCTTCCCTGGGCGCGCGAGCATCCCGACGGCAAGGCGGGGTGGGATCGCTTCCTCCACGCGATGTGGCTGCCGGCCGGCGAGGCGTTCGAGCGTGGCGATCCGCAGGACGCGATGCGCCACGTGACGGACTACTTCGTGGGCGACGGCACCTTCGCGCGCCTCCCGCCTCGCGTCCGGGACCGGCTCATGCGGAACGCGCGCGACTGGGAGGCGTTCACGACCTCCGACGCGCCGTGGCCCTGGCTCGATCCCGCGGACGTCGCGGCGCTCCCGATGCCGGTGCTCATGCTGAGCGCCGGCCGCAGCGTGCCGCTGCACCACTTTGTGGACGACCTCCTCGCCGAGACGATCCCCGGCGTCGAGCGGGTGCGGATTCCCGGCGCCACCCACGACATGTGGGCGGACGAGCCGGATGCCTGCCGCGCCGCCACGCTCGACTTCCTCGCGCGGCGCGCATGACGCGCCGCTTCCTCGCGCTCGGCGACAGCTACACCATCGGCGAGGGGGTGCCGGTGTCCGAGCGCTGGCCGGAACAGCTCGTCCGGCTGCTCGCCGCGCGCGGCGTCGACGTGGCTCCGCCCGAGATCGTGGCGACGACCGGCTGGACCACCGGCGAGCTCTCGGCGGGCATCGCGAGCGCCCGGCCCATCCCGCCCTACGACCTCGTTTCGCTCCTGATCGGCGTGAACAACCAGTATCGCGGCCGTGATCCCGCAGAGTACCGCGCCGAGTTCCGCGCCCTGCTCGGCCAGGCCATTGCCTTCGCGGCAGGTGCGCCGGGCCGGGTGCTCGTGCTCTCGATTCCCGACTGGGGTGTCACCCCGTTCGCCGCCGATCGGGACCGGGAGCGGATCGCCCGCGAGATCGCGTCGTTCAACGCGGTGAATCGCGACGAGGCGGCGTCCGCCGGCGCGCGGTACGTGGATATCTTCCCCGCCTCGCGGCTCGCCGCGACGCGCGAGCACCTCACCGCGTCCGACGGCCTCCATCCCTCGGGGGCCATGCATGCGCTCTGGGCGGAGCTCGCGCTCGCCGACGCGCTGGCGGCGCTCTCGCCGGCGCCCATCTTTCACACATCCTGACGCAGAGATCACGATGCCATTCGGCCGTCCCGACAGCGAGCAGAAGCTGAGCTACGGCGGCTACCTGCGGGTAGATGACCTCATCACGCTCCAGCAGCTCCGCTCCGACCCCGCCCAGCACGACGAAACGCTGTTCATCATCATCCACCAGGTGTACGAGCTCTGGTTCAAGCAGCTCCTGCACGAGCTCGACGCGGTCGTCTCGCTCCTCGACCGCGACGACGTGCTCGGCGCCGTGCGGCTGCTCCGCCGCTGCCACGAGATCCAGCGGGTGCTCGTGGCGCAGATCGCGGTGCTCGAGACGATGACGCCGATGGACTTCCTCGCCTTCCGCGATCACCTGATGCCCGCGAGCGGGTTCCAGTCGGCGCAGTTCCGCGAGATCGAGTTCCTGGCAGGCCTCCCCGACCCGAAGTTCGTGGAGTACTACGAGGCGGGATCACCGGCGCGCGAGCGGCTCGACCGCCGCCTCACCGGCCGCAGCCTGCGCGACGCGTTCCATGCGCTGCTCGTCCGCCGGGGCTTCTCGCCCGATGCGGCGGGCGCCGCGGCGCTCTACCGGCAGGCATCGTCCGCGATGGATGCGTTCCTCCTCGCCGAGGCGCTGCTCGACTTCGACGAGATGCTGACGCTCTGGCGGATGCGGCACGTGCAGATGGTCGAGCGCATCATCGGCGGCCGCCCGGGCACGGGCGGCAGCGATGGGGCCTCCTACCTCCGCGGCACCGTGGCGCGGCGGGTGTTTCCCGAGCTCTGGGATGCGCGCAACCTCATACAGGCCGGCGCCGGCTGAGGTGACTCCGTGGAAACCGACCTCGCCGACCTGATCGGCGGCAACGACGAAGTCCTCGCGCGCCTCGCGGCCGCGCTCATCGCGGGATTCGTCCTCGGGATCAATCGCGAGCTCCGCGGCAAGCCGGCCGGCGTGCGGACGCACGGCCTCGTGGCGATCGGCGCCTGCCTCGTCACGATCGTGAGCATGGAGATCGCCTCGATCCCGAACGCCTTCAACCCGGATACGGTGAGCCGCGTGGTGCAGGGCGTGATCACCGGCATCGGCTTCATCGGTGGCGGCGTGATCCTCAAGCTGCCCGAGTCGCGCGCGGTCCAGGGACTGACGACCGCGGCCTCGGTCTGGGTCACCGCCTGCATCGCGGTGGCGTTCGGCGCCGGGATGTGGCGCTCCGCCTGGATCGGCCTCCTCCTCACGATGGTGGCGCTCCTCCTCGGCGGGCCGATCGAGAACCTCGCCACCCGCCTCCTCAAGGGGCGGCACCGCCCGAGCGGGTGGGAGGGCGACTGACGGTCGTTCCGGCCGCCGCGCGGTGAGCCTCACGCTGCGCTGCCGCTGCGGCCGGTCGTTCCGTATCTCGGACTCGGTCGTCGGCCAGTCGATTCGCTGCCGGTGCGGGCGGGTGCTCCGCGTACGGGGCGTGCGCGGGCGTCACGGCGCCGGGAGCCGGTTGCGACGCATCGGGCGCCGGGTCGGCGCGTGGCTCTCCCGGTCGGTGCGCGACGGGCCGCGCCGGATCACCTGGCGGGTCTCGATCGCGTGGACCGTCGCCGCGGTCCTCACGTGGCCGTTCCTCTACGGGCTCGGGGACCGCTGGTGGCCCGCCACGGTGCTCCTCTTCGGGCCGCGCTGGGTTCTCCTCCTTCCGCTCGCGCTCCTCGTCCCGCTCGCCCTCGTGCTGCTGCCCCGCGCGCTCGTTCCGCTCGCGGGGGGAGCGCTCGTCGTGGCCGGTCCCGTCATGGGATTCCGTGCCGGCTGGATCCGCCGCCTGGCGGACGACGGGACCCCGGCGATCCGCGCCGTCACCTTCAACATCCAGGCGGGGAGCGCGCTCGGCCTTCCGGGAACGCTCGAGGCGGCGCTCGCCTCCTGGAACGCCGACCTAGTGGCGCTGCAGGAGTGCTCCGGGCAGGCCGCCGACGAGGTCCGGCGCCTCGCCGGCTACGAGACGCGGGTGCACGGCGGGCTCTGCTTCATCTCGCGCCTTCCCATCGTCGCGACCGACTCGCTCCCTCCCTGGCGCATCGGCGAGGTCGGCTGGGCCGGTTCGATCGTGCGGCACACCGTCGCGGCCGACGGCCGCGAGCTCCGGGTCACGAACCTCCACCTCGACACGCCCGGCCGCGGCCTCGAAGCGCTGCGCGAAGAGCGCGATTCGCGCCTCCTCGCCGCGAACCTCGAGATGCGCGAGGTCGCGTCGCGCCGGGCCTCCAACTGGGTGATCCAGGGCGGCGCGCCCGCCCTCGTGATGGGTGACTTCAACACGCCCGTCGAAAGCGCCATCTTTCGGCAGTACTGGGGGCACCTCCACGATGCCTTCGGCGAGGCCGGTGCCGGGTACGGCGGCACGCGCGTCCTCCGCTGGTTCCGGGTGCGCATCGATCACCTGCTCACCACGCGCGAGCTGCGCGCCGTGCGCGCGGAGGTCGGCGCCGACCTCGGGTCCGACCACCGGCCGATGATCGCGGATTTCGAATGGAGCGGCAGATGAGCGACTCCGACGTGAAGGGCGAAGTCATCCGGCTGGTCGTCGGGATCCTCGTGGTCGACGCGCTCGCGATCGGCGCCTACTTCCTCGGCGGCTTCACGTCGGCCTCCGGCAGGACGCGCCTCGTCTTCGTCGCGGGATGGACGCTCGCCTCGCTCGTCGTCGTCCTCGTCGGCCTCAACCGCATCCGCGAGGCGCGCACGGAGTCGATGCGCAGGCGCCGGCCGTGACGGACACGCTCCGGACGGAGCGGCTCCTCCTCCGCCCGTTCGCCCCGGACGATGCCGATGCGGTCACGGCGCTCGTGAGCGCGCGCGAGATCGCCGCGACCACCGTGTCGATCCCGCATCCGTACGACCGCTCGATGGCGGAGGCATGGATCGCCGGGCATCCGGCCGCGCGGGCGCGCGGGGAGCTGCATACCTTCGCGGTGACGATCGCGACGGACGGCGAGCTCGTCGGCGCCGTGGGCCTCGCCGTGAACCAGGGCAACCTGCGCGCCGAGCTCGGCTACTGGACGGGCGTTCCCTGGTGGGGCCGCGGCTACGGCACCGAGGCCGCCGCAGCGATACTCCGGTTCGGCTTCGAGACGCTCGGGCTGCACCGGATCTTCGCGCATCACATGACGAGGAACCCGGCATCCGGGCGCATCATGCAGAAGATCGGCATGCGGCACGAGGGCACGCTGCGCGGCCACGTGCTCAAGTGGGGCGTGCACGAGGATCTCGAGCTCTACGGCATCGTGCGGGAAGACTTCGAGCGTGGCGCCGCGCGCTTCGCCGGATGAGGAGGAACCATGACCCGGCCCCGTGACGTTCCCGCGCGCATCCCGGCGGTGGAGATCGGCGACGCGCGCCTCGACCGGATGCGCGCCGCCGCGCGCCTGCTCGACAGCCGCTTCCGGATTCCGGGCACGAACATCCGGTTCGGGCTCGATGCGATCGTCGGCCTCGTGCCGGGCCTCGGCGACTTCGCCGGCGCGGCCGCGTCGGCCTACTTCATCTACGAGGCGGTGCGCCTCGGCGCGCCGGCGTCGGTCGTGACGCGCATGGCCACGAATGTCGGCATCGAGGCGCTCGTCGGCGCGATCCCGGTGCTCGGCGACCTCTTCGACGTCGCCTTCAAGGCCAACAACCGGAACGTCCGGCTCCTCGAGCAGTTCGCGGCCGAGCCGACCACCGCGCACCGCGCGAGCAGGCGCACCCTCTTCTGGATCGCGGTCGGGCTCGTGGCGGTCGTCGTCCTGCTCGGGGCGCTCGCCGTCGTGATCGGGCTCAAGGTCTTCGAGCTCATCTCGAGCGGTCGGGGCCCCCTCTGAGGTGGAGCCGCAGGTCTGGAGCGTCGGGCATTCGACGAGAGGCATCGACGAGTTCATCGCGCTTCTCCGGGCCCACCGCATCGGCCTGATCGCGGACGTGCGCCGCTTTCCAGGCTCTCGGCGCTACCCGCATTTCGGCTCCGAGGCCCTCGGGCAGAGCCTCGCCGTCGCCGGCCTCGGCTATCGGTGGATCCCGGCCCTCGGCGGGCGCCGGCGGCCGGCTCCCGGTTCCCCGAATACCGCCTGGAAGAACGCATCGTTCCGTGGCTACGCCGACCACACCGCGTCGGCGGAGTTCGCGGCAGGCCTCGACGAGCTCACCGGCCTGGCGGCGGAGCGGCGCGTGGCGATGATGTGCACGGAGGCGGTCTGGTGGCGCTGCCACCGGCGGATCGTCTCCGATGTGCTGACGGCGCAAGGATGGGCCGTCTTTCACATACTGGACGAAGGCGAGCCGCGGCGGCACGAGATCGCGGACCCCGCGCGCCTCGTCGACGGCCGGCTCAGCTACGAGCCGCTGGGACCGCT
>DASUXZ010000011.1:0-9342 GCA_036377655.1 Gemmatimonadales bacterium
TGGCCGATCCGGATCTTCGACGTCGTCGAAAGCCCGTTCGCGGCGCTCAGTGCGCGGAGGGAGACGCCGTAGCGCTTCGCCACGGCGGTGAGGGTATCGCCCGAGCGGACGGTGTGGATCGAGCCGCGGTTCGCGATGCGCGCGCGCTCGGTGGGCGTCTCGCCGATCCGGAGGCGCTGGCCGGCGCGGATCGAGGTGGAGCGGCCGAGGCCGTTCCAACGCTGGATCTGCGCCTGGCTCACGTCGTACCGGCGGGCGATGTGCGACAGCGTCTCGCCACGCCGGACCCGGTGCCAGGTCACGATCCGCTCCGAGGGCTCCGCGACGCTGCGCGCGACGACCGTCGACATGGCCCCGGCGACCGGGATCACGACGCGCTGGCCCGGCTGGATGTGGCGCGACCGGATGCGCGGATTGGCCTCGTACAGCGCGGACAGCGAGACGCCGTAGCGCTTCGCGATGCCGGACGGCGTGTCGCCGCGCGCTACGAAATGCTCGCGGAAGGTGACGCGCTCGCGCTCGGGGAGCGCCTCGAGTGCCACGCGTGTGCGCTCGCCGCGGCCGGTCGGCACGCGCACCACCGACCGCGCGTTCGGCGGGGTCACCAGCCGCAGGAACTGCGGATTGAGGTCGCGGATCGCGGCGACGGTCGTGTCGGCCAGCCGGGCGATGACGTCGAGGCCGGTCATCTCGGTCACGACGATCGAATCGGCCTCGAACGGCGCGTCCGGGCTCGTGACCGAGAAGCCGTAGCGCTCCGGCTCCTTCGCGATGATCGCCGCAGCGATGAGCTTCGGGACGTAGTCCTTGGTCTCGCGGCGGATGAGCTTCGTGTCGTAGAGCCGGAAGAAGGTCGCGTCGGAGTGCAGCGAGTCCTCCGCCTCGTCCGAGGGCCCGAGCGCGTTGAGCCCGCGGCCGACCTTGCCGGCGCCGGCATTGTAGGCCGCTGCCGCGAGGTAGAGCGAGCCGAAGCGCGTGCGCAGGTCGCGGAGATGGCGCGCCGCGGCGGCCGTGGCCTTCACCGGATCGCGCCGCTCGTCCACCCACCCGTCGATCCGGAGGCCGTAGGCGCGCCCCGTCGGCGCCATGAACTGCCACATCCCGACGGCGCGTGCGCGGCTCACCGCACGGTTCGAGAAGCCGCTCTCGATGAGCGCGAGGTAGACGAGGTCGCCGGGGAGGTCGTACTCGGCGAGGCGCTCGCGGATCATCGCCTCGTAGCGCGGCAGCCGCTCGAGCCAGATCGCCATCCGCTCGCGGCCGCTGCCGGTGAAGAAGTCGAGGTAGTACTGGACGCGGTCGTGCCCCGTGAAGGTCTCGACGTCGATGTCCCAGGTGGCGCCGACGGGCTCGTCGGTCTCCTCGCCGGCGGGATGCGCGCTCGCGAGCTCCTCGAGCGCCTCCTCGTCCGCGACCGAGTCCGCGGCGGTCTCGAGCTCCGCGCGGATCTCCGCATCGATGGCGGACGCCGACGAGTCGCCGGCAGGCGTCCGGCGGGACCGTTTGGCCGTCGTGGAGGAAGAAGATCCGGAAGGTTCGGCGAGCACGGCTGTCGTCGGCTCCGGCGCGGCGGGGATCGTTCCCCGCGCGCAGCCGGCCAGGGCCACGGCAGCCAGGATGGCGGCGGTGCGATGCATGTCGTCTCCTCTCTCGTGGTCTGGCCGGCCCGCCGGCGGACAAGGCGGTGGCCGCGGCACCATCGACTGCCCGGTGCCGGAGATTCGGGCGTGCTGGAATGCGGCTTCCTGATTTCCGGTCCCGAAGGGGGCCAGAAGCATGCCACCTGCGGGAGGGGCGCGCGCTTCACGATCCTCGCCCCGGCGAGCGCTTCGGACGATCTTCGGGGTTGTAGGCGACGCGGAATGCCGCAATTCGCAGGAAAGGATGCCCGGGCAGCGCGGCCCGTTGCACCCCTCAGCGCATGAAGAAGCGGTTGCCCAGGATGCGGTTGGTGGCGTGCAGCACCGACAGCGCGGCACCGCGGGCGAAGTCGGTATCGGTCAGGTACGAGCCGACGAGCCGCTGGGCGCGCTCGTCGCCCTGCACCGCGAGCGAGACGATCACGACGGTCGCATCGAAGGCACGGACCGCCTTCACGCCGAGCAGCTCGAACGTGAGGGAGTTCCGCACCGCCTCGGTGAGGGCGAGGACGGTTGCCTGTGCCGCGCAGCGGAGCTCGCCGGCCTGTGACGCGAGGCCCTCCGATTCACCGACGAACCGTTCGGTCTCCTGCCAGGTGAGCACCACGCGCGCGCGGCACCGGCCGTTCGGCAGGCGATCGAGGGTGAATTCGGCGAAGCGGAGCCGCTCCTGGAGCGGCGGGAGATCGGTCATGATGTGCTCGTTTCGGGACGCCGGGGCACTCCCGAAGAGCAAGCTTCAGGCCGTATCAAATCGGACTTCGAGCTGGGGGCCCTGGAGCCGTGGCATCCGCACCACATCCACTTCGAGCCGCCCGTCGCCCGCCTCGTCGGCGCCGAGCGCGACGAGCACCACCGAGCCGTCCGCGAGCTCGATCTTGAGCTGGCGGAGGTCGGAGCGCATGCTGGCGTTCTGGACTTCGCGCCCGCGAAGCTGCGCGAGCGTGTCGGAGACCTGGCGAAGGAGCTGAATCGAGAAATGCTGGGCCACGGGCTCACCTATCCGAGCCGCTCGGCAAGGAGCGCACTCAGGTTCTCGTCAGGGATGCGCTCTGCCTGCGCAAAGAGCCTGGCCTTCGATGGCGATTCGAGCGGGTACGGGGCCCAGACGCCCGGCCCCCGGTCCCCGACCGCGCGGAACGCGAGGACGAGCGACCAGAGGGGCGACGTGCCCTTCCGCTCTGCCGCAGGAACGACACTCCACTGCCGCCCTCCCTGCTGCAGTACTCGCCATGCCATCGATAGTCGACTCGCGGAAAACGGAATGGCGTAATGTGGCCCCGAATGGCGAACGGTCAAGTGGTCACACGAGCAACCTCGCCGCTCGCGCATCCGCAGCGCGCTCGATCGCGCGCAGCACCGCGCATTCGCGCCACTCGTGACGCCCGGCGCGAAGGCCGGTCCGGAGCGCGTCGAGCGCGCCGGCGCCCGGCGAGACGAGGTCCCGCAGCGCGGCGAATACCGGCGCGCGGCCGCCCACGAGGTAGCAGCCGCCGTCGGTCGTCGGCCCGAGCACGTAGGGCACGTCCTCGAGCGCGGCGATCGCGAACGCGAGCGAGGCATCGAGGTCCGGCACGAGACGAAGCAGCACGAGCCACCCCGAAGGAAGCACTGCGCCGGCGACCGCCGCCGCGATCCGGCCGCCGAGCGGCCCCGAACCCTGCGGACGGAGGTCCACCTCCTCGCCGAGCCACTGGCGCATCGCCGCGCGGGCATCGGGAGGGCGGAACCAGACGGTCGCCGGAAGGCCGGCGCTCCGCGCCGACGCGAGTGCGCGGGCCACGAGCAGCCGCTCGAGCCGGAGCGCGTGCGGCATCCCGATCTCCGCCGCGAGGCCGGCTCCTGCGTCGGGGCGGTCGACCAGGAGCGCGAGCGCCGGGCGCACCGTCAGGAGCGGGCGAGCCGCTGGAAGCGCTCGGCGATGTCGCGCGTGACCGGGCCGATCTCCCCGTTCCCGACGACGCGGCCGTCCACCTGGCGGATGTAGACCACCTCGGCCGCCGTCCCGCTGAAGAATGCCTCGTGCGCCGTATAGACGTCGTAGCGGTTGAGCGGCTCCTCGCGGACGTCGTACCCCGCCTCGCGCGCGAGCTCGATGATCGCATCGCGCGTGACGCCGCGGAGGATGCCCGCGTAGGCCGGGGGCGTCCGGACGACGCGGTGCTTCACGATGAAGAGGTTCTGGCCCGAGCCCTCCGCCACCGTCCCGGCGCTGTCGAGCATGAGCACCTCGTCGGCGCCCGCCTCGATGCCCTCGAGCTTGGCGAGGATGTGCGGCAGGTAGTTGAGCGACTTGACGCGCGGCGACAGCGCCTCGCGGTGCGGGATCGGCGTGCTCGCGGTGACCACCCGGAGCCCCCGCTCGTAGAACTCCTGCGGCCAGAGCCGGATGGTGTCGAAGATGATGAAAGCCGTTGCCCGGCTGCACTTCCGCGGATCGAAGCCGAGGTCCCCGACCCCGCGGGTGACGACGTGGCGGAGGTAGCCGTCGGTGAGCCCGGCGCGCCGGATGCCCTCGAGCGTGACCGCCTCCATCTCCTCCCGCGAGAGCGGGATGGCGAGCCGGATCGCCTGGGCGGAGTCGTAGAGCCGCTCGAGGTGCTCGGCGAGGCGGAAGACCTTGCCGCCGTACACGCGCATGCCCTCGAAGACGCCGTCGCCATAGAGGAGCCCGTGGTCGAACACCGAGACCGTCGCCTCGGAGCCGTCGAGCCAGGCGCCATCGAGCCAGACCGTGGCCATCGTCGCTCCTTCGCCCCTCAGTTCGCGCCCGAGCGCGGAAGCGGCTCGGGAAGGTCCGCCACGACGTAGGCCATCACGGCGAGCGCCGCCGTCACGAGCCCCATGTCGCGCGGATCGAGCTTGTCGATCGTGTCGGCATGCGAGTGGTGATACCAGAAATACCGGGACCCGTCGACCGACGGGCTCATTCCGGGGACGCCGAGCTGCATGAGCGGACCGATGTCCGCGCCGCCGCCCCCCGCGCTGATCGTGTCCGCGCCGATCCGCCGGAGGAGCGTGGCGATCTCGGCGACCCGGGCCCGCGCCTCCTCGGATCCGGTGAAGCCGAAGCCCGACGGCGTGAACACGCCGTTGTCCGACTCGATCGCGAGGACGTGCCGGTCCACGGCGTCGCGGTGCGCGTCCCGGTACGCGGTCCCCCCGCGCAGGCCATTCTCCTCGTTCGTCCAGAGCACGACGCGGATCGTCCGGCGCGGCGTGAGGCCGAGCTTCCGGATGAGCCGCACCGCCTCCCAGGCGACCACGCACCCCGCACCGTCGTCCATCGCCCCCTGCCCCACGTCCCAGGAATCGATGTGCCCGCCGAGCACGACGACCTCCTCGGGCCGCTCGCTGCCTCTCACCTCGGCGACGACGTTTCGCGACTGCGCGTCCGGCAGCGTCCTCGCACCCATCCGGAGGCGGACCCTGGCCGTCTCTCCGCGATCCTGGAGGCGGTGGAGCAGCATCGCATCCTCGACCGTGATCGCCGCGGCGGGAATCCGCGGCGCAGTCGTGTCGTAGCTCATCGTGCCGGTATGCGGCGTGTAGAGCGATACGGGGCCGACGGAGCGCACGAGCGCCGCGACCGCCCCATGCCGCGCCGCCGCCGAGGCGCCGGCCGTCCGGTAGCGGACGGTCTCTCCGTAGTTCGTGAAGGGGACGTCGTAGACGACGATCTTCCCCCGCGCGTCGGCCGCGCGCCGGTCGAGCTCGTCGAAGCTCGAGACCACGAGCACCGGCGCCTCGATGCCCTCCGGCGGCGTCGCGACGCTCATGCCGAGCCCGAGCATCGCGAGCGGCTGGCGGCGCGGGCTCGTCAGCTCGGCGGATTCGTCGCCGCGCACCCAGTGCGGCACCAGGACCGGCTCGCCGCGCACGGCGTCGAGCCCCTCGCGGCGCATTTCCGCAAGGATCCAGTCGATGGCGCGCTCGAGGCTCTCCGAGCCGCTGAGTCGCGGGCCGAAGGTGTCGGTGAGCCGGGCGAGCTTCTGCCAGGCCGCGCTGTCGCCGAGGGCCGCGTCGATGATCCGGTCGGCATCGGCGCGATAGGCATCGGCGATCGTGCGCCCCTGTGCCGCCACCGCACCCGGAACGAGGGCGAGCAGCAGCGCGAGCGTCGTGCGGGCAAGTCGGCGCATGGCTTCCTGAAGCTGGAGATGGACGGCTAGCGGTCGGTGGCCGGCGGTTGCGGGGCCTCGGGCACCTCGACGCGGACCGACTGCCCTCCCCGCGGTCCGCGGCTCATCTGCGTGAGCGTCGTGACGGCGGTCGCCGCGAGCTCGCCGATGCCGCGAAGCGGCTCGTTCGCGGGCGCCGGCTTGCCGCGCACCATCCGGTGCACGAGACTCGGCGCGGCGAGCGGGTCGATGAGCTCGAGCTGCGTGGCGACCGAATCGCCCGAGCGGGGCTCGATCCGGATCGTCACGACCATCTCGCCCTGCCCCCCGTGTTGCATCGCGCCGGCCGGGAGCGGCTGGAGGCGGCGGGAGCGCGCGAGCAGGCGGCGCAGCGTGTCGGCCGCCATCCGCTCCGCATCCGCGTAGCGCCCGGTGCCCGAGACCGGGACGATCGCCACCGGTCGCGGTCCCGACCAGCTCCAGGTGCGCGCCGCCTCCGGCGGGATCATCGTGAAGATGCGTCCCTCGAGGCCGCGGACCTGGCTCAGCCGCTCGTCGAGCTTCATCATGCTCACCTCGAGCAGCGAGTCCGTCACGACGCGCGCGACCACGGCCTCGATCGAGTCGCGCTCGGTCGGCGTCGCCGGGGCCGGGCGGCGCGCATTCTCGCGCGCGAGGCGGCGCTGGACCGCTTCCGCGATGGCGAGCGAGTCGGCGCGGGTGAGCACCTGTGCCGCCGCCGGGGATCCGGCGGCGGGCGCCTCGGCCGCATCCTCGAGGGCCATCGGCTCCGCGCTGTCGCCGGCGAGCACCGGCGGCAGCGAATCGAGCTCGATGTCGATGCCGTCGCTCCTGGCGAGCTGGCTGCTCAGGAGGGCGCCGACGAGCACGAGCGCCGTCGCGCCCCCGGCAATGAGCCCCGCGCGCCGCACCCCGACCGCAGCGCGCCGCGACTCGACGGGCCGCGTGGGCGTGAACGCGGCCCCGGGAAGCTCCTCGAGGCGCGCGAGCAGCGCCTCGGCCGTCGCGGGCCGCCGGTCGGGATCCTTGGCGAGGCAATCGTGAATGATCGCGGCGAGCTCGGGCGGCACGTCGGGCCGCTGCTCCGCGATCGGCGGCGGGTCGCGGGTGAGCTGCGCCGCCATCGTCGCCGTCGGCGACGGACCGGCAAACGGGGCCTCGCCGGTCAGCAGCTCGTACGCGAGGAGTCCCACGGCGTAGAGATCGACGCGGTGGTCGGCGGCCGGATCGGCGGCGAGCTGTTCGGGCGCCATGTAGGCGGGGGTGCCGATCGCGAGGCCGCTCGTCGTCGCGTGCGCCTGGGGCAGCGCCGCGCTCAGCGCCTTCGCCACACCGAAGTCGGTGACGAGCGCGTGGCTCCGCTGGGTCAGCACGTTGCCGGGCTTGATGTCGCGGTGCACGACCCCGTGCGCGTGCGCGTAGGCGAGTGCGTCCACGATGTCGGTGAGGAGCCGCACGACGTCCTTCACCGGGAGCCGGCCGCGCTCCTCGAGCCGGATCCGGAGCGACTCGCCGCTCACGAAGGGCATCGTGTAGTAGAGGAGGTCTCCGTCCTCGCCGGCGGTGAGGAGCGGCACGATGTGCGGGTGCTGGAGCTGCGCCGCCAGGTGGATCTCGCGGCGGAACCGCTCGCGGTTCACCCCGGCGGCGAGATCGGGTGGAAGCACCTTCACCACGACCTTCCGGCCGAGCGCCTGCTCGGTCGCGAGGTAGACGTGGCTCATCCCGCCACCCGTGAGCTCGCGCTCGATGGTGTAGGCGGGGGTGAGCGCGGCCACGAGCCGCTGGTAGAAGGGATCCATGGGCTAAATGTGCCGCCTGCGGGACGCCGCAACAAGCTCGGTCAGAGGGTGCCGCCGAGCAGGAAAAGGAACGCGAGCCCGCTCCCGCTCCCTTCCGGATGGAGGATGACGCGGTCGCCCGCAAGGTTGCGCGCCACGGCCTGGCCGCGGAGGCGGCCGCCGAGGAAGGTCTTCCAGGCGGTGAGCGAGGCCGTGGCGCGAGCGCCCACGCCCGGGTGGAGCTTTCCGGCCGCATCGTCCGGGCGATCGTACCCGGGCCACCGCCGGCCGCTTTCGAATTCGATCGCGCCGCCGAGGCCGAAGCTCACGTCGGGTCGCCAGCTGGCGCCGGCGAGTGCACGATGCACCGGGAACGCAGCGGCGGCGTCACGGAACGCCGTGTCCCCCCGGGCTCCGGCGACGTGCCAGTCGGCCGAAAGCTCGAGCACGCGGGACACCGCGAGCCGGGCGGAGGCCGAGGCGCCGATCATGCGGCCCGATGCGGCACGCACCGTGAACGGGCCCCGCCACGCCCGGAACAGCGGATCCCAGCCGAGGTCGTGCTCGGCGGTGAGGGCGCCGTCCACTGCCCGCAGGAAGAGCGTCGCGGTGAAGCCCGCGCGGCCCGCGTCGCGGCGCCACCCCGCCTCGATGCCTCCCTCGCGAACGATCGCATCGCCCGAAGGGAGGGTGGCCTCGAGCCCCGCGTCCTCGAGCCATCGGCCGTCCCGGAGCAGGAGATCGACGAATCCCCGCTCGGAGAGCGCACGGCCCCGCGATCCCGAGATCGAGAGCGACACGACGCCCGCGCGAGTCTCGACGGCATTCCGCACGACGACACCACCCTCCATTCCGTTCCGGTGCCCCGTCAGCATCGCGGCGACCTGCTGGGATATCGTTGCCGCCGGCTGCAGGTCGATCGTCACGTAGCCGCCCAGGTCGGACCCATCTCCGAGCGGAGACGCCCCGTCTTCGGTGACGTCACGGTGCACGAACGTGATTCCCGCGCGACGCGAGCCGCCCGGCGTCCGCGCCTCCACGCTCGCTCGCGTCGTCCGCCAGGTCAGGTCGAGCCGGGGCGCCGTGGCCTCTGGCCGCGAATCGAGGCGCGCTCGGCTCGATCCCGCACGGTACGCGAGCTCGAAGCGCGGGAGCGCGAACGCGCCGGCGGCGCTCGCATGCGCGTGCGTCACGCGCGATGGAAGCTCGAGGCCGGCGAGCTCGATGCGAGCCCAGTCGTCGATCCGGCTCACGCCGGCGACCAGGTGGTGTCCCCCCGCGGCGCCATCCCGGCCGAGCCGGATGGACGGTGCGATGCGCTCGATGCGCGGCGTGAGCGCCGCGGCCGCCTGCATGCGCGGAAGGACGAGCGGGTCGGTCGGCAGGTGCACGCTCGCGAGGTACGCCGCCGTGGCGTACCATGCGCCCTTCCGGACGCTCGCTTCGGCGGCGGACTCGTGGCCATAGCGGTCGCGGTTGGTCCTGCCGCCCGGGAGAAAGACGAACGGGCCGGGGTCGCCCGTCTCCGAGCCGAAGCCGAGCCGGCCGCGGGCGGAGAACCCGTCATTCTGCGGCCGGCGGGTGTGAACGTGCACGTGTCCGCGGCCGGCGAACGATCCGGCGACGACCGCCGCCGCGCTCGTGAAGACGATGGAATCGATCGCCACGAGATCGACCGGAAGCTGCTCGAGTGACGCGGTGCCGAGCACGCCGATGTCCACCTGTCTCCCATCGAGGAAGAGCAGCCAGCCGTCTTCGATTCCCGGCCCGGCCGCGCGC
>DASUXZ010000012.1:0-6080 GCA_036377655.1 Gemmatimonadales bacterium
ATGCGCGAGGCGATGAACGCCCTCTCCGCGAAGATCCTCACCCTCCAGGGTGACGGCGACTACGACGGCGTCACGGCCTTCATGGACCAGTACGGCCGGATGACTCCGGCGCTCGAGGCCGACCTCGCCCGCCTGCGCGAGGCCGACATTCCCGTGGACATCGTCTTCGATCAGGGAAAGGACGTGGCGGGGGTGCAGTAGGTCAGTCGCGGCCGCCGGCAAGCCACCGCTCGGCGTCGCCGAGGTGCATGAAGACCTCGACGTCCTCTCCGCGGAGCGCCGCGATCGTCTGGAACACGCGGCCGAGCCCGAACGCATGCGGCTCGGGCTCGTCGCTGCCGGGCCCGGCCGGCGGAAAGACGAGCGCCCGGCGAACGCCGGGCGCGGAGATCGGGTCCCGCGCAAGGCGCGCCACCACCTGGGCCGAGAGGCTCACCTCGGTGACGGCCCGCAGGTCCACGAGGAAGGAGAAGTCACGATCGAAGGCGGGATCGTCGCGCAGCCGGACCCGCTGCTCGAGGAAGTCGGCATCGGTGAGATGGCCGGTCGCGGTGACGCGGATCAGTCGCTGCAGCTCGTCGATTTCGTAGTCGCTCGGCATGCGGGCCAGGGCCGGAGTTCCGGAAGGTAACCCACCGCGGCCGGGTTCACCCAGCATCAGGACGACCATCGGAGGTCGCATGAACGCATATACGCAAAGGGCCGGATTCCTCGCCGCGATGGCCATCGCGGCATGCTCCCCCGGGAGCGAGCGCCCGGGCACGGACGCCGCCGGCCAGGACACGGCGGCGAGCCCGGAGTCACGCCGCATGGCATCGGCGACGGCGACCCTGCGGGACGCATCGGGACGCGAGCTCGGCACGCTCACGCTCACCGAGAGCGGCTCCGGGATCGCGGTGGCGGGACGGCTCCAGGGGCTCGCCCCCGGCGAGCACGGCCTGCACCTCCATCAGACGGGGCGTTGCGAGCCGGCGTTCTCCGCTGCGGGGAGCCACTGGAACCCCACCGACCGGCAGCACGGGTCGGCCAACCCCCAGGGGCCGCACGCCGGCGATCTGCCCAATGTGACGATCGGAAGCGACAGCGCGGGATCCGTGGAGGGCACCACGGCGGCCGGAAGCCTCTTCGGCGAGCTCCCGCTCCTCGACGCCGACGGCGCGGCCGTGATCGTGCATGCAGGACGCGACGACTACAGCTCGCAGCCGTCCGGCAACGCCGGCGACCCGGTCGCGTGCGGCGTGATCGAAGCCGCCGGCGCCGATCCCGCCGACAGCCTCCGCTAGGCATGTGCGGGCGCTTCACCCTCAGGATCGACGGGGAGCTCGTGTCGATCGAGTGGGGCTGGACGCGCCGCCTGCCGCTGCATCCGCGATTCAACATCGCCCCGACGCAATCCGTCTGGGCGGTGCGGATGGAGGACGGCGAGGTGCGCCCGGTCGAGCTCCGGTGGGGGCTGATCCCGGCGTGGGCCAGGGATGCATCCATCGGCAACCGGATGATCAACGCGCGCGCGGAAACGCTGCGCGAGAAGCCCTCCTTCCGGAGCGCCCTCGCGAAGCGACGCTGCCTCGTCCTCGCGGACGGGTTCTACGAATGGCAATCGCGGGGGAAGGGGCCGAAGCAGCCGTTCTGGTTCAGCCGCGCCGACGGCGGCCTCCTCACCTTCGCCGGACTCTGGGAACGATGGGCGCCGGCGGGGAATGAGCCGGTCGAGAGCTGCACGATCGTCACCACCACCTGCAACGCGGTCCTGCGCCCGGTGCACGAGCGGATGCCGGTGATCATCAGCGGGGGCGATCGCGCCACCTGGCTCGACGTGCGGCACCCGGTGGACGCGGTGATGCCGCTCCTCTGCCCGGCGCCGGACGACCTCCTCGTCGCGACGCCGGTGTCGACCGCCGTGAACTCCCCGGCGAACGACGGCCCGGAGCTCATCGCCGCCGTCGCCTGAGCGTGCCGGACCGGTGCCGTCGCTCCGGAGCGCTGGTTATCTTGTCTCGCGCGGGGCGTTAGCTCAGTTGGGAGAGCACCTGCTTTGCAAGCAGGGGGTCACCGGTTCGAGCCCGGTACGCTCCATCTCATGACGTGGTTCCACGCGCTCCGGCGGCGGCTCCGGCCGCGCACCCGCTATCGCGCATCGTCCGTCGGAGCGCTCGGTGTTGCATCGTGGATCCGGTGGCGGATCGCGGTCGCGCGGAGCCCGCGGATCCCGTACGGAACGCCGCTCGTCCTCACCAGCCGCCTCGCCAGGTTCCCTCTCCTCGCCCGCGCAGGGAGCACCGACCTGCGCGTCTTCCACCAGATCTTCGTCGAGCGCGAGTACGCCCCCCTCGACGACGTCCGCGACGCGTCCCTCATCATCGACTGCGGCGCCAACGTCGGCTATTCGTCGGCGTACTTCGCCACCCGGTTTCCCGCGGCGGCGCTCGTCGCGGTCGAGCCGGATCCCGGCAACTTCGACCTCCTCGCCCGGAACCTCGCACCGTACGGCCAGCAGGTGACGCTCGTCCGGTCCGCCGTCTGGTCGCGCCCCGCGCATCTCGTGCTCACCGAGCGGACCCGGGGCGCCGGCCGCGAGTGGGCGCGCA
The DNA here is from genome assembly GCA_036377655.1 of Gemmatimonadales bacterium. GTDB lineage: Bacteria > Gemmatimonadota > Gemmatimonadetes > Gemmatimonadales > GWC2-71-9 > CAMLLJ01. The sequence goes on from DASUXZ010000012.1 coordinate 2,589, forward strand.
CGGTCGAGGAATGCGAGGCGGAAAGGGAAGGGGCGCTGGTCGCGACCGACGTCCCGGCACTCCTCGCACGGTCGGGACGCGACCGCATCTCGATCCTCAAGATGGACGTGGAGGGGGCGGAGGCCGAGATCTTCAGCGGACCGTGCGAGTGGCTCGACCGGGTGGAGCTGCTCGTGATCGAGCTGCACGGGCCACCCTGGTTCCCGGACGGTGCCACGCCGTTCCATGCAGCGATGGACGGCCGCGGGTTCGAGCTCCAGCGGGCGGGAGAGCTGACCATCGCCCGGCGGACACCGGCCGCGACCGCTCTCCCCTGAGGGGCATCAGTCGGGAAGTGACGCCCGGGCGATCGTTCCGGCGTCGGTGCCGAACCAGAGGGTGTTGGTCGGCGCGTGGTAATACATGTGCCGCACCGTGTTCGCCTCCGGGCCGAACCCGGTCCGGCTGAAGAATCGCTTCGTGGCGGGATCGAACCCGACGAGATGGTTCGGCCGCGTGCCCGACTCGACGAACCAGAGCCGGTTCTTCGCGTCGATCGCCATGGCGTACGGCATCGAGTTCACCCCGCCCGGATTCTGCCATTCCTCGAACCGCCGGCTCCCCGGATCGAACCTGCCGAGCATCCCGCGCGAATAATCCACGTACCAGATCGATCCGTCCGCCGCGGCGGCGATGCGCCGCCCGCGTGTCCGCTCATTCGGCTGGGCGTATTCCGCGACGGCGAGCGTCGCCGGGTCGATCGATGCCAGCTTGTTCACGCCGAACTCGTTGAACCAGACGGTGCCGTTCGGGCCGACGACGATGCCGTAGGGGCGGGAGCTCGCCGTCGGAACCCTGATCGGGTCCACCTTGCCGGTCCGGGTCGCCAGGCGTCCGACGTAGCCGGACTGCTGCGCCGTGAACCAGATGTCGCCTGCCTCGTCGAAGACCAGCGTATGCGGATCGCGGATCTCGGGCGGCATCGGATAGCGGGTGACGGTGCCCGTGGCGGGGTCGAGCTTCCCGATCATCCCGTTGCGATTGCCGGCATACCAGACGGCGCCGTTCCGGTCGACGATCAGGTTGTGGGGATGCGTGCCGGAGTCGATCTCGAAGCGCATGAAATCGTTCGCCCCGGGATCGAGATAGGCGATGTAGTTCCCCGCCTGCCCGACGAACCAGACGCGGCCCCGCGCGTCGAGGTAGGGATCGCGCGGCCGGGTCCGCTCCCACGGCACCGTCCACTCCCTGATCTCGACCGCGACAGGGGTGCCGCCATCGGCAGGCGCCTGCGCGCTCCCCGGCGCGGCGGCGAGGGTCAGGGCGACCGGAATGGCGCCCAGAAGGAGGCAGGTCGGACGGAGCATCGATATTCCTCGGGTTCCGGTGGACTTCGTATTCTAGCCGCGATGCCGAGCCGTTGCACGATCGCCACGACCGGCGGGGCGGCTGCGTCGGGCCTCCGCAGGCGGGAAGCCCGGCGGGGACCTCGAAACAAGGTTGGACCTGTCGCCTATCCGGTTGCCTCCTCACCATTTACGGCCTTGGTGTGACGTTTGTCACGAGGGTGGCCCGCCCGTTGCTTAGGACAGGGCGTCACCCTCAACCGGCGAGTCGTCCCATGCGTGCCCGCACGATCATCGCGCTCGCGATGCTCTCCCTCGCTCTCGGAGCCCGGCCACTTGCGGCCGAAGGGCCCGTCGTGTTCCAGCGCGACGGAACCTTCTTCTACTCGCTCCACGCCGAGCTGCGCGCCCAGGCGGCGGCCGCGGCGGAAGAGTCGGACAGCACCGAAGCCCCGAAGCTCGTGGCGATCGCAGGCGGCGCGTCGCTCGCCGGCCTCGCGGCCTACTTCATCGCTTCGGGGGGCAACGGCAATCCGCTGGGCGGCCCGCCGCACATGCCGCTCACCGACCCGCCGGGCGGAGGCATCACGATCCCGCCGCCGGAGCAGTCGGCGCCCGCGCTTCCGAACCAGCCCTACACACCACCGGGCGGAAACACGCCCGGCGGCACGATGGCGATGCCGACGACTACGACACCCGAGCCGGTCTCGATGACCCTGCTCGCCACGGGGCTCGCCGGAATCGGCGCTGCACGACTGAAGCGACGGCGCCGCGGCTGACCACCGCACACACACTCCCTTGCGCCCGACGACGCCTTCCGGACCACCGGAGGGCGTCCTCGTTTTGCAGGCACGCCGGTACTCGATAGACTCCACGCCCATGCCGTCCATCCTCTCCCTGCTGCTCCCGGTCGCGCTCGGCGTCGCGGGGGCTCTTGCCTCCGGATTCTCGCGCCGTGCCGCCTGGCTCGGCGCGATCGCGTTCGGCCTCGGCGCCGCCGGCGTTCGCGTGGCGCTGCGGTTACCGCTCGCGGGCACGGCCGATCCGCTCTGGGTGGGATCGCTGCCGCCTGCTTCCCTCCGGATCGACGCGGCGCTCGAGATCCTCGGCGCCACGCTCGCCGCTGCCGCCGGATTGCTTGCATGGCGGAATCCGGGCGGCATCGCTCCCAGGCTCGGCAGCGGACTCGCCGCTTGCTCCGCCGCAGGGATGACGCTGGCGCTCTTTCCCCTCGCGAGGACTGCGGGCTGGCCCGGCGCGCTCGCCGCGACCGTGGCCATCGCGGGAGGAGCCGCGCTCGCCGGTTCAGCGTGCCTTGCGTTCGCGAGGGCTCTCGCACGCCAGGGCCGAGCCGAACGCGACGTGCGCCATGCGATCCGGGGACGATCGGGATGGATCGCGGCACTCGCCGTCGGTGGCGCGCTCGCGATCGCGGGACCGCACGTGCATCTCGTGTTCGGCGGCGCCGTGCTCGCGGCAATCGCGGCGCAGGCACTGTCGAGAGGGGAGGGATCGAGGGCCCTTCCCGTGCTCCCCGTGCTCGCCGCCGGCGCGCTCGGATTCGCCGGCTATTACCTGCAGGTGATCGCCGGTTCGACCGGGCTCTCGACCGATGCGCTGTCCGAGGCACCGCTCAGCACCGCTGCGCAGGCGCTCCTCCTTCCCGCCATCGCGGCGGCAGCGCTCGGGTTCATGGCACCCTGGCCGTTGCACCGGGTCGTGCCGGGCCCGTGGCTCGCACCGATCGGCGCCGCGCTCCTGCTGCGCATCGGCGCCGAAGGGCTTCCGGCCGGCATCGAGGGGTGGCGCACGGTCGCGGTGCCGCTCGGCGTGCTCGGCACATGGGGCGCCGCGATGGCCGGCCGGCCGGACCTGCTTGCGGCGGCCGGCGCGTGGATGGCGGCGTTCGCCCACGAAAGCGGGGGCGCGGCGGGGGCGATGCTCCTCTCGATCGTCCCGCTGCTACGACCTCCGACGGCGCCGGGCGCCGAAGGGTCTCGACGCCGGGGCGCGGGCTTCATCGTCTCGGTGGCGCTGGGCTCGCTCGGCGCGGTGCTCGCGGCCGATGGGCTCTTCCGCGCGGAAGTCGTCTACGCCACCGCCGCGACGGCGGCCGTCGCCTTCTCGGCCGTATATATTTCCCGCGCACATACTTGAGCCCTTCTCA
>DASUXZ010000013.1:0-3360 GCA_036377655.1 Gemmatimonadales bacterium
CTTCTGCGCCAGCCCCTGCGCCGCCTGGATCTGCGTGATCGCCGCCGTCAGCGTCGTCTTCCCGTGGTCCACGTGCCCGATCGTCCCGACGTTCACGTGCGGCTTCGTCCGCTCGAATTTTGCCTTCGCCATGGTTGCCCCTGAAATCGATTCGTGTTCTGACCTGACGACGTCCTGCCCAAGCTCGCGACCGGGATTGAACCGGTGACCTCATCCTTACCAAGGATGCGCTCTACCGACTGAGCTACGCGAGCGACCCTGAAAGCGGGCGACGGGACTCGAACCCGCGACCCTCAGCTTGGAAGGCTGATGCTCTACCAACTGAGCTACACCCGCGCCCGCATGGTGGGGGTAGGATTCGAACCTACGTAGGGCAGAGCCCGGCAGATTTACAGTCTGCTGCCATTAGCCACTCGGCCACCCCACCGGAACTGCATCCCGACCGCCTTGCCGGGCCCGACTGCCTGCACCGACGCGGAGCACGTCCCCGCCCCGACGCCATCCGAGCTGACGAGGGGAATCGAACCCCTAACCTGCTGATTACAAATCAGCTGCTCTGCCAATTGAGCTACGTCAGCGAGCCTCCCCGAGGTCTTCGGGAAAACACGCGGAAAAAGACAGACTCCTATGATAGTTGGGGACTTGCGAAAGGTCAACGGGACCCGGTACGAGGGTTGCATCGGGCTCCGGCCCGCCGAACCGGGACCGCCGTCCGAAGGCTCAGCCGGCCCTCGCCGGCCCCTCCAGCCGCACGACCTCGCTCCCCTGGCGGGTGTCCCGGAGCTCGAAGCCGTGCCCGCGGAGCATGTCCCGGATCCGGTCCGCCTCCGCGTAGCGGCGCGCGGCCTTCGCCTCGTTGCGGCGCCCCGCCCAGGCCACCGCCCAGCGGCCTGCCTCCTCCGGGTCCGCGGGGGGTCGATCGGCGAGCTCCCCGGCCGGGTCCCGACCGCCAGTGCCCGCGGCCACCCCGATCCGGCTGCTTCCCGACGGCATGACGTCGAGCACCGCATCCGCGAGGTCGAGGACGCCGAGCGCGCCGGCTCCCGGGCGATGCCCCTCGTCGAGGAGCCGGTTGGCCTCGCGCGCGAAGACGAAGAGCGCGGCGAGCGCCCGCGGGGCGTTGAGGTCGTCGTCGAGCGCCTCCGAGAAGGCGCCCTCGAAGGCCGCCGCCGCGGCCGCGAACTCGGCGCTCTCGACCTCCCCCGCCGACGCCGCCTCGCGGATCCGGTCCCGCGTCTCGCCGAGGCGGCGCGAGCCCTCCCGGGCATGGGCGAGTGACTCGTCGCTCCAGTCGAGTGGCTGGCGGTAATGGGTGTTGAAGACGAGGTGGCGAACGGTGCCGGCATCGACGCCTTCCTCGCGCAGGTCCCGCGCCGTGAGGAAGTTGCCGAACCGCTTCGACATCTTCGTCCCGGACATCGTCATGAACTCGCCGTGCATCCAGACCCGGGCGAAGTGGTCCCGGCCGGTGTGGGCGCAGCTCTGCGCGATCTCGTCCTCGTGATGCGGGAAGATCAGGTCGACGCCGCCCGCATGGATGTCGAGCACCTCCTGGCCCCACGCGCGCCCGAGGATGTCGAGCGCCATGGCCGAGCACTCGAGGTGCCACCCCGGCCGTCCCCGCCCGAACGGCGCGTCCCACGCCGCGCCGACCGCCTCGTCCTCGGGGCGCGCCGCCTTCCACAGCACGAAGTCGCGGGCGTCCTCCTTGGCGTATTCGTCGGCGCTCACCCGCTCGCTCGCGCCGGCCTTGAGCTCGCGCGTGTCGAGGCGCGAGAGCCGGCCGTACGCCGGGAACCGCGCGATCGCGAAGTACACGGAGCCGTCGTCGCTCCGGTAGGCGATGCCCTTGGCGAGGAGCGATTCGACGAGCGCCACCATCTGCGGGACGAAATCGGTGGCCCGCGGGTACACCGAGGCGTCGCGGATCCGGAGGTAGCGGCGGTCCGCGTGGAAGGCGTCGATGTAGGGGAGCACGAACTCCGAGATCGGCTGGCCGGCCGCGCCCGCGCCCTTGATCACCTTGTCGTCCACGTCGGTGAGGTTCATGACGTGCAGGACCTCAAGCCCGCGCCGCTCGAGCCAGCGCCGGAGCAGGTCCTGGAAGAGGAACGTCCGGAAGTTCCCGATGTGGGCGAAGTTGTAGACGGTGGGCCCGCAGGTGTAGAACGAGACGCGGCCCGGCGTGATCGGGGTGAAGGGCTCGACGCTCCGGGTGAGGGTGTTGTAGAAGCGGAGCGTCATGCGCCCCCCGCCCCGGCCGCGGCCTGCTCGATGTCCGCCTCGGTGGCGTTGCGGTCCACGGTGACGTGCACGCGGCGCTGCGGGAAGGGGATTTCGATCCCTTCCTGGTCGAGCCGGAGCTTGATGCGGCGGCGGAATTCGCGGGCGGCCCCCCATTGCTGGCCGGCCATGGTGCGGATGAGCACGCGGATGATCACCGCGCTGTCGCTCAGCTGCTCGACGCCCGGCACCTCGAGCGGCCCGTCGAGCTTGGGCTTCCACTCGGGATCCCGCTCGAACTTCGCGGCTTCGTCCCGCACCACGGTGAGCGCGCGGTCCAGGTCCGCCGCGTACCCGATGCCGACGTCGACCACGGCCCGCGCCCAGCCGGCGGTCATGTTGGTGACGCTCTTGATCTCGCCGTTCGGGATGATGTGCACCCGCCCCTGGAGGTCCCGCAGCACGACCACGCGGAGCGTCATGCGCTCGACGGTCCCCGACTTCCCCCCGGCCTCGATGACGTCGCCGACGCCGAACTGGTGCTCGACGAGCATGAAGAACCCGGAGATGATGTCCTTGACGAGGCTCTGCGCGCCGAACGACACGGCGAGGCCGAGGATGCCGAACCCGGCGAGGACCGGGCCGATCGGCATGAAGACCTGGATCGTGAGCAGGATGGCGAGGAGGATGGCCACCACGCGCCCCACGTTCCGGAGCAGCTGCGAGATGGTGCGGCCGCGCTTTTCCCGGTCGGTGGTGACGAGGTCGTTGCCGTCGTCCACCACCTTCTCGATGCGCCGGGCGATGAGGTTCACCACCTGGACGATGGCCCATGCGAGGACCCAGATGGCGAGGATCCGGGCCCCGACCCTGAGCAGCGCGTCCGCCTCCACCGAGAAGAACTCGGCGACGGACTGGATCCATCGGGGAACGAGCAGCAGCACCAGGGCTCCGGAGTGAATCGGGAGCCCTAACCTAGGGAAGCGCCGCTCGGCGAGTCAACCGGCCAGGGGATCCCGCGCTCCGCCACCCTCGCGTGCGTGCCGCGGGCCGCGGGCCCCGGCACCGCGAGCGCGCGCCTGATCCGCAGCACCTCGTCCCGGTGGAGCAGGACGGCCCGCGCGCGACGGGCGAGGA
>DASUXZ010000014.1:0-5129 GCA_036377655.1 Gemmatimonadales bacterium
TCGACGCCCTCCCGGGCCGGAGCCTCCCCGGCTGGATCCGGCGCATCTTCCCGGCGGGAGACCCGACCACCCGCCTCGTGCCGGTCGAGGTCGTGCTGACGGGCGCGGCCGCCCGGGAGGCCCGACCGGGCTTCCTCGCCCGAGTGACCCTCCGGCTCGATCCCCGCGACGGCGTGCTCCTGGTGCCGGCCGGGTCGCTCGTCGAGGATGCGGCCGGCTCGGCGGCCTTCGTGATCAGCGCCGGGCGCGCCAATCGGCGGCGGGTGGAGCGGGGCGGCGTGTACCAGGGCCGGGTCGAGATCACGAACGGGCTCGCGGCGGGCGACACCGTCGCGGTGGCGGGCGTCACGACGCTCAAGGACGGCGCCGCGGTGCGGATCGTGGATGCGCCCGCACTCGTGGCGCCCGAAGCGAGGACCTCGGCCGGAGGGCAGGCGGCCCCGCCCGCGGCCCCGGGAGGCAGCCGATGAGCCAGAAACACGGACCGGGCGGCCCGCCCCGCCGGAGCGCCCTGCCGAGCTGGGCGATCAACCGGCCGATCGGCACGGTGATGCTCGTCGCGGTGATCCTCGTGATGGGGACGGTCTTCGTCGGCCAGCTGCCGCTCGACCTCCTGCCGCGCATCGTCTATCCGCAGGTCCGCGTCAGCGTGGAGAATCCGGGCGTCGAGCCGGGCGTCCTCGAGGAGACCGTGGCCAAGCCACTCGAGGCGGCGCTCTCCACCACCGAGAACCTGACCCGCCTCGAGACGGAGATCCAGGAAGGGCGCGTCGGCGTCAACCTCGATTTCAGCTACGGGACCAACATCGACTTTGCCCTCCAGGACGCCTCGACGGCGCTGAACCGCGCCCGGTCGCAGCTGCCGGAGGAGGTCGAGCCGCCCACGATCCGGAAGTCGGACCCGTCGCAGATTCCGGTGTACGAGGTGGCGTTCTCGTCGGACACGCGGGACCTCGTCTCGCTCCGCACCTGGATCGAGGACCGGCTCCGTCCGCAGCTGCTCACCGTCGAGGGCGTCGCCTCGGTGGACGTGTCCGGCGGGCTCGTGCGCGAGGTGCAGGTGGTGCTCGACCAGGAACGGCTCCAGTCGTACGGCATCACGGTCTCGCAGGTCATCACCGCGCTCCGGGCCGCGAACCAGGACGTGGCCGCGGGACGGGTGGCGTCGCTCGAGCGCGAGCTCGTCGGCAAGACCGAAGGAAAGTTCCGCTCGGTCGAGGACATCCGCGCGGTGCTGCTCGACGTGGGCGGCGGCCGGCGCGTGCCGCTCTCGGAAGTCGCGTCGGTGGCGGACACCCACCAGGAGCAGCGGCTCTGGGCCCGGCTCAACGGCGTCCCGGCGGTCAAGGTGTCGCTCCGGAAGCAGCCGGACGCCAACACCGTCGCCGTCGCCGAAGGGGTGAACGAGAAGCTCGAGTCGCTCCGCGCGAGCGCCTACGTGCCCGCCGATCTCGAATACCGGGTCATCCAGAACCAGGCGGACTTCATCCGCAACTCGGTCAACTCGGTCCGCGACGCCGCGCTCTTCGGCGCGCTGCTCGCCATGATCGTGGTGCTGCTCTTCCTGCAGTCGCTCCGGAAGACGTTCATCATCGGGATCTCGATTCCGCTCGCCGTCCTGGCGACGTTCGTGCTGATGGGGCTCGCCGACCTCACGCTCAACATCATGTCGCTCGGCGGCCTCGCGCTCGGGGTCGGGCTCCTGCTCGACAACTCGATCGTGATGCTCGAGAACATCTTCCGGAAGCGCGAGGAGGACACCCCCGACGCGGTCGAGGCCGCGCACGCCGGCGCCGCCGAGGTGGCGAGCGCCGTCGTCGCCTCCACCACGACGAACCTCGCGGCGGTGCTGCCGTTCCTGCTCGTGAGCGGGCTCGCGGCACTCCTCTTCACCGAGCTCGTGCTCACCGTGTCGTTCGCGATCGCGGTCTCGCTCGGCGTGGCGCTCACCCTCGTGCCGATGCTCGCGGCGCAGCTCGGCAAGGTGAACCGGAGCAGCCGGCTCGACCGGTTCCCGCCGCTCGTCGCCTTCGACCGCGCCGTGACCCGCATGCGCGAAGGGTACCGCGACCTCGCCCGCCGCACCCTCGCGTACCGGTGGTGGGTGCTCGGCGGCGCCGTCGCGGCGCTCGCGGGAGCGCTGTTCCTGACCCGCAACCTTCCGACCGAGTTCCTCCCGCAGGTGGATGACGGCGGCATCGGCGTGTTCATCGCGCTCCCGCCCGGGGGCACGCCCGAGCAGACCAACGCCATCGCCACCGAGCTCGAGGCGATGGTGGGCGAGATGCCGCACGTCGAGAACGTCTTCGTCACGGCCGGGGGCTTCCTCTTCGGCGGCTCGACCGCGAACCGGTCCGGCCGCGGCTCGATGGACATCCGCCTCGTGCCCGTGTCCGAGCGGGAGATGAGCGCCGACGAATGGGTGCGCGAGCTCCAGCGGCGGATCGACGAGCGCGGCTACGCCGGCGCGCGCGTCTTCGTCCGCCCGCCGCGCATCCGCGGCCTCCGGACCTCCACCGCCGGCTCGGACGTCGCGGTCAACATCCTCGGCGACGACCTCGGCGAGCTCCAGCGGATCGGGCAGGTGGTGATGGCGCGGCTCACGGGCATTCCCGGCCTCGAGAACCTCGAGGCGTCCACGGAAGAGGCGAGCCCGCAGCTCGCCGTGGCCCTCGATCGCGAGCGCGCCGGCTACCTCGGACTCAGCGTGGCCGAGGTCGGGCAGACGCTCCGCACCGCGCTCGACGGCACGGTGGCGACCCACTATACCGAGGGCAATCGCGAGTTCGACGTCCGGGTGATGCTCCCGCGCGACCGGTTCACGAGCCCCGAGGACCTCGGGGCCGTGGCCCTCTTCGCCGGGCCGACCGGCGGCGCGCCCGTCTACCTCCGCGACGTCGCGACCGTCTCGATGAGCCTGGGCCCGACCGACATCCGGCGGGAGAACCAGAACCGCGTGCTCCGGCTGACCGGCGACGTCGTGGCGGAGACGGCCCCGGTCGGAGAGGTGAACGACTCGATCCGCGCCCGGCTCGCGGGCCTCGACGTCCCGGAGGGATACGGCCTCATCCTCGGCGGCGAGGAGGAAGCGATCCGTGAGAACAACCGCCAGCTCCTGGTCGTGGCGCTCCTCGCGATCTTCCTCGTCTTCGTGGTGCTCGCGATCCAGTACGAGAGCCTGATCGACCCGTTCGTCATCATCCTCGCGATCCCGCTCTCGCTCATCGGCGTCGGGATCGCCCTCTGGGCCACGGGCACGCCGCTCAGCGCCCCGGTGCTGCTCGGGGTGATCCTGCTGGCCGGGATCGTGGTGAACAACTCCATCCTGCTCGTGGAATACATCGAGGAGTACCGCGGGCGCGGCGCCGGGATGCTCGAAGCGGTCGTGAATGCCGGCGCGGTACGCCTCCGGCCGATCCTCATGACGACGCTCACCACCTTCTTCGGCACGGTGCCGCTCGCGCTCGGCATCGGCGAGGGGACCGAGCTGATGCAGCCGCTCGCCATCGCCGTGGTGGGCGGCGTGGCGGTGTCGACGCTGCTCACGCTGTTCGTCGTGCCGAGCGCGTACGTGCTCCTCCGCACCGGCGGCGACCGGCTCGCGGCGTGGCTCCTCCGCGCGCGACCGGAACCGGCGCCGGCCGAGCCGCCCCGCCCGGCGGAAGCCGTCACGCCCGCCAAGTGACCTCGCGGAGCGCGGGGCTCGTCCTCGGCCCGCTCCTCTTCGCCGCCGCGCTCCTGCTTCCCGCCCCCGCCGGGATGCCCCCGGCGGCGTGGCGCACGGCGGCGGTCGCGATGCTCCTCGCCGTGTGGTGGATGACCGAGGCGCTTCCGCTCGGCGCCACCTCGCTCCTTCCCATCATCCTGCTGCCGCTCCTCGGCATCGCGACCGTGGACGCCGCCGCGGCGCCCTTCGCGCACCCGACGGTCTTCCTCTTTCTCGGCGGATTCCTCATTGCGCTCGCGGTCGAGCGCTCGGGCCTGCACCGCCGGGCCGCCCTCGCCATCCTCGCTGCCGCCGGAAGCCGGCCGCGGAACCTGGTGGCGGGGTTCATGGTCGCCACGGCGGCGCTCAGCATGTGGATCAGCAACACCGCCGCGACGCTCATGATGCTCCCGATGGCGCTCTCGGTGGCGGGGCTCGACGACGGGCCGGACGGAAGGGAGACACGGTTCGCCCCCGCCCTCCTCCTCGGCGTCGCGTACGGCGCGAGCATCGGCGGGCTCGGCACGCTCATCGGGACGCCACCCAACGCGCTCCTCGCCGCCTACATGTCGGACCGGTTCGGGCTCGAGATCGGGTTCGGGCGGTGGATGCTGATCGGGGTGCCGCTCATCGTCGTGTCGCTTCCCGTCGCGTGGCTCGTCCTCACGCGGATCGTCTTCCGCCTCGGAAGGGCACCGCTCGCCGCGGCGGGATCGGGCATCGAGGCCGAGCGGGCGGCGCTCGGCCCGGTCTCCCGAGCGGAGTGGCTCGTCGGCGCGATCACGGCGGCGACGGCGCTCGGCTGGATGTTCCAGCCGCTCCTCGCGCGCGTCGTCCCCGCGGTCAGCGACACGGCCATCGCGCTGGCCGGTGCGCTGCTCCTCTTCGCGGTGCCGGTCCAATGGAAGGAGAAGCGGTTCCCCCTCGGCGGCGCGGACATCGACCGGCTGCCCTGGTCCGTCCTGCTGCTCTTCGGCGGAGGCCTCTCCCTCGCCGCCGCGATCCAGTCCTCCGGTCTCGCGGCGTGGATCGGCGCCGCACTCGAACGGCTCGGCGGGCTTCCGCTTCCGCTGCTCGTGCTCGGGGTCGTCGCCTCGGTGGTCTTCCTGTCGGAGCTCGCGAGCAACACGGCAGCCGCCGCCACGTTCCTGCCGATCGCCGGGGCGCTCGCGGTCGGGCTCGGCGAGAGCCCGCTGTTCCTCGTGATCCCGGCCGCCCTCGCGGCGTCGTGCGGCTTCATGCTGCCGGTGGCGACGCCGCCGAACGCGATCGTCTATGCGAGCGGACGGATCCCGATGGGACGGATGATCCGGGCGGGATTCCTCCTCAACGTCGTCATGATCGCGCTCCTGACGCTGGCGGCGTTCGTGCTCGTCCCGGCGGTGCTCGGCCGCTGAGTGTCGGGCGGGGGGCTCGGCTCCCC
>DASUXZ010000015.1:0-10112 GCA_036377655.1 Gemmatimonadales bacterium
CGACGCGCAGCATGAGCGGCGGATTCGTCTCTGGCTCGGTGACAAGGATGTCGATGTAGGCATCCTTGAGACTCAGCCCTTCGACGCGGCCGCCCTCGTAGGACGGCTCTATGACCACCGACAGGCGCTCCGACAGCCGCGCATTCCCCTCGATCCGCGCCCGCCGGGTGAAGAATCCGTTCCGCGGCCCGAGATCCCGCCCGGCATTGTCGAGCCAGTAGAACTGCTGCTGGAGCCGGCCCTCGAAGTGAACGACCGGGAATTCGCGCTGGGCGGCGAGCGGCGCCGCGGCGAGCGCGAGCGCCGCGACGAGTCGCGAGCAGTGCATGCGTGCCTCCGGTTCGGGGTGACGCGGTCCGGCGAGGTGAGAATGGCAGGGGCGAGGCGCCGGCGCTGTGTGCCGACTCACCCCGCATCAGCGGCGGGCGGCGAGCATCCAGAGCGCGAGGACCACGAGAAGCCCGGCGATGACCAGCCGGAAGGCGCGTTCGGGAATCCGGCCGAGGAGGGTCCGGCCGGCGAAGGTGCCGGCGAGCGCACCGGCGGTGGCGACCGCGATGAGCGGCGCCACGCCCAGTAGCTCCCGCCCTGCCACGGTGAAGTACACGGGCATCCGCGCCGCATCCACGAGGAGCCCCGTGGCGGTGGCCGTCGCGACGAAGGCGTCCCGGCGAAGCGGCAGCGCGAGCATGGCGGCGGACCGGATCCCTCCCTGATTGCCGACCAGGCCCCCGAAGAACCCCGAGAGGCCGCCGGCCACGAGGGCGCCTCCAGCGGACAGCTCGACCCGCCGTGCCAGCCCGAAGAGCTCCGAGGCTGCAGCGAGGAGAAGGAGCGAGGCGAACACCACGCGAAGGACGGGGGCGCCGGCCGCTCCGTGAAGGAGCGCGCCGGTGAGCCCGCCGGCTGCACTCGCGACCCCGAAGCTCCGGAAGGCGGCCCAGTCGAGCGACGTGCGCAGCATGAGGAATCGCACCGCCGTCGCGGCCAGGTGCGGAATCGAAACCGCCGCGATCGCGAGCTCGACGCCAATACGGTGGGAGAGGAGCGGAGTGAGGATGCTGCCGATGCCGAAGCCGGCCACCGCCGCCACGGCTCCCGCGGCGAAGCTCGCCAGGGACACGGCAAGCTCGAAGCTCATGCCGGGAACCAGCAGGTGATGGTCGTGCCGGTCCCGAGCTCGCTCGCCGCGGAAACGCCCCCCCCATGGCCTTCGACGAGATGCTTCACGATAGAGAGCCCTAGGCCGGTGCCGCCCTGCATGCGCGAACGCCCGGCGTCGGCCCGATAGAACCGCTCGAAGATGCGGCCGAGGTGCTCGCGCGGAATGCCGCTGCCGGTGTCCGCCACCGCGAGCGTCGCACCGTCGCGTCCGCCCGCCACCGAGACGGTGATGCGCCCCCCCGGAGGCGTGTGGCGAAGCGAATTGTCGAGGAGGTTGGTGAGCACCTGGCGGAGCGCGACGGGGTCCGCGTCGAGCGGGGCGCCGTCGCCCTCGGCCAGGAAGGTGACGGCTCGTGCTTCCGGCCGCTCCGCGAAGGCGGCCCAGACCTCGCGCGCCAGTGCGACGGCATCGGTCGGCTCGCGCGCCGGCCGCCACGCGCCCGATTCGAGCCGCGACAGGTCGAGCAGGTCGTCCACGAGGCGCTGCATCCGCCCGGCATTCGAGACGATGGTCCCGGCGAAGCCTCGGCGCGTCTCTGCGTCGGCATCGTCCGCGAGCAGCGTCTCCGCATACCCGCGGATCGAGGTGAGCGGCGTCCGGAGCTCATGCGAGACGTTGGCGACGAAATCGCGCCGCACCGTCTCGAGACGCCGGGTCTCGGTGAGGTCGTGGAGCACCAGGATGCTTCCGCCCCCCGGGAGGGAACGGACCGTGAGCTGAAGGCTCCGGCCATCCGTCTCGAGCGTCTCCGATTCTGGCGCCCCCGAAGCGACGGCTCGGGCGATGAGGTCGCGAGCCGCCTTGGTATGGAAGAGGGCGCCGAGCTCGGGCAGCCGGTCTTCCGGGCCGTAGCCGAGCATGGCGCGGGCCGCCGCGTTCGCGAGGGTAATCTGCCCGCGTGCATCCGCGGCGACGACCCCATCGCTCATCGATTCGACGAGTGCCGCGGACTCGGCCTGCTCGTGCCGCAGCGCGCCGAAGCGCGCCGCGAGCTGCCCGTGCATCTCGCGCAGAGCGCGAACGAGCGCGTCGATCTCGCCGATGCCGGAATGCGGGAAGCGGGGAGGGGAGCCTGCGGCGATAGCGCGCGCCGCGCCCGCGAGCTCGGCCAGCGGCCTCGCGGTGGCGCGCGCCGCGAGCATCGCCGCAATGAGGCCGATTGCAAGCGCGAGCGCCGCCGAGATCCCGATGGCCCGCTGGACGTCGCGCGCGATGACCGTGGCGCGGGCCATGTCCTCGGCGACGCGGACGACGCCGGGACCGCCGGCGACCGCAACGTACATGAGGTCGCGCCCGACCGTCTCGCTCTCCCGGATGTCGCGCCCGATACCCCCGCGAAGCGCCGCCCGGACCTCGGGCCGCCCGGCGTGGCTCTCGAGGGCGGGAAGGGGATCGAGCCGGAAGTCGCTGTCCGCCACGACTCGCCCGGCCCGGTCCACGAGCGTGATCCGGTTCCCGGTCGCCGCGGCAAAGCGCGCGATCGTTCGCTGCCACGCGAGCGTGTCGGTCCCGAGGGCGGCGCTCACGAGCCGCGCTTCGCGCTCGAGCACGGCGGCGACGTCGGCCTCGAGCGTGGTGCGGAGCGCCCGGCCGGCATGCCAGACGAGCGTGCCGAGGGCCACGAGCAGCACGATGAAGGTGCCGGCGAGATAGCGGCGCGCGAAGGTCACCGCTCGCCGCCCCGATCCGGTGAGAACCGGTAGCCGAATCCACGGACTGTCTCGATGAGATGACCCTCGCTCCCGAGCTTGGTACGGAGCCGCTGGACGTGCATGTCCACCGTGCGGGTCTGGATGTCCGGCTGGGCGTCCCAGACGGACTCGAGGAGCTGCGGGCGCGATTGGACACGTCCTCGCCGCTCGAGCAGCGTCACGAGCAGCCGGTACTCGGTCGCGGTGAGCGGTACCTCCTCGCCGTGAAGCGTCACCCGGAGCGCGGAGCGATCCACAGTGATGGGGCCCGCGGCGATCGTCGACCCGGCGGCTACGGGCGGCGCGCCGAGCCGCCGGAGGAGAGCGGCCACCCGGAGCGCGAGCTCCGCAGGGGAGAATGGCTTGACGAGATAGTCGTCGGCGCCGAACGAGAGACCCTTGATGCGATCGGGCTCCTCCCGGCGCGACGTGAGGAGGATGACGCCGACGTCGCGCGTCTCACCCATCCGCCGGAGCTCGTGCAACACCTCGAAGCCCGACATGCCGGGGAGCATGAGGTCGAGCACGACGACGTCGGGCCGCTGCTCCCGGGCCGCCCGGAGCGCTTCCGGGCCGGTCGGGGCCGTGGAGACACGGTAGCCGGCCTTCGCGAGATGATACGCGACGAGCGCAGTGATGTCCGGCTCATCGTCGACGACGAGGATGCGGTGCGTCACGAGCGCGAGAACTTATATTCGCCTCCGCGAATGTGCCATCGGCGCTATATTTGCCCCCCATGCTCGCACCATTCCTGGCCGCCGCCGCCCTCCTCGCCGCGCCGCAGGACACCGCGCACATCGTCATCGTCTCGACCACCGACGTGCATGGTCGGGTGGCGGACTGGGATTACGTCGCGGACCAGCCTTTCGGCGGCGGGCTCGTGCGCGCCGCGGCGGTGGTGGACTCGCTCCGGCGCCGGTACCCCGGCCAGGTCGTCCTGGTCGACGCCGGGGACCTGATCCAGGGCAACGCCTTCGCCGCCTACCACGCCCGCGTCGCGCCCGGGGACAGCAACGCGGTCCTCCGCGCCATGAACCTCCTCCGCTACGACGCGGCGACGCCCGGCAACCACGAGTTCAACTGGGGCCTCGAGACCCTCGCGAACGCGATCGAAACGGCGGCATTCCCTTATGTAAGCGGCAATATACGGCGCCTCGAGCGGGGGCGGCTCGCCTATCCGCCGTTCGCGGTCGTGCAGCGCGGCAAGGTGCGCGTCGGCATCGCCGGCTTCACCACCCCGGGCGTGATGGTCTGGGACCGCGAGAACGTGAGCGGGCGCGTGCGCGTCGAGCCGATCGAGCGGTCGGCGCCCGGCGTGCTCCGGGACCTGCGCCGCCGGTCCGATCTCTCGGTGGTGCTGATCCACAGCGGGATGGACGGGTCGTCCTCCTACGACACCGCGGGCGTCGGCCCCGAGAACGTCGCCGCGCGGCTCGCGCGGATGCCGGTACGGCCCGACCTGGTCGTCGTAGGGCACTCGCATCGGGAGATGCGCGACTCGGTGATCGCCGGCGTGCATTTCGTGCAGCCGAAGAACTGGGCGCAGAGCGTTTCCGTGATGCACGTGGACCTCGTGCGGCGAGGCGGCCGCTGGACCCCGGTCCGGTGGAAGGCGGACCTCGTCCCGCTCGCGGAGGTCCGCCCCGACCCGCGCGTCGCCCGCGCCATGCAGGGCGCGCACGACAGCGTCCTCGCCTGGGTGCGCGAGCCGCTCGCGGAGGCCACCGCGCCGATGCGCGCCACCTTCGCGCGCGCCGAGCCGACGCCGATCATCGGGCTCATCCACGCGGTCCAGCTCGAGCGCACCGGCGCCGACCTGTCGGCCGCTTCCGCGTTCAACATCGATGCCGGCTTCGACGCCGGGCCGGTGCGCCTCGGCGACGTGGCGGGGATCTACCCGTACGAGAACACGCTCCGCGCCGTGCGGATCACCGGCGCGCAGCTCAAGGCCTACCTCGAGCACAGCTCCCGGTACTACCACACCGCGGCCGACGGCCGGGTGCGCATCAACGACAGCGTGCCGGGCTACAACTTCGACATGGTCTCGGGAGCGAGCTACGAGATCGACCTCTCCCGTCCCGTCGGGAGCCGGATCGCGGCCCTCACCGTGCGCGGGCGGCCGGTCCAGCCCTCGGACACGTTCACGATGGCGGTGAACAACTACCGGCAGGAGGGCGGCGGGGGCTACACGATGCTCCGGGGCGCCCCGGTCGTCTACGACCGCGGCGAGAATATCCGCGACCTCATCGTCGAGGAGATCCGCGAGCGGCGCCGCCTCGAGCCGAAGGTCTTCGCCGAGCAGAACTGGCGCATCGTCCCCGGCAAGCTCGCATCCGCGGTGCGCGAGCTGCAGCAGGGCGACCGGCACGAGGCGCCGCGCGCGCCGCGCCGCCGCGGGCGGCCCGCGCTCAGGATCCTCACGACGAACGATTTTCACGGCGCGCTCCTCTCCACGAAGCCGTCCTGGAGCGACGGGCGCCCGGTCGGCGGCGCCGCGGCGCTCGAGGCGCTCATGGACAGCGCCGAGGCGGCCTGCGGCTGCCCGACCGTGTGGCTCGACGGCGGCGACCAGATGCAGGGAACGCTGCCCTCGAACATTTCGTACGGGCGCTCGACCGTCGAGGCGTTCAACGCCATGGGCCTCGCCGCCGCCGCCATCGGCAACCACGACTTCGACTGGTCGGTGGACACGCTTCGCGCGCGCATGCGGGACGCGCGCTATCCCTGGCTCGCCGCCAACGTCTTCGACTCGGCGACGGGCCGCCGCCCGGCGTGGGCGCGTCCCTGGGCCGTCGTCGGGGTGGACACCTTCCGGATCGGCGTCATCGGCTACATCACCACCGAGACCAAATCCATCGTGAAGGCCGAGCACGTCCGCGGCCTCGAGTTCCGTCCCGCATCGTCCCTCGCCGGGGCGCTCGACTCACTCGCGCGCGAGCGGCCGCACGTCACGGTCCTCGTGGCGCACGCCGGGGCCTTCTGCGACTCGCTTCGCTGCTCCGGCGAGATCCTCGAGGTGGCGCGCACCCTCGGCCGGCGGATCGACGCGATCGTGGGCGGGCACGTGCACGTGCACACGGAGACCGAGGTCGGGGGCGTGCCGATCGTGCAGGCGCGAAGCAGCGGCACCGCGCTCGGCATCCTCGACCTGACGGTCGGAACGGACGGGCGGCGGAGCTGGGATACCGAGGTCCTGTCGGTCTTCGGTGACAGCGTCACGCCGGATGCGGAGATCGCCCGGATCGTCGAGCGGGCGAGCCGGCGGTCCGATACCCTCGCGGCCCGCGTGGTGACGTCGTTCGCGAGCACGCTCCGGAAGGACCGCTCGGGGCAGTATCCGCTCGGCAATCTCATCGCCGATGCGCAGCGGAGTGCCGCGAAGGCCGACATCGCGATCATGAACAACGGCGGCATCCGGGGCGCGGGCATCGCCGCGGGGCCGGTCACCTATGCCCAGCTCTTCGAGCTGCAGCCGTTCGCGAACGCGCTCGTGACGGTGCGCGTCCCCGGACGCACCGTCCTCCGGGCGCTCGAGCACGCCGTGAGCGAGGGCGCCCCGGAGGCGCACATCTCGGGCCTCACGGCACGGTTCGATCCCGCGCGCCCGGCGGGATCGCGCATCGTGGAGGCACGGCTCGACGGCGGGCGGCCGCTCGATCCGGCGGGAACCTATACCGTGGCACTCAACGACTTCATGGTCACCGGCGGGAGCGGCTACACCATGTTCGGTGACGCGAAGGTGACGCGGCTCGGCAAGACCGACCTCGAGGCGCTCATCGAGTACCTCGCCAGCCGGCCCCGCCCGGTGCGCGCGCCGTTCGGCGACCGGATCGAGCGGGTGCGCCGGTGAGCATCACGGTCTTCGTGAACGAGCGCCCGGTCGCGGTGCCGGGCGGGTCCACCGTCGCCGCCGCGGTGACGGCGTTCGACGCGGGGCTCGGCCGGAAGCTCGCGGACGGCACCGCGCGGGTGACCGATGCCCGCGGCATCGAGCTCGAGCCGGCCGCATCGCTCCGTGCAGGCTCGATCATCCGCGTCCTTCCGGGCGCGCGCCATCCCGATGCTGACGCCTGAGCTCCTCCGCCGCCTGCCGAAGGCGGAGCTCCACGTGCACCTCGACGGCTCGCTCCGGCCGGCCACGATGATCGAGCTCGGGCGGAAGGCGCGCGTCGCGCTCCCGGCGCGGACGCCCGAGGCGCTCGCGCGCCACATGCTCGTGGACGACGCGCGGAACCTCGAGGACTACCTCGCCCGGTTCCAGCTCACCATCGCCCTCCTCCAGACGCCCGACGCCATCGAGCGCGTGGCCTACGAGATGTGCGAAGACGCGGCGGCCGACGGGGTGCGGTACCTCGAGGTCCGCTACTGCCCCCACCTGAGCCGGGCGGAAGGCCTCACGCTCGACGAGGTGCTCGAGGCGGAGCTCCGCGGGCTCGCGCGGGGCGAGCGGGACTTCGGCATCGTGGCCCGCGCCATCAACTGCTCCCTCCGGCATCTCGATCCCGCGGTCTCCGAGGAGATCGCCGCGCACTCGGCGCGGTGGGCCGGGCGCGGGCTCGTGGGGTTCGACCTCGCCGGCGGCGAGGCGGGGAACGCGGCGGCGCCGCACGCCAGGGCATTCGAGATCGCGGCCCGCGGAGGGCTCATGATCACCGTTCATGCCGGCGAAGCGGCCGGCGCCGAGTCGATCGGGGAGGCGGTCTACGACTGCCGGGCCCAGCGGATCGGGCACGGGACGCGGCTCTTCGAGGATCCGCGCCTGCGCGACTACATTCGGGATCGCCGGATCCTCCTCGAAACCAACATCACGAGCAACGTGCAGACGCGCGCCGTGCGGGGCGCGGCGGCGCATCCCGTGCGCGGGTATGTCGATGCCGGCGTCAACGTCACGCTGTCCACCGACAACTGGCTCATGAGCGGCGTCACCCTGAGCGGCGAGTACTGGCTGGCCCACACCGAGCTGCGGTTCACGCGAGAGGAGATCGACCGGATGATCCTGGACGGATTCGAAGGGGCGTTCCTCGCCTGGCCGGAGCGGGAAGCGCTCGTGAAGCAGGTGCGCGAAGAGCTGGAGGACCTCCGGTGAGCGCGCTCATGCTGCTCCAGGCGGTGGCCGATACGCTCCCGCAGGTCGCCGACACGGTGGCACCGCTTGCCGACACGGTGCAGACCGCCGCCGAGCGCCTCGCCGCCGCGCGGGCCGGCCTCGACACGCCGATCGCCGCGCGGCTCGTCGGAATTCTCGGCGTCGCGACCATGATCGGGATCGCCGTGGCGCTGAGCTACGACCGGAAGCGGATCGACTGGCGGCTCGTCGGCGCCGGGCTCGGGCTGCAGGCGGTGCTCGGGCTCATCGTGCTCAAGACGGGGCCGGGGCGGGCGTTCTTCGATGCCGTCGGGGCGGCCATCACCGGGCTCCTCGGGTTCCAGGAGCAGGGAGCGCGGTTCGTCTTCGGCAATCTCGTGCAATCGAACGTGCCCGTCGGGCTGCCCGGCGCGGCGGGGACGCTCGACACCGCGGCGGGCTACGTCGCCAATACCGGCGCCTTCTTCGCGTTCTACGTCCTGCCGACGATCATCTTCTTCTCGTCGCTGATGTCGGTGCTCTACTACCTCAACATCATGCAGGCGATCGTGAAGGGGATCGCCTGGGTGATGCAGAAGACCCTCCGCACCTCCGGCGCCGAGACGCTCTCGGCCTCCGGCAACATCTTCCTCGGCCAGACCGAGGCGCCGCTCCTCATCAAGCCGTTCGTGAAGACCTTCACGCCGTCCGAGCTCAATACGGTGATGGTGGGCGGGTTCGCGACCGTGGCGGGCGGGGTCCTCGCGGCGTACGTCGGCATGCTCTCGGGATACTTCCCGGGGATCGCGGCTCACCTGCTCGCGGCGAGCGTGATGAACGCGCCGGCCGGCCTCTACCTCTCGAAGATCATCCGTCCCGAGACCGGCGACCCGGTGACGAAGGGCGACCTCCGGATGGAAGTCGAGAAGACGGACACCAACGTGATCGAGGCGGCCGCGAGCGGTGCGGCGCAGGGAGTGCAGCTCGCGATCAACGTCGCCGCGATGCTCATGGCGTTCGTCGCGCTCGTGGCGCTTTTCAATTACCTCCTCGGCTGGGCCGGCGGGCTCGTCGGCGTCGACGGGCTGTCGCTCCAGGGGATCCTCGGCTTCCTCCTCCGCCCGCTCGCCTGGGTGATGGGCACGCCGTGGCAGGACACCGCCTACGTCGGCGGGCTCATCGGCGTGAAGACGACGCTCAACGAGTTCGTCGCCTACGCGCAGTTCGGGAGCGACCTCGCGACCGGGGTGGCCCTCTCGCCACGGAGCGCCGTGATCCTCACCTACGCGCTCCTCGGCTTCGCCAACTTCTCCTCGATCGCGATCCAGATCGGGGGCATCGGCGGTCTCGCGCCCGAGCGGCGCGGCGAGATCGCGCGCTTCGGGCTCCGGGCAATGGTCGCCGGCAACCTCGCCGCGTTCACGTCGGCGAGCATCGCGGGGATGCTCGTATGACGGCCGAGCGGACGGGTCCGGCCGGCCCGGAAGCCATCGCCGCGGCGGCCGGGGCGATCAGGGCGCGCATCGGACAGCGCGCTCCCCGCGTAGCGATCGTGCTCGGCTCGGGCCTTGGCGGCCTCACCGAGCGGATGCGCGATGCGGTGCACATCCCGTACGGCGAGATCCCCGGCTTTCCGCTGCCCACGGTGCTCGGCCATGGCGGCGAGCTCGTCGCGGGAGATTTCGGCGGGAAGACGGTGCTCATGCAGAGCGGCCGCTTCCACATGTACGAGGGGCACAGCGCGGCGCTCGCGGCGCTGCCGGTCCGGGTGTTCGCGGAGCTCGGCGTCCGGACGCTCATCCTCACGAACGCCGCCGGGGCGATCCGCCGGAGCTACCGCGCCGGCACGCTCATGCTCATCTCGGACCACCTGAACCTCACCGGCCAGAACCCGCTCATGGGCCCGGTGCTGCCGCACGAGCAGCGGTTCCCCGACCTGACCGAGCCGTACGATTCCGAGCTGCGGCGGCTCGCGCGCAACGCGGCGCGCGAGCGCGGCGTCCTCCTCGAGGAGGGCGTCTATGCCGGCCTGCTCGGGCCGAGCTACGAGACCGGTGCCGAAGTCCGCATGCTCGAGCGGCTCGGCGCGGACGCGGTGGGCATGTCCACGGTCGTCGAGGTGATCACCGCGCGCGCCGCGGGCCTCCGCTGCCTCGGCGTCAGCGCGATCACCAACCCGGCGGCGGGCGTC
>DASUXZ010000016.1:0-4757 GCA_036377655.1 Gemmatimonadales bacterium
CCCCACGCTCTATCCCTCGTATGCACAAACGCCTCCCGCACCCACTCCGCGCCTCCGCTCCTCCGTGGTTCCCAATCGAATCAGTTCCGAATCCCGACGTGCATGGCGGTGATGCCGCCGAGGAAGCGGGTGAAGCGGACGTCGCGGAAGCCCGCGGCGGCCATCCGGGCGGCGAGCTCGGGGGGCTCGGGAAAGACCCGCGCGGACTCTGGAAGCCAGTCATACGCCGTCGTATGTTTCGAGATCATCCGACCGATGCGCGGCAACACGTGCTCGAAGTAGGCCAGGTACACGCCTCTGAGGGGCTGCCGCGGAGGCGTGCTCATTTCGAGGATCACGAACCGCGCGCCCGGCCGGAGCACCCGGGCGGCCTCCCGGAGGCCCGCGTCGAGGTCGGCGAGGTTGCGGACGCCCCAGCCGACGAGCGCGCCGTCGAACGAGGCGTCGGGAAAGGGAAGCTCGAGCGCATCGGCGGTCACCGGCGCGACCCGCTCGGCCTTGTCACGACCGAGCTCGAGCATCGGCTGCACGAAGTCCGCGCCGATGACGCGGCCGCGAAATCCCGGCTGCCGGGCAAGGATCGCCGCGAAGTCGAGGGTCCCGGCGCAGAGGTCGAGGTACCGGCCGTCGGGGACCCGCTCCCAGTCGAGCCGGGCCACCGAGCGGCGTCTCCAGTACAGGTCCAGCCGCATGCTGATGATGCGGTTGAGCCGGTCGTACGTCGGCGCGATGGCGGTGAACATCTGGCGGACGTACGCCCGCTTTGCCGCCCCGCCCGAGACTGGTAACTCACGATCCGAGGCGAACATAGGCGCAGAATGTAGTCCCCCGCGAAGCCCTGCCGCAAGCAGCGGGGGCGCCCCCTGACCGATCGCGCGAGCCTCGCCGCGGCGACGGACCAGGAGGTCGTCGCCCTCGCGCGCGCGGGCCAGGAGGCCGCCTATCGCGAGCTCGTCCGCCGCTACGAGCGGCCGATCTTCTCGCTCGTCTTCCGCATGGTCCGCGACCGCGAGCTCGCCGAGGACCTGGCGCAGGAGACGTTCGTCAAGGCGCTCAACGCCATCGAGTCGTACCGCCCCGAATTCAAGTTCTCCTCCTGGATCTTCAAGATCGCGAACAACGCGGCGATCGATCATCTCCGCCGGCGCGAGCTCGACACGCTTTCGCTCGACGGATCACCCCACGCCGAGACGCCCGAGGCGATGGAGGCGACCGCGCTGCAGATCGGGAACCGGCTGGAGTCGCCGCTCGACGCCGTCGAGGCGAAGGAGCTGGGCGGCGCCATCGAGGAGGCGATCGGGCGCCTCCGCCCCGAGTATCGCTCGTGCATTCTCCTCCGCCACGTCGAGGGACGGGCGTACGAGGAAATCGCCGAGATCCTGAACCTCCCCCTCGGCACGGTGAAGACGTACATCCACCGCGCACGTAACGAGTTGCGACAGACCCTTGCCCACCTCCGCGAATGAAACCTTCATCCGACACCCGCCGTAGGAGGGTTCACTTATGAGCCGGCCCGTGAATCCGCACCTGTCGTCCGACGATTTCGACGCGCTCCTCGAGGGCACGCCGGCGGAGGACGCGCTCGTGCACCTCGACCACTGCGCCTTCTGCCGCGACCAGGTCGTGGCGGACCGTGCCGTCGTGAGCCGGCTCGAATCGCTCCGCACGTTCGCCCCCGCGCCCGAGTTCGTCGAGCGCGTCATGGCGCGGGTCGCCGTGCCGGATCCGTTCGCCCTCCACTCCCTCGGCACCGCGCGGCGGCGGCTCTTCGCCACGCGGCGCTCGCTTGCCGCAGCGGCTTCGGTCGCCATCATCGTGATCGGCGCGATGGCGGCAAGCGTCGTCTGGACGCTCGGCAACCGCGAGACCCTCGCCGCCGCCGGCTCCTGGCTCGGGAGCGAGGCGCTCGGCTGGCTCTGGCTCGCGGTCAGGGGCGGCGCCGCCAACCTGATGGAGCAGCCGTGGTATGCGGCGGCCCGGGGCTTCCTCGGCTCCCCCACGCGGCTCGCGGTCCTCTCGGGAGCGGTCACCGTCGTCTACCTGGGCGGCCTCTACGCGCTCCGCCGCCTCATGGCCCTTCCTTCACAGGGTGGGGCACATGCGCACGCGTAGCGGGGTCCTCGCACTCCTTCTCGCCGCAGCCGCCGGAAGCTTCACCCCCGCCGCCGCCGACCCGCGCGGCGCGGCGGACGTCGCGGCCGGCGCCGCCAAGGATCTCTGGGAGCTGATCCAGCAGATTCGCGGTGAGGGCGGGGATACGCTCCGGCCGATCCGCGCCCGGCAGGCCTCGCAACCCCAGGCCATTCCGGAGGCCGCGCCAAGCGGCCTCATGCTCGACCTCTCCGATCTTTCGCACCCGCTCGTCCTCGAGGAGCATCTCGCGCGGCTCACCGCGATGGCGGAAGACGAGATGCGGGTCACCGTCCCGAATGGCACCGCCCGCCTCGGCGCGTACAGTGTCGGATCGGACCAGACCGTGGCCGGCCACCTGCTCGTGGTCCGGGGAGATGCGCAGGTATACGGGCGGCTGCAGGGCAACCTCGTCACCTACGACGGGGACATCGTCGTCCACCCGGGCGCCATCGTATCGGGCGATGTCCTCGCGATCCACGGTACCGTCTTCGACCGGGGCGGCGAGATCGGCGGCGAATCGCGCACGCTGAGCGCGTCGCCCCGGGTCGCGGCCCCCCCGCCGCCGCTCTCGGCCGGAGAGGCCACGGTCCGCCGGCTCGCCGGCGTGGTCGGCGTCTTCCTCGCGCTCGCGGCGCTCGGGTGCCTGCTCGCCGCGTTCGGGCGGCACAATCTCCAGGTCGTCTCCGATACCGTCACCCACAGCTTCGGCCGCGCGTTCGTGACGGGGCTCGTGGGGCAGATCCTCATCCTCCCGACCTTCGGCATGCTCGTCGTCGGGCTCGTCCTGAGCGTGGCGGGGATCCTGCTCCTTCCGTTCGCGATCGCCGTGTATGCGCTGCTCGTGATCGTGGGGATCGTGGGCGGGTATCTCGCCGTCGCACACGCCATGGGAGAGACCTACACGCGACGCCGCCTCGCGCAGGGCATCCTCGTCGGCGCGCCGTCGAGCTACCAGTTCCTCCTCGTCGGGCTCGCGGCGACGATCGCGCTCTGGCTCGCGTGGGCGCTCTTCGGATGGGTACCGGTGGCCGGATCGCTGATCCGCGGCGCAGCCGTGCTCGTCACCTGGCTCCTCGCCACGGCGGGCCTCGGCGCGGCGATGCTGAGCCGGGCCGGCATCCGGGAGAATTTCGCGGGCCGCATCATTCCGCCCGAGGCGCTCACCGACGAATACCTCTGGGCCACGCCGCAGTTCGGCGTCCCCGCGGTGAAGCGCCCTGGCGCCGGATCGCGCGCGACAGGTCCCGGGAAGTGAGGCCGGCAGTCGCGGTCGCGGCGCTCCTGCTCCTCGCTCCGGGGCAGGGCGCCGCGCAGGAGATGCGGGACTTCACGTCCGCGCGCCAGCGCCATGGGGAGAGCCGGCTCACCACCCGGCTCGACTTCGCGGCCGGCACCCTCCGGTTGCAGCGGGGTGATCCGGCCCGCCTCTACGATCTTGCGCTCACCTACGACATCGAGCGGTACCGTCCCATCAGCCGGTTCGACCCGGTGGCGGGCGCCGTGCACCTCGGCCTCGCGAGCACGGGTGGGGCCGGCATCCGCGTCTCCTCGCGCGGCCAGCTCGAGCAGGATGCCGTCGTCCGGCTCTCGCCGGCCGTCGCGCTCGCGCTCGACGTGACGCTCGGCGCGGTGGACGCGGAGCTCGAGCTCGGCGGGCTCAGGGTGACGTCGCTCCGCGTCGGCACCGGCGCGAGCCGGGCGGCGATCCGCTTCTCGACGCCGAACCTCTCGCGCTGCGGCGTCGCCGAGGTCGAGGCGGGCGCCGCGGAAGTGGCCCTCGCGGGCCTCGGGAACAGCCGCTGCGACCGGGTGACGTTCAAGGGCGGCGTCGGGCGGGCATTGCTCGACCTGAGCGGGAGCTGGTCCGGCGACGCCGAGCTCGACGTGGCGATGACGATGGGCGAGCTCACGCTCCGCCTCCCGCGCAGCCTCGGCGTGCGGGTGGACGTCGAGCGGTTCCTCGCCGGGTTCGCCGGCGCCGGGTGGACGCGCGAGGGGAACACCTACCTCTCGCCGGGCTACGCGGCGGCCGAGCGGAAGGTGCGGATCGCGCTCTCGACGGCGATCGGCACCGTCAACGTGGAGTGGCTTCCCTGAGCGCGCTGGCCGGTCGCGGTCCCCGCCCCTAAGATTCGGGGGCTGGCACACCGGTCCCCGCTCGAAGCGAGGCGATTGTGGATCCGCTCCAGACGCTCGGCTTTGCCCTCGGGACGTCGTTTGCCTCGGGGCTCAATCTCTACCTCACGATGGCCGCCGCAGGGCTCTTCCAGCGGCTCGGCATCGTCGAGCTTCCCGCCTCCCTCCAGATCCTGGCGCACCCCGCGGTCATGGGCATCGCGGCCGCGCTCTTCCTCGTCGAGTTCATCGCCGACAAGATCCCGCTCGTGGACAGCGCGTGGGATGCGGTGCACACCTTCATCCGGCCGCCGGCGGCGATGGTGCTCGCCTACGCGTCGTTCGGCGGCGACGTCCCCGAGATCTGGAAGATCGGCGCGGGCCTCCTCGGGGGAAGCGTGGCGCTCACGTCGCACGGCGCAAAGGCGTCGGCCCGCGCGGCCGCGAACGCGAGTCCGGAGCCGTTCAGCAACTGGCTCCTCAGCTTCGTGGAGGACGTGATCGCGGTG
>DASUXZ010000017.1:0-24546 GCA_036377655.1 Gemmatimonadales bacterium
GTTGGCGGTCTTCGACGTCATCGGGCCGAAGTCGCCGTCGGCGAGGATGAGGAAACGGGCTGGGTGGTCGTACATGTCGGCGGTGAGCGGTGAGGGGGTCGTCGATGGTAGACAGTAGACTGTAGACGGTAGACGGTGCGCGGGATGGAATATGGCGGCACGCCCCGATCCCGCAAAGCAAACGGGGTCCGACCCGGACCCCGTCCCCCCTCTCACCTCTCACCCCCACCTCACCCCGCCCCGCCCTCCCCCTTCTCCTCCTCGAACTCCGCATCGTGGATCGTCTCCGCGCCCTTGCCGAGCTGGCGGTTGCCGCCGGCGCCGCCGGAGCCCAGGAGGCCCATCTTGGCCTTGAGCTCGAGGAGCTGCTGGTCGGCGCTGCCATGGTACTCGAGCACTTCGAACTGCTTCGAGAGCGCGTCGCCCGAGAACTCCTCCTGCAGCTCGGCCGCGGCGAGGGCCTTCCGCTCGTTGGCCTCGATCTTCTCGGCCATCCGCTCGAACGACTCGAAGGCGCTCTTGTCGGAGAGGCCGGACATCGTCTGCTGGATGCGCTCCTGCGCCTCCGCGCGCCGCGCGCGGGCGATCAGGATGTTCTTCTTGCGCTTGGCTTCCTCGATCTTGTCGTTGAGCTGCCGGAGCGAGAGCTTGAGCGCCTCGGTCTCCTGCTTCGAGCGCACCCAGGTCTCGTGGAGCTGCTGCGCGCCCTGCAGGTGCTCGTTGTAGCGCATGAGCGCCTGCTTCGCGAGGTCGTCCCGCCCCTCCTGCACCGCAAGCATGGCGCGACGCTCCCACTCCTCCGCCTGGCGCTTCATCTGCTCGGCGTCGGCCTGCAGCTTCTTCTCGTCGGCGATCGCGGTGGCCACCTGCTGCTTGGCCTTCGCGAGCTGTCCCTTCATGTCGACGATGAGCTGGTTGAGCATCTTCTCCGGGTTCTCGGCCCGGGAGATCATGTCGTTGATGTTCGACCGCAGGAGGGTCGAGAAGCGATCAAAGATTCCCATGGCAGCTCACCTCTCGCGGTACGGCGCCAGGGCGCCCAGGTGTGACGCCAGCGCGAGCGTCACCGAATCGAAGCTTGCCTCGAACTCGCTGTAGTCGAGGTTTTCCAGCTCGAGCGTATCGGTCAGCACGACGTGATCGCCCTCGAGGCCGTACGAGCCGTGGACCAGGTCGTTCGCATTGAGCTCGAGGAGCTGGCGGAAGAGCTCGGCCCGCCGTGACCCGTCCGCCGGGACTTCCATGACCCGCACGCGCAGCACCGCCACGGGCGGGGCGAAGTGCACCACCACTTCCGCGCCGTCGAGGTTGCGGGTGAGCCAGAGGTTCTGCTCCAGCTCCTGGACGGTGAGGCTGCCGCCGTCCAGCCGGTCGAGCCAGGATATCAGGTCGTCACGCGTGATCATAGTGGGCTCTCCAGTGAATCTAACCGGGCCGGGAAGCCGGCCACTGTCCGGGGCCGTCAGCCGGGCCCGAGGCGCTCGCGCTCCGGCTGGGCGAGCAGCCGCTCCGCGAAATCGATCCGTTCCTCGAGCTCGATGACCCGCTCGCGCAACCCGTCCATCTCCGCCATCCGCTCCCGCAGCACCTGCAGGTCGTCACGGGTACCGGCGTCGATGCCCTTGCTCTCGATCCGCCGCGCGATGGCGCGGGCGATCGGCCCCAGGATGTAGATCGTCCCGATCAGCAGGGCGATCACGGTCATGGCGATGAGCACCGACTCGCTCACCGGCGGGCCGGTCTGGAAGACCTCCACGGGAGGATTCTGGACCGTCATCCCTGCCCCTTTCCGATCCGGGCCTGGTCGGCCTCGCGGGCGAGGAGCCGCTCGGCGAAATCGATCCGCTCCTCGAGCTCGAGCATCCGCTCCTGTGATGCCTCGAGCTCCCGCACCCGGAGCTCCAGCTCGTACATCCGCTCCGCATCCACCTCGAGGGCCTCGGGCGGCATGTTCCTGAGCCCGAGCTTCCGCCGGATCGCGAGGACCAGGATCGAGACCGTCGGCACGAGCACGAGGGCGACGGGCGGCGGCAGCTCCATGACCGGGCCGAGCATGATGATCGCGCAGATCGTGACGACGAGGTGCACGAACAGGTCGAAGCCGTCGATCCCGAAGGTCGACCGGACACTCATCGCTCGCCGTCCCCGATCCGGTGCACGGCCTGCTGCCCCGCGAGGATCCGCTCGGCGAAGTCGAGCCGCTCCTCGAGCTCCATGACCCGCATCTGCGTGGCGTCGAGCTCGCCGATGCGCTCTTCGAGCTCGGCGAGTCGCTGCTCGGCCTGCGACCCCACGAGCCCCCGGCGCTGTGCGATCTTCCGCCGGATGCCGAGCACGCCGAGCGAAGCGGCGGGAACGATGTAGAGCATCTCCTCGGCGCCGACCGTCCCGAACACCCCCATGAGGCAGGCGGTGATGCCCGCCTGGATCGCGACGTCGAAGCCGTCGAGGCCGGTCCGCTCCCGGAAGCTCACGCGCCCCCCCGCTCGAGCCGTCGCTCCGGCTGCCCCTGCGCGAGCAGCCGCTCGGCGAAGTCGAGCCGCTCCTCCAGCTCCACGAACCGGGCGCGGTCCGCCTCGAGCTCCTGCATGCGGCCCCGGAGCTCGTCGATCTCGCCCCGGATCTCGTTCGCATCGAGGTGCTTGCCCTCGATGCGCCGGGCCCAGGCCTTCATGAGCGGGAGGAAGATGATGATCGCCGTCGCGAGGATGGCGAGCAGCGCGAGGATGAAGATCGCCGGCGGCATGTCGTTCCCGCCGCCGATGACCACGGTCGGCGGGAGCGGCGGGAGCGGGGCTTCCTGGAGCAGGATCACGACTTGCGCTCCTCGAGCAGGGGCGTGGCATTCGCCTGGGATGTCAGGAGGCGCTCGGCGAAGTCGAGACGCTCCTCGAGCTCGGCGAGCCGATCGTGGCCCGCCTCGAGGTCGTGCACGCGGGCCCGGAGGTCGTCGAGCTCGGCAATCACCTCGGGCGCGGGGCCTCCGCGGCGCTCGAGCCGGTCGGAAAACGCGCCGATGAGCCGGACCCCGAGGTACACGAAGAGGCCGGTGGACGCGATCGTGCCGAGCACTCCGGCAAGCTCGAAGACATCCTGCACGGCGCCTCCCTATCCCGCAATCCCGCGGGGTGCGCGACTCATGTGCCTTCGCCCTGGGCGGCCTGCGGCGGCTCGCCCCGCGCGAGGATCCGCTCGCTGAAGTCCTGCCGCTCCTCGAGCTCGACCATCCGCGCGCGCAGGTCCTCGAGCTCGGCGTAGAGCTCGGCGGGGAGCTCGTCCATCGATCCCTTATCGGCGATCCGGTCGGCGAAGGCCTGGCCGAGAGGGCTCTTGATGATGATCGCGACCATCGCGAGCGCGAGGGCCCAGATCGGGATCGCGGCGGGACCGAGCGTCGCCGCCGCGGCCGCGAGCGCGCCGAAGAGCCCGAGCCCCGCCAGCCCGATGCCTACGAACGCGCTTCCGATCCATTCCCGGTCGCTCATCGCTCGAGCTCCTTGACGGGTTCCCGGGAGCCGAGCAGCCGCTCGGCGAAGTCCATCCGCTCGTGCAGCTCCGCGAGCTCGTGCCGCACCCGGTCGAGCTCCTCGTAGACCGCGGGATCGGGCTCCGACGTCGGCACCGTGCCGTGGCGGATCCGGTCGGCGAGCGCGCGGCCGAGCGGGGTGAACGAGAACCCGATGAGGCCGGCGCCACCGAACAGGAATACGATCGCGAAGACGCCTTCCATGCTTCCTCCCCGGTAACGTGCGTCCGTACGGTGCGACGTTTCAGAATGTTTCAGAACGGGACATCGCGGCGATGGCGGAGGGGACTACTAAAGGAAGGCGCGGAGGCAGCCTCGCCGTGCGTGGCCCCTCCGCGCCGCTCCAATCCCGCTCGCCCGCGTGCTACAAGTCGTTGCAATCAAACAAGCTCGACGTCGGCGATGGCGCCGAGCGAAACGGCGATTTCGGTGTCGTCGATGCCCTGGGGCTTGAGGTAGACCTCGTGCGCGGCGACGTGCGTGTCCACGCTCATCGGCACCCCGATCACTTCGGTCCGGTCGGTGGTGGTGATCCGGACCGGCTGCTCGTTGTCGCCCGCGTATCCGAGCAGCGAAACGATATCTTCGTACCGCATTCCGGCCTCCGCGCTGGGGTCCATTGCAATGTAGGACCGCGGCCGGGGCCGCGCGAGACCGATTCAGGGAACGAGCGGCGCCGCCTCCGGGCCCGCGAGGTTCGTGTCGAGGAACCGCGTGAGCAGCGTGAACAGGTGCTGCCGCGTGGTCCCGCCGCTGATGGAATGATTCCGGTTCGGGTACTCCATCATGTCGAACTGCTTGTTGGCCCGGACGAGCGCGTTGACGAGCGCCTCGGTGTTCTGGTCGTGCACGTTGTCGTCGCCGCTGCCATGCACCACGAGGAGCTTCCCGCGCATCTGGTCCACGTAGCTCAGCGGCGAGCCCTTGTCGTAGCCCGCGGCGTTCTTCTGCGGGAGCCCGTTGTAGCGCTCGGTATAGATGTTGTCGTAGTACCGCCAGTGCGTGACCGGCGCGACCGCGACCGCCGTGCTGTAGACCTCCGGCGCCTGGAAGAGCGCGTTCAGGCTCATGAAGCCGCCGTAGCTCCAGCCCCAGATGCCCATCCGGGTGGAATCGACGTACGACCGCCGGCCGAGCGTGCGCGCGGCAGCCGCCTGGTCCTGGGTCTCCACCACACCGAGCTGGCCGTAGATGATCTTCCGCCAGTCACGCCCGCGCGCGCCGGTGCCGCGGTTGTCCACGCTCGCGACGATGTATCCCTGCTGCGTCAGCATGAGGTGCCAGAGGTACTGCTGGCCGCCCCAGGCATCGAGCACCGTCTGCGAGCCCGGTCCGCCGTAGACCTGGAAGAGGATCGGGTACTTCCGCGTGGAGTCGAAGTCGGCCGGCTTCATGAGGTACGCGTGCAGGCGGATGCCGTTCCCGATGTCCACCTGCGTGAACTCGGCAGGCCCGCGCTTCAGGTTGCCGACGCGCGCGTGCAGCGTCTCGTTCGCGACGACGGTCCGCACCGCCTCGTGCGACGGCAGCCGGACGAGCGTGTTGACCGGCGGCACCCCGAAGCGGGAGTACGAGTGGAACGCGTACTCGAAGTTCGGCGCCACGTTGTACCCGTGCGTGCCGGGGGCGGCCGGGGACAGCCGCTCGGGAGCGCCGCGGCCGTTGATCCGGACGCGATAGAGGTACCGCTGCGTCGGGTTCTCGGGCGACGCGACGTAGTAGAGGTAGCCCGCGTCCTCGTCGAGCCCGATGACGCTGAGGACGTCGAAATTGCCGCGGGTGAGCAGGCGGACGTTGCGGCCGTCCCGGCTCACGAGATAGGCGTGGTTCCAGCCGTCCCGCTCGCTCATCCAGATGAACTGCCGGCCCTCGTTCACCCAGGTGAAATCGTCCACGAGCTCGACCCAGGCGCTGTCCTGTTCCGTGAGAACCGTCGAGACCCCGCCGGTGCGGGCATTCCCGAGGAAGAGATCGAGCCGGTTCTGCAGCCGGTTGAGCCGCTGGACGACCACTTCGTCGGAGTTGGCCGCCCACTCCATGCGCGCCGGATAGTGATTGCGCGGATCCCCCTCGAGCGCGAGCCACCGCGTATCGCCGCCGGCGGCAGGCACCACGCCGATGCGGGCGGCGGAATTCGATTCGCCCGCCTTGGGGTACTGGATGGGGATGACGACGGGATAGAGCGAGTCGGTGTAATTGACCAGCGTGAAGTCCCGCACGCTGTCCGCCACGAGCTGCCAGAAGGCGATCCGGCTGCCGTCGGGGCTCCAGCGCCAGCCGTCCTGCAGCCCGAGCTCCTCTTCGTAGACCCAGTCGAAGGTGCCGTTGATGACGGTGCGCGAGCCGTCCCGCGTGAGCTGCGTGATCGCGCCGCTCGCGAGGTCCTCGACGTAGAGGTCGTTCTCGCGCACGTAGCCGACGCGGCCGCCGTCCGGCGAGAACTTCGCGAACATGAGCGTCGATGGCTTCGCATCGGCACCGCCGAGCTTCTTCAGCGCGCCGCTCGACCGGTCGAGGACCCAGTAGTCGCCACGGGTATTGCTGCGCCAGACCTGCTCCGAGTTCGTGAAGACGAGCAGCCGGTTCCGGTCGGGCGACCAGATGTAGTTCTCGATCGCGAGCGGCATCGTATCGCCGGCCGGCGTGAGCCGGGCGGCGGTGATGAGCACCGACCGCGCTCCTGTGGCCGTCTCGTAGCGCACGATCTCGCGGCCCCTGCCCCCTTCGGCGCGCTCCACCGTGGTGTAGGCCGCGCCGTCCTCGAGCCACCGGATCGGGCCGAATCCCTGCGACGCGAATTCGGAGCTGCCGTAGATCCGGCCGACGGTGAGGAGCGCAGAATCGGCGACCTGGGGAGATGCGGCCGCGGCCGGGGCGCGCTGCGCAGCGAGCGGTGCCGCGGCGGCAATCAGGATGGCGAGCGTTGCGAATCTGGACATGGGTACGCGGGAAAGGGATGAGGTAGGATACGGAGGGAACGGCGCGCCCGGTAGGGCGCGCGCGATCAGCGGCGGCCCGCGGCGGCCGGCGCGAGCGCGCGCCTCAGGAATGCGCCGGTATGGCTTCCGGGGACGGCCGCGACCTCCTCCGGCGTCCCTTGCGCGACCACGCGTCCGCCGCCGTCGCCGCCTTCCGGCCCGAGGTCGATCACCCAGTCGGCGGTCTTGATGACGTCGAGGTTGTGCTCGATCACGACGACGCTGTTCCCCTTGTCCACGAGGCGGTGCAGCACCTCGAGGAGAAGGCGCACGTCCTCGAAATGGAGGCCGGTCGTCGGCTCGTCGAGGATGTAGAGGGTGCGGCCCGTGTCCCGCTTGGCGAGCTCGGTGGCGAGCTTGACGCGCTGGGCCTCGCCGCCCGAGAGCGTCGTCGCCGCCTGCCCCAGGTGGATGTACCCGAGCCCCACGTCGTTCAGCAGCTCGAGCTTGTCGGCGATGCGGCGCTGGGCCGAGAAGAACTCGAGTGCGTCGGCGACGGTGAGGTCGAGCACATCGGCGATGCTGCGCCCCTTGTAACGCACTTCGAGCGTCTCGCGGTTGTATCGCCGGCCTTTGCAGACCTCGCAGGGGACGTAGACGTCCGGGAGGAAGTGCATCTCGATCTTGACGAGCCCGTCGCCCTGGCACGCCTCGCAGCGGCCGCCCTTCACGTTGAACGAGAAGCGCCCGGGCCCGTAGCCGCGCATCTTCGCCTCGGGGAGCTGCGTGAAGAGCTCCCGGATCGGCGTGAAGAGGCCGGTGTACGTCGCCGGGTTCGACCGCGGCGTGCGGCCGATCGGGCTCTGGTCGATGTCGATGACCTTGTCCAGCTCGTCCACGCCGTCGAGCCGCGCGTGCTCCCCCGGGAGGACGCGCGCCCGGTAGAAGTGGCGCGCGAGCGCCTGGTAGAGGATGTCGGTGACGAGGGTGGACTTGCCCGAGCCGGACACGCCGGTGACCGCGGTGAAGACGCCGAGCGGGAACTCCACCGTGAGGTCGCGCAGGTTGTTGGCCCTCGCGCCGACGACGCGGAGCCGCCGCGACGGCTCGGCGCGGCGGCGCTTCTTCGGCACCGGCACGCGCAGCTCGTCCCGGAGATAGCGCCCGGTGAGCGACTCGCGGCTCGCGAGCACGTCCTCGAGCGTCCCCTCCGCCACCACCTCGCCGCCGAAGCGCCCGGCGCGCGGCCCGAGATCGATGAGATGGTCCGCCGCGCGGATGGTGTCCTCGTCGTGCTCCACCACGATCACCGTGTTGCCGAGATCGCGGAGCCCGCGGAGCGTCTCGAGGAGCCGCTCGTTGTCCCGCTGGTGGAGGCCGATGCTCGGCTCGTCGAGGATGTAGAGCACGCCGACGAGCCGCGAGCCGATCTGCGTGGCGAGCCGGATCCGCTGCATCTCGCCCCCCGAGAGCGACGAGGCGCCGCGGCCAAGCGTGAGGTACCCGAGCCCGACGTCGCGCAGGAAGCGGAGCCGGTCGGACACTTCCTTGAGGATCGGCCCGGCGACGTCGGCGTCGAGCCCGTCGCTTCGGCCCGGTGCACGGAGCGGGATCGACTCGAAGAACGCGACCGCGCGCTCCACGGGCAGCTCGACCACCTCGCCGATGTTGCGCCCGTGCACGAGCACCGCGAGCGATTCCGGCCGGAGCCGGCGCCCGCCGCAGCTGCGGCACGGCATCTCGATCAGGTACTCCTCGAGCGTGGCGCGGATGGCGTCGCTCGACGACTCCTGGTACCGCCGCTCGACGTTCCGGAGGATCCCCTCCCACTCGGTCTCGTACGCTTCGCGGCCGCGGCCGGTCTCGCCGAACCTGAACTTGCCCGGCGCGCCGTGCAGCAGCGCCTTCTTCGCCGGCTCGCTGTGCGCCGACCAGGGCGCGGCCGGGTCGAAGCCGAACGCCTTCGCGAGCGCGGGCAGCACGGTCTTCCTGAGGTAGCCGGACGGCTCGCCCCACGGGAGCACGACGCCCTCGAGGATCGAGATGCTCGGATCGCCGAGGATGAGCTCGGCGTTCACTTCCTTCCGCGTGCCGAGGCCGTGGCAGTCGGGGCATACGCCGAAGGGAGAATTGAAGGAGAACTGGCGCGGCTCGAGCTCGGGAATGGACAACCCGCACACCGGGCAGGCGAGCCGCTCCGAGAAGAGCACCGACCCGTTCCGGGATGCGCGGGCCTCGCCCCCGTGGCGCACCACCTCGACGATGCCGTCCGCCTCCTTGAGCGCGGTCTCGACCGAGTCGTTGAGCCGCGAGCGGTCCGTCGCCCGCACGACGAGCCGGTCCACCACGAGCGCGATGTCGTGGTTCTGGCGGCGGTTGAGCGCCGGGACCTCGGAGAGGTCGTACGTTTCGCCGTCCACCCGGATGCGCACGTAGCCGCGCTTCCGCGCGTCCTCGAAGAGGTCGCGGAACTCGCCCTTGCGGCCGCGCACGAGCGGCGCGAGCACCTCGATGCGCGTGCCGGGCTCCCAGGCGAGCACCGCATCGGTGATCTGCGCGGCGCTCTGCCGCGTCACCGGGCTCCCGTCATTCGGGCAGTGGGGCGTGCCGGCGCGGGCCCAGAGGAGGCGGAGGTAGTCGTAGATCTCGGTGACGGTGCCGACCGTGGATCGCGGGTTCTGGCCGGTGGTCTTCTGCTCGATCGAGATCGCGGGCGAGAGGCCCTCGATCGCGTCCACGTCCGGCTTTTCCATGAGGCCGAGGAACTGCCGCGCGTACGCCGAGAGCGATTCGACGTACCGGCGCTGCCCTTCCGCGTAGATCGTGTCGAAGGCGAGCGAGGACTTGCCCGAGCCGGAGAGCCCGGTGATGACGGTGAGCTGGTTCCGCGGGATCGAGACCGAGACGTTCTTGAGGTTGTGCTCGCGGGCGCCGCGGACAACGAGGAATTCCTGATCCATAGCCCCGAAAGGTACCCGAAGGAACCGCGCCCGCTCAAGGGGGCGCCATCGACGGGCCAACGCATTACCATACGCTCCAAAGTTTTCCGGAGCAGCAATGGACCACGACCGCCCCGGGTCCGGGGAGCGGCCGGCAGTCGAGGAAACGGCGACCGGGCGCGACGAAGAACGGCTCGTACGGGAAGCGCTCGCCGCGTGGGACGCGGGGCGGTTCCGGGACGCGGCCGCGCATTACCGCGCGATCCTGTCGAA
Source organism: Gemmatimonadales bacterium (assembly GCA_036377655.1). Classification (GTDB taxonomy): domain Bacteria; phylum Gemmatimonadota; class Gemmatimonadetes; order Gemmatimonadales; family GWC2-71-9; genus CAMLLJ01. The sequence goes on from DASUXZ010000017.1 coordinate 9,657, forward strand.
GGACCCGCGCCAGGTGGACGCGCGGATCGGGCTCGCGCGAGCGTTCGAGGCCGACGACCAGCCGGAAGCGGCGCTCGCCACGCTCACGGAGGCGATCGACCTGTCGCCGGACCAGACCGAGTACCTCGTGGTGCGCGGCGGAGTGTACGGCCGCATGCGCCGGTTCGCCGAGGCGGAGGCCGACCTCCGCAAGGTGCTGAAGCTGCATCCCGCGCACGGGCCGGCGCTGCACGAGCTCGGCCTGATCCTGCTCAGGAAGGGGCTCGCGGCCCCGGCCGCCGAGCTGCTGCAGCGCTCGGCGGCGCTGCAGCCGACGCGCCCGGACGCCTATCTTCACCTGGGCGACGCGCTCAACCGCGCAGGCGACCTGAAGGGCGCCGTCGCCGCGCTCGAGCGGGCGCTCGAGCTCGATCCATCGAACCGGCATACCTACAACGTTCTCGGGCGCGTGCTCGATCGGCTCGGACGGCCGACCGAAGCGGAAGCGCTCTACCGGCGCGCACAGGGACTCGATTCGTGATCCAGGCCGTCGTGGATGATCTCGCCTTCGTCGAGGCGGAGGCCGTGCTGCGCCCGGCCGGCGCTTCGCTCGAGCCCGTGAGCGGGGCCGCCGTCCGGCTCGACCGGCAGGCCGGCGATGCGTTCGCCGCGCAGCGGCGCGTCTCGACGCCGCTCGAGGCGGGCGCTGCCGTCGTGACCGGCGCCGGGGACCTCGCGGCCGACTACGTGCTGCACGTGATCATCCAGGACCCCGAGACCCTGACGACGCGGGAGACGGTGCGCCGCGCGCTCCTCTCGGCGTGGGAACGCTGCGCCGAGTGGGGCATCCGGACCGTCGCCGCGGGGCCGGTCGGAGCCGGCGCCGGTCTCCTCGACGTCGAGGGCGCCGTCGAGCTGATGGCGGAGACTTTTCCCGCCGGCAGCGGCTGCCCCGAGCACTTGATGATCGTGCTCGACCGCGCGGAGGACCGGGACCTCGCCGATGCGGTGCTCCGGCGGGGCGCGGGATGAGGCCGCGCAAGCTCCACGTCGCCGGGGCGCTCATCATCGCGGCGTGGCTCGCCTCGCTCGGCTGGCTCGTGCGGCGCGAATACTTCGGGCGCGCGCCGGGCGAGGTGGCCGCGTCGGCGCGCGTGGCTCCCGGGGCGGTGTTCTACGCGGTGTACCTGAACGGCCTGCAGGTCGGCACCGGCGCGACGACCGTGGACACGATGGCGGACGGCGTGCGGATCTCGGAGCGTGCCGACGTGGCGCTGCCGGGCGCCGACGGCGCGCGGAGCATCCGGATCGCGCGCGAGGTGCGGCTCGCGCCGTCCCTCGCCCTCGTATCGTTCGAGCAGGCCGTCTCGGGCGACGCGCCGGCCACGAGCGTGAGCGCGCGCGGGAGCGGAGGCGACAGTGTCGCCGTGACGCTCTCATGGCCGGGCCGGGGCGACGTCACGCGGAATGTGCCGGCCGGCGCGATTCCCCTCGCCGCGCTGCCGGTCCGGGTCGTGTCGGAGGGACCGATCGAGTCCGGGCGCGAGGTCCGCATTCCGCTCATCGATCCGCTCTCGGGCGCGGTGCGCGACGCGGGCTTCGTCATCGGGGATCGGGTGACGTTCGTCGTGCCGGACAGCGCGCAGCTCGACTCGAACCGCCGGATCTGGGTGCCCGCTTCACTCGATACGGTGACGGCCTGGGAGCTGAGCGAAACCGGGAGCCCGGTGAATGCGCGGCTCTGGATCGATCCGCAGGGATTCGTCGTGCGCGCCGAGACGCCGGAGGGATGGACGATCCTGCGCACGGCATTCGAGATCGCGCAGCTCAACCTCCGGATGGGCCGGCCGCACCGGATCCCGACGCCTCCGCTCGGCGCGGCCTTCGGGCCACGACCCGCCGCGCCGTCGCCGTCCGATACCGCGCCGGCGCCGCTCGTGCCGTCGGACGCCGCGGCCATCGATTCGGCGGCGGCGCGGCTCGCGGCGGATTCGCTCCCGCCGGACGCCCGCGCACGGGCGCTCTTCGAGTTCGTCGCGCGGCGAGTCGCACCCGGCGACGGACCGCCCGACGCCCTGGCGGCGCTCGCGACGCGGCGCGGCTCCGAAGCCTCGCGCGCGCTCCTGCTCACGGCGCTCGCGCGCTCGGCGGGGATCCCTGCCCGGGCGATGAGCGGCGCGCGTTTTGCCGAAGGGCGCTGGATGCCCGATCATTGGGTGCTCCTCCACCTCGGCGACTGGACGGCCGTGGACCCCGTCCGGCGCGCCTGGCCTGCCGAGCCGGGCCGCTACGGGCTCCGGTACGACGCCGGCGGGCATCCGCTCGAGTACCTGGCCCCGGCGGCCCGGCTCACGAGGCCGCGCGCCAATCCCGACACCTCCGGCAGATCGCCATGAGCCGAGCCCGTCAGCCATGATCGAAGTCATCGACCTCGTCAAGCGGTACGGCTCGTTCACCGCCGTGGACCGGCTCTCGCTCACGGTCCCGCGCGGCACGCTGTTCGGCTTCCTCGGGCCGAACGGCGCGGGCAAGACGACCACGATGCGCATGATCGCCCAGATCCTCCGCCCGACCTCGGGGGAGATCCGGATCGGCGGCCGCCCGACCTGGGACCAGCCGCAGGCGATCAAGTCCATCATCGGCTACATCCCCGACCGCCCCTTCGTCTACGACAAGCTGACCGGCGCCGAGTTCGTCCGGTTCGTGGCGGCGCTCTACGGCCAGTCGGGCCCGGCGCTCGAGCGGCGGATGCAGGAGCTCCTCGAGCTCTTCGAGCTCACGCCGTGGAAGGACGAGCTCACCGAGTCGTACAGCCACGGCATGCGCCAGAAGCTCATCATCGCGAGCGCCTTCGCGCACCGGCCCGAGGTGATCGTGGTGGACGAGCCGATGGTGGGCCTCGACCCGAAGAGCGCGCGGCTCCTCAAGGACCTCTTCCGCCAGTTCGTGGACCGGGGCGGGACGGTGCTCATGAGCACGCATACGCTCGAGATCGCCGAAGGGATGTGCGACCGCATCGGCATCATCCAGGGCGGCCGCATGATCGCGGAGGGGACGATGGCGGAGCTCCGCGCGCAGTCGGCGTCCGGGAACGAGAGCCTCGAGGAGCTCTTCCTCCGGCTCACCGGCGGCCTCCGCGCCAACGTGCTCGACTCGATCTTCGATGGCTGAGGCGCCTCCGGCGGCGCGGCTGCGCCAGCCGGGGATCGGCGCGGTGCTCACGCCCAAGTGGCGGAGCGCGCTCGCGCGGGCCCGGACCGAGCAGCGGGGCCGCGGCGCCCGGGTCCTCCTCCTCGCGATCGTCGGCGGCATCTTCTGGACGGCCGCCTTCGGCATCAGCTTCCGGGTGCTCCGCTACATCAGCGTGCAGCAGGACATCGGCGTGCTCATCGCCTCGAAGATGCTCGGCGTGATCCTGCTCGCCTTCGCGGCGATCCTGCTCCTCTCCAACCTCATCACCGCGCTCTCGAGCTTCTTCCTCGCGAAGGACCTCGACCTGCTCGTCGCGGCGCCGCTCCACTGGTTCCGCCTGTACGTCGCGAAGCTCCTCGAGACGGCGGCCCACTCGAGCTGGATGGTGGTGCTCATCGCGGTGCCGATCCTCACGGCGTACGGCATCGTCTACCGGGGCGGCGTCCTCTTCCCCTTCGTGGCGCTCGCGGCGCTGATCCCCTTCGTGATCCTCCCGGCCGTCATCGGGTCGGCGATCACCCTCGTCCTCGTGAACGTCTTCCCCGCGCGGCGGGCGCGTGACCTGCTGAGCCTCGTCGCGCTCGGCGCGATCGCGGGCCTCGTGCTCCTCCTCCGGCTCATGCGCCCCGAGCAGCTCGTCCGGCCGGAGGGGTTCGCGAGCCTCGTCGAGTTCCTGGCGGTGCTCCGGGCGCCGACCAATCCGTTCCTGCCGACGGAGTGGGCGGCCGACATGATCATGAACTGGCTCCAGCACGTCGCCGATCCGCTGCCGATCACCCTGCTCTACACGACCGCGGCGGCCTTCATCATCATGGGGGGGTGGCTGCACGGCCGCCTGTTCCGCGAGGGATACAGCAAGTCGCAGGAAGGCGCGGAGCGGTTCGTGCGCGGGCGGCGGCTCCGCCTCGCGGCGGACCGGCTCCTCGCCCGGATGGCGCCGGAGCGGCGCGAGTTCGTGCTCAAGGACCTGCGGCTCTTCTTCCGCGACCCGACGCAGTGGAGCCAGCTGATCCTCCTCGGCGTGCTCGTCGTGGTCTACCTCTTCAACATCCGGTCGCTCCCGCTCTTCTCGGGCGAGCGCGTGCCGTTCTTCCTCATCACGGTCGTCGTCTTCCTCAACCTCGGTCTCGCCGGGTTCGTGCTGTCGGCGATCGCGGCGCGCTTCGTCTTTCCGGCGGTGTCGCTCGAGGGGCGGCAGATGTGGCTCATCCAGTCGAGCCCGCTCGAGTTCCGCTCGCTCCTCTGGAGCAAGTACTGGCTCGGCACGCTGCCGCTCCTGCTGCTCGCGATCTTCATCACGGTCGCGACCAACCTGCTCCTCGAGGCCTCGGGCTTCATGATGGCGGTGAGCGTGGGGACGCTCGTCCTCTTCACGTTCGCGGCGAGCGCGATGGCGCTCTGCTACGGCGCATACTACCCGAAGTTCGACACCGAGAACGCCGCGCAGATCCCGACCAGCTTCGGCGGCCTCGTGTTCATGATGAGCGCCATCTCGCTCCTCGGCGTGGTGATCGCGGTCGAGGCGGTGCCGGTGAGCTCGTACCTGCGCGCCCGGCAGTCGGGCGACGAGCTTTCCCTCCTGCCGGAGCTCGCGGCCGCCGGGTCGGTCGTCGCCGGCCTCTGCATCGCGGCCACGGTCGTCTCGCTCCGGCTCGCCGTCCGCAAGCTCGACGAGCTCGAGACGTAGCGCCTTTTTCCTCTCCCGCACGCGTGACAATGGTGCCTGATCGGCAGTGAACCCTGCCGACCTTGGGGCTGCACTTCCGCCGGCCCGCATTCCGGGCGGCGGCCCACCCCAAGGAGGTTTCATGCGCCGTTCACCTGCCTTCCTGCTCCTTCTCCTCGCCGCCTGCGCCGGTGAGGTGCCCACTTCGGAGTCCTCGCTCTCGCTTGCCGCCGCCCACTCGGATGACGCCCGCGAGGCCGTCGCGCGGCGGGTGGCCCGCGCGCTCGCCGATTCGGCGTTCCGCGCCGAGGTCGCCGCGGCGCTCGCTGCATCGCCGCACCCGGAGGGGAAAGTCCATCTCGGCCGCTTCCTGCGGGCCGACCAGGGGCGCGCCGCCGGCGCGCTGCAGCGCCATGGCGCGTCCCCGGCCGAGCTCGCCCGGGCCGACGAGCTCGAGCTCTACTTCCCCGTGCCCGCGCATCGCGCGGGGTGGAACGGCGGCGCCGGGCTCCTCGTCGGCACGGTCGGGGACGACGAGGACGAGCCGGTCGCCTTCGACCTGCACGGGCGCCCGCAGGGGCTTCGCCGGGACGCGCCGCCTGCCATTCCGGTGCTGGCCGTCGTCCCCATGGAAACCGACTTCGACTCGCACCGGGGACGCGTGTCCGCGGCGCAGGCGTGCCAGACGTGCGACCCGGACGGCGGGGGTTCGGTGGCGGGCCTCTACCTCACGGCGAGCCACATGAACGAGTCCTTCGAGTCGTGGCTCAAGGGGCAGCCGGAATTCGAGGTGCTCGTCCTCGGCCAGAAGGGAACCACCGATTCGCTCACCTCGTACCAGTGCGCCGGCAACTTCGCGCCCGCGCCGTACTACTTCGACCAGAACGCGCTCGACTGGTCGGGCTCCGCCCTGCTGATGACCCAGGCCCAGCTCGACGGCTATTCCGCCGTGCATCCGGGCCAGGCGGTGCGGCTCTTCTTCATGGAAGACGACGACACCCCCTGCCAGATCCGCGCGAACTCGAACGACCTCCGCGCCCTCCTCGCCACGGTGGATTCGGTCGTGAAGGGATTCTCCGGCGGCCTCGACCAGATGACGACGGGGGGCAACGTGTTCCGGTACCTCCGCGCCGCGCAGAAGCTCGTCGCCGTCGCGGCGTCGCTCATCAAGTCGAACGACGACCTCATCGGCAACGCCGTCGAGGACGTCACGACGGCCGAGCGGTATCCGGGCTACAACTGGATCGTGAAGGGCGCGTCGGGCAGGACCAACGGGTACGTGAAGCTGGAGATGCGCTGAGCCACGAGAGTACGGCCAGGCAGAGTACGGCCAGGCAATGCTGCGAGGGCCGGTGCATCCCGGAGATGCGCCGGCCTTTCAGGCATATCGGGCCGGCCCGCCGCCGTGTACCCCCTTGGCGGGCCCGGAACGAAACCCCGGGGGCCGACTTTCCGTCACAGTCGGGTATACTCTCTCTGTTCCGGCTCCATCGCCACCCCGAACCGAGGACCGCTTCATGGCGACTTTGCGTCACAGTCCGGCATTTCTCATCCTTCTCGCCGCCGCGGCCGCTCCGGCCGCCGCGCAGGAATTCGGCGCCGCCGCCGCGGTGGCAGGACGGGATGTCCTCATCGGACAGGCCTCCAACCTCTACGCCCCGGGTTACGTCTACGTCTTCCGCCCGAACGCGCAGGGCGCCTATGCGGTCGCGAGCCGGCTGGCATCACCCGATTCGGGCCGGAACACCGGGTTCGGCCGCCGGATCGCGGTGGACGGCAATACCCTCCTCGTTTCGGAAAGCCCGCTCGACAGCGCCACCGCCGGCCGGGTCCACGTCTTCGAGCGGAGCCAGGGCGGGGCGTGGCGGCACAACGGAGTCATCTCGCCCACGCCGGCGGTCAACGGCGACCGGATCGGCCGGGGCCTCGCGCTCAAGGGAGACGTGGCCGTGATCGGCTCGAGCCGCACCGACAGCATGCGCGGCGAGGCATGGGTCTTCCGCCGGCAGGGCGGACAGTGGCGGCAGGAAGCGCGCCTCCGTCCCGCCGAGGTGAATGCCGGCTCGGCGTTCGGCAACACCCTCGCGTTCGACGGCAACGTCATCGTCGTCTCGGCCCAGCAGGCGGACTCGAACGCGGGCGCCGTCTACATCTTCCGCCGGGACAGCGCCGGCACGTGGGCGCAGGAGCAGAAGCTCCAGCTCCCGGTCCCGCCGGCGGCCCGCGCCAACGCGCAGTTCGGCGCGTCGCTGCTGATCGACGGCGGGACGCTCTACGTCGGCGCGCCCGGCCTCACCCAGTTCATGGGCGCGGTGGTCCGGTTCGCCTACGATTCGGCCAACCACCGCTGGAATCCCGTCGGCGGGCTCATGCCGTACGAGGCCTCGCCGGGCACGCAGTTCGGGTCCTCCGTGGCGCACGTGGGGAGCGAGATCTGGGTCGGTGCGCCGGGCGCGTCGCAGTTCCAGGGACGGATCTTCCGCTATGCGCGGGACACGGCCGGCGCGATCACCAACGTCCGCGCCGTCGCCTATGACACGGCGGGCCTGCAGCTCGGGTTCGGCGGCCTCATGATCGGCGCCGGCAACACCGCGGTCGTCGCGATGGGGAACTCCGACTTCGGCGAGGGCCGCGCCTCGATCCTCACGCTCACGGCCTCGGGCGCCGTCACGCAGCGCCACGTGCACGGCCAGACGTTCCGCCCCGCCGCGATCGCCGGCCGCGAGGTGGACTGCGCCTCCGGCAAGGCGACGCTCTTCGGCTGCGAGAAGGTGAACCTCCTCTCGCTCCTCCCGGTCGCCGACATGGGCGGCAAGCAGGGCACCCGGCTCAACGACGTCTGGGGCTGGACCGACCCGGAGTCGGGCAAGGAGTACGCGATCGTCGGCCGCTCGGACGGGACCTCGTTCGTGGACGTCTCGAACCCGAACAACCCGCGCTATCTCGGCGACCTGCCGAAGACCGCGAAGTCGCCCCCGGCGGTCTGGCGCGACATGAAGGTCTACCGGAACCACGTGTACATCGTGGCCGACGGGTCGCGCGAGCACGGCATGCAGGTCTTCGACCTGACGCGCCTCCGCCGCGTGTCCACGCCGCAGACCTTCACGCCGGATCACCACTACACGCGCATCAACAGCGCCCACAACATCGTGATCGACACCGCGTCCGGCTACGCCTTCATCGTCGGCGCGAGCTCGGGCGGCGAGACCTGCGGCGGCGGCCTCCACATGGTGAACATCCGGGACCCGAAGAACCCGGTCTTCGCCGGCTGCTTCCAGGACAAGGCGACGGGCAACGCCGGCACCGGCTACTCGCACGACGCGCAGTGCACCGTCTATCACGGCCCCGACACGCGGTACACGGGCCGCCAGATCTGCATCGGCGCCAACGAGAACGCCATCAGCATCGCCGACGTGACCGACAAGGAGAACCCGAAGCCGGTCGGACGCGGCACGTACCCGGACGTCGGGTACGCCCACCAGGGCTGGTTCAGCGACGACCACCGCTACTGGTACCAGGACGACGAGCTCGACGAGCTGCAGGGCAAGACGAAGGGCACCCGGACGATCATCTGGGACCTGCAGAAGCTCGACGATCCGGTCGTCGTGGGGCAGTACGAGGCCCCGGTCAATGCGAGCGACCACAACCTGTACATCGTCGGCAACCGGATGTACAACTCCAACTACACGAGCGGCCTCCGGGTCGTGGACATCAGCGACCGGACGAAGCCGAAGGAAGTCGGATTCTTCGACACGGTTCCGGTCGGGCCCGAGGCACCCGGGTTCGGCGGCTCGTGGAGCAACTATCCGTTCTTCAAGAGCGGCACGATCCTCGTCACGAGCGGCAACGAGGGCCTTTTCCTCGTGAAGGACCAGACCACCAACCTGACGCCATGACCAAGCTCTCCCGCGCCCTCGCGGCGCTCGTCTTCGGGGCCGCCTGCGCGGCCCCGGGGACGGGGAGCCAGACCCCCACGCCAGCCGGGACCGGCGTGGGGGTCCGGCTTTACGTCCCGAACCAGAACGACGCATCGGTCACGATCCTCGACGCCGCGTCGGGGGCCATCATCACGACGGTGGACCTCAGGGCCTCGGGGTTCACCGCGAACGCCAAGCCGCACGCCGTCGTCGCCGAGCCGGACGGATCGGCCTGGTACGTGTCGCTCATCGGCGACAACCAGGTGGCCAAGTTCGACGCCGACAACCGGCTCCTCGGTCGCATCCCGATGGAAACTCCCGGGATGATGGCCCTCGACCCGAAGCACGACCGGCTCTACGCCAGCCGCTCGATGACCGCCGTGAGCCCGCCCGCGAGCATCGGCGTGATCCGGCGGAGCGACATGACGCTCCTCGAGGAGCTCGACGTGATCTTCCCGCGGCCGCACGCGATCGCGGCGGATACGGTGACCGGTCGCGTCTACGTTTCGGGTCTCGGCGACAATCGGATCGCCGTCGTGGACACCGCCGGCCGGGTCAACCTGACGCAGGTGCCCGGCCCGCTCCATGCGTACGTGACGTTTGCCGTCTCGCCCGACGGCTCGCGGCTCGCGGCCACGACGCAGCTCACCTCGAGCCTCCTCGGATTCGACATCAGGAACGGAACGCCGGTACAGTCCGCCGCGGTGCAGGTGCTGCCGTTCGGCTACCAGGTGGCGTGGACGCCCGACGGCCGCTCGGTCTGGCTCGGCAACCAGCGGAGCGCGGCCGCGACCGTCGTGGACGCGCCGACGTGGACGGTCCGCGGCGTGGTTCGCGACTCCGCGTTCGCGGAGCCGCACGGCGTCGCCATCTCGCGCGACGGGCGCACCGTCTACATCTCGAGCCACGGGATCCAGGCGGGGCCGTCGGCGCCGACGCCGGCCGACACGATGCACGGCGGCATGCATGCCGGGGAAGGCGCCGCGCGCGGCGGCGGCACGGTGGCGATCATCGATGCGACGTCACGGCAGGTGCGGCAGGTCGTGCGGGTCGGGAAGTTCGCCGTCGCCATGGACCTGGGCGGCTCGCGGTGAGGGCTGGGACGATCCTCGCGGTGGCGCTCACCGCCCTCGGCTGCGCCCCGCGCCCGGGCATGTCCCAGTCCACGCCGGCCGGCCGGACGGATGCCGAGGCGCTGCTGCCACGGCTCGAGCGCAGCGTGGGCGGCATCCCGATCTCGGACAGCGCCGGCCGCCCCTTCGCGCTTCCCTTCCTCGGAGGGCTCGACCGGCCGCGGCCCCAGCTCGTCGACATCGACGGGGACGGCGACCTCGACCTCTTCGTGCAGGAGTACAGCAACCGCCTCACCTTCTTCGAGCGCAGCGATTCCGCGGGCGCGCCGCGCTGGACCTGGCGCACCGACGCCTGGCACGACCTCGCCATCGGCGACTGGAACCGCTTCCTCGACCTCGACGGCGACGGGGACCAGGACGTCCTCGCCGAGTCGCCCTACAGCTTCATCCGCTGGTACCGGAACGACGGGTCCCGGACGGCGCCGCGCTTCACGCTCGCGGCGGACACGCTGTACGACGTCGCGGGCGCGCCGATCTTCGCCGACCGCCAGAACATCCCGCAGCTCGCCGACCTCGACTGCAACGGCCGCATCGACCTCATGCTCGGCCGGGTGGACGGCACGATCACGCGCTTCGAGCTGCGCGACTTCGCGAACGGGAAGCCCCGCTTCGGCTTCATCACCGACCGGTTCGAGGGGATCCAGATCCTGGGCGGCGACGCGGCACCGGGCGGGCCGCCGCCGATGCCGATCCCCGGCGCGGGCCTCACGACGCCGAGCCTGCACGGCGCCAACACGATGGCGCTCGTGGACCTCGACCGCGACGGCGATCCCGACATCCTCTGGGGCGACTTCTTCGAGCCCGGGCTCCTCTGGATCCGGAACGACGGCGGCTGCAGCTCGCCCTCGATGCGCGAGGCGCCGATCCCCTTCCCGCCCGCCGATCCGATCCGGACGAGCGGCTACAACGCGCCGGCGCCGGGCGATCTCGACGGCGACGGCGACCTCGACTTCCTCGTCGGCGTGCTCGGCGGCGCCTACAATCCGACCCGCACCGCACGCGACAACCTCATCCTCCTCGAGCAGACCGGGCGCGGGACGTGGGTGGCGCGCACTTCACGCTACCTCGACGGGCTCGACCTCGGCAGCGAGACGAACCCGGCCCTCGCCGATCTCGACGGCGACGGGGACCTCGACCTTCTCGTCGGGAACAAGATCGAGCAGGAGGGCGAGGTGGCGGGACTGTACCACCTCGAGAACCTCGGGACGCGGACGGCGCCGTCGTTCCGCCTTCGCGGCCGGATTCCCGTGGAACCCGACTATCACTACGCCCCGGCGCTCGCCGACCTCGATGGGGACGGCGATCTCGACCTCGTGCTCGGCACCTGGCGGGACGCGGTGCGCTACTACCGGAACGACGGCTCGAGGTCGGCGCCAACGTTCGTGCTGGCCGACACCGCCCTGGTGCAGCTGACCCGCGGCAGCCATGCGAGCCCGACCCTCGGGGACATGGACGGGGACGGCGACGCCGACCTGCTCGTCGGCGAGGCCTCGGGAGCCATCAACTACTACCGGAACGACGGCTCACGCGTCGCGCCGCGCTTCACGCTCGTGAGCGAGGAGTGGCTCGGGCTCCAGGAGGGGCGCCGGTCTGCGCCGCGCCTCCACGATCTCGACGGGGACGGCGACCTCGACCTCGTGATCGGGCTCGAGTCCGGCGTGCCGCTCGTCCTCCGGAACGAGGGCAGCGCGGCCGCCCCGCAATTCATCCGGCGTCCGGAAGCGCCGCGCTGGCCGCCGCTCGCCTCCCCGGCGTTCGGCGATCTCGATGCCGATGGCGGGCTCGACGTCGTCGTCGGCAACATCGCCGGCGGCCTGTTCCATTACGAAGGGGCGCCGCGATAGGCTCGCGGCGCCCCTTCGCCTTCCGCTGTCCTTCGCCGCGCCTACCGGCTCGCCTCCGCGAGCTTCGTGATCGCGGCGGCCATGGTCCGCACGCGCGCCTTGTCGCTCGCGCGCCCGGCGTCCTGGCTCACCTGGCGCGCCAGCGCCGTGAGCGCCGTGCGCCGCGCGGCGCCGGACTGCCCCTCCGCCGCATCGAGCGCGCTCGCGATCGCCGTCGTCCGGGCGGCGGGGAGTCCCTTGCCGCGCACCAGCTGGTCGAGGTACGACCGCACCACCGGGAACGCCGCCGGCCATTCGATCTTCGGCTGCGTCTGCGGATTGTATTCCTCGAACCGCACCAGCTTCGCCGCCTCGATCTCGTTCGCCGAGATCTCGTCGCTCGGCACGAGCTCGAGGATGTCGAGGCCCCGGTCGAGCTCGGAGGAGTAGATGAGGCCGTTCCACCAGTAGGCGCCCCACGAGCCGCCGATCGTGCGGCCCCCGCGGGCGCCGGCTGAATCGGGCGCCGGGGCGTCGATCGCCCCGCGGTCGAAGTAGGCGAGCTCCTTCGGATGCTCGGGGTCGGTGAACTCCATGACGCTCACCCCGCCCTGGTACCAGCCCTGCACCATGATGTCGCGGCCCGGCACCGGGATGAGGCCGCCGTTGTGCGAGACGCAGTTCTCCTCCGGCGCCTGCGCCGCCGGGATCTTGAAGTAGGCATGCTGGGTGAACTTCTTCTGCGGCCCGACCGACAGGATCGTGTTGCCGCCCATTTCCATCATGGACGTGGCCTGGCACATCGGGCCGGTGCCGCCGCCCCACTCGTCGGTGAACACCACCTTGCTGCCGTCGTTGCTGAAGACCGCGGTATGCCAGAGCGAGAAGTTCGTGTCCGTGAGCGCATCGAGCCGCTTCGGCTCGAGGGGGTTGGAGATGTCCACGAGGATCCCGTGGCTCGCGCAGGCGCCGGCCAGGAGGTTCATCGCGGGATACGCCGTCACGTCGTGGCAGTTCCGCGGCCCCGTGGGACGCGGCGCGGGGCGCGCCGAGTCGGCCGGGGTGCGCGGGCGGCGCGGCTGGCGACTCGCGGCGCGCGGCGCCGCGTCGAGGCCCGTGAAGATGCGGGCGCCGGTCACCACCTCCGCCTGCTCGGGGTGGGCGAGCGGAACCCGGATGACGTCGAGGCGGTAGAGCGAGTTCGTTTCGTCGGCCGGATCGGTGCCCTCACGGCACCCGGCGAGCTCCTCCGCCGGACGTGCCCCCTGGTTGCCCGAGACGTAGATGTAGATCACCCCGGGGTCCTTCGGATCGGGAACGATGGTGTGCGTGTGCGATCCCTTGCACGTCTGCACGTTCGTGACCAGCCGCGGTGCCGCGGGATTCGAGACGTCGTAGATGCGGATCCCGGCCATGTGGTCCTTCGGGTCCTGCACCCCGCCCTTGGCGCAATCGTTCCGGTTCCCGCGGCCTTCCGCGGAGAGGAACAGCAGGTTGCCGCGGATCGACGGGTCCCCCTGCGCCGTGATGCACGCGACGGCGGCGACGACGCGCGGGCTCGCCGGATTGCTCACGTCGTAGATCGTGAAGCCGGCGAAGTTGCCCTGGTAGACGTACTTGTCCCGGAACGCCAGGTCGGAGTTGATGAACGTGAGCCCGCGCGCGGTGTCGAACTCCGCCGCTTTCGGCGAGAACGACACGAGGCGCATGTTGTGCGCGGCGACGCCGGCGTCGAGCCGGCCCGGCGTGAGGCTCGAGCGGGGATCCTCGCGGCTGGGATAGGTCTGGGCTCCGAGCAGCGAGGGCCCGACGAGCAGCGCTGCGGCGAGCGCGAGGATCCGGCGGATGGCGTGCATCAGGGGCGACTCCGGGTGAGGGGGCGAAGCTTACCTGTCGAACAACTCGGCGAGCATTCCGCGCATGGCGCCGATCTCGGCGGTCTGCACGGACACGACGTCGTTGGCGAAGACGTTCACGTCCACGTCCTGCCCGGCGCCCGGCGTGGCGAACAGCTCCTCGACCATGACCAGCGCGCCTTCGTGGTGCTGGATCATCAGCGTGAGGTAGGCGCGGTCGAACGCGGCGCCCGAGGACCGGTCGAGCTCCTCGAGCTGCGCCGCGGTGAGCATTCCGGCCATGTGCATCGTCCGCCACGACGAGGTGTCGGGCGCGGCCTGGCCGTGCCGGATGAGCCAGTCCTGCATGATCCGGATCTCGGCCACCTGCGACTGCTCGATCTTCTCGGCGAGCCGGAGCAGGCGCGGGTCCGCCCTGTGCCCCGCCGCCATCCGCGACATGTGAATGGCCTGGGCGTGGTGGGCGATCATCCCCTGCATGAACGCCACGTCGGCCGCAGTGTAGCTCGCGCCCTCGGGCACCGTGACGTGCGCATGTGCGTGCGAGCCGGCCCCTGGGGACGGATGCTGGGCGCAGGCCGCCGCCGGGACGATGAGGAGCAGGACGGCGACGGCGGCGCTGGTGGTGGAAGGCATTCGTGAAAGGTACTGCGGATCCCGCGGTCCTGCCCTACCGGCTCACGGCCGCCCGGTCCGAGCCGAGCAGCTCGACCCGATCGCGCGGCGCGATGCCGTTGCTCGTAAGGTCCGTTCCCCAGAACACGACGTGATCGCGCCCTGCCTCGACCACGATCACGGGATCGCACCGCGACCGGTCGGCGTCCTGGAGGAAGGCGTACTGCGGCACCGGGATCCCGGGATCGGCGGGGGGACGGGGGGTGCCCGTGTCGGCGCCGCCCGCCTGCCGCGCGGCGATCGCTTCGACGGTCGGGAGCTCGGGCCAGACGGTCGGCGGATCGCAGCGAGGTCCGGCTGCGGCGTCCCGGCCGCCGCGCTCCGGATCGCATGACATGCCGAGTGCGGCGGCAGCAAGCGCGAGCGCAAGTCGCATCGGGCGACGCCCCACGTTCATCCTTCCTCCGTCTTCCGGGCGCCCCTGATGTTGAGGGCCGCAAGGCAGACCTGCAGGATGAGCAGCGCGATGGCCCCGGAATGGACCCCCCAGGCGGCCCAGAGCACATTGCCGATGATGAAGCACCAGAAGCCGTAGTTGCGCTTGTACTCGCGGCCGGAAGCGACGAGCCAGGCGCCGATCACCGTCGCGAGCATCGCCGGCCATTGCAGCAGGTCGATCCATTCCATCCGTGGAGAGTAGCGCCGCACC
>DASUXZ010000018.1:0-12739 GCA_036377655.1 Gemmatimonadales bacterium
GCGCCTCCGCCACCTCGTCGGGCCCTCGGTCCTCGCCCTCGGCATGGGGCTCGGCGCCGGCGAGTTCCTCCTCTGGCCCAACCTCGTCACCGTCAACGGCTACGAAATCTGGTGGCTCTTCTGGGTCGGCGTCGTCACCCAGTTCTTCGTGATCCACGAGATCGAGCGCTGGACCATCGCCACCGGCGAATCGGTCTTCGCGGGAATGGCGCGCCTTGGTGCGCGCCCGTTCTGGCCCTGGTTCTTCCTCGTCGCGACCCTCGTGAGCTTCTCGTGGCCGGGCTGGGCGAGCGAATCGGCGCAGTTCACCGGACGGATCGTGACGATCGTGACCGGCACCGAAGTCGCCTGGCAGCCGATCGCCCTCCTCATGCTCCTCGTCATCTACCTCGGCCTCGGCGTGAGCACGATCGTCTACAACGCGCTCGAGCGCTTCGAGCTCTGGCTCGTGATCGCCCTCTTCCCGCTCCTGTTCGTCGTCCTCCTGATCGTCGGCATCCTCCCGGGTGATGTCGTGGCGCTCCTCGGCGGCGCGGTCTCGGTCGGCACGGCGCCGCCGGAGCTGCTCCACGGGAGCCAGTTTCCGACGCTCCTCATCGCCGTCGCGTATGCCGGGAGCGGTGGCACGCTGCTCCTCGCCCAGTCGCTCTGGCTCCGGGACAAGGGCTTCGGGATGGCGGCGTACCAGGGAAGGATCGCGGGGATCCGCGGGCGGAACGAGCCGGTGAGCCAGACGGGCTACGCCTTCTCCGCGGCGGATCCGACGGCGCTCGCGCGATTCCGCGCATGGATGCGGATCGCCGGCGCCGAGCTGCTCGTCACCTTCGTCATGCTCTGCATCCTGAGCGTCGTCATCACGACGCTCGTCGTCACGGCGACGCTCGGCACCGGCAATACGGAGCTCGCCGGAAAGCTCGGGGAGATGGTGGCCCTGCAGAGCGCCGCGATCGCGCGCGCGGGCGGGCGGTGGCTCGAGATCGCCTTCCTTCTTGGCGGCGTGCTCGTGCTCTTCAGCACCCAGATCGCGATCGTCGATACCGTCACCCGCATCTGCGGCACGGTCTTCTACGAGCGCTACGGCCGCCGCACGGCCTTCTGGACCCTGAAGCGCACCTTTCTCATCTTCCTCACCCTCCTCGTCGGGGTAAGCAGCGCGCTCATCGTCGCGAGCTGGACCGGCGGCACCGGCCTCGACCGGCTGCAGCCCGATTTCCTCCTGCTCGTCGCCGGCCCGTTCACCATCGCGAGCATGTTCCTCTTTACGCTCGTGGTGGGCGCGATGAACGTCTCACGGCTCCCGGCCGCGATGCGCCCGCCGCTCCTCACGCGGCTCATGCTCGTCTGGGCGGCGGTGCTGTGGGGGTGGTTCACGGCGGAGCAGGTGAGCCGCGTGGTGCTCGGGCGGATGAGTGCGGACGCGGCCATGACGGCGGAGATCGCGTGGCATCCGGTGCGGATCGCGGTGTACGCGACCTGGGCGGGGTCGGTGCTGTGGTTCGCCTGGAAGGTGCTGGGGCGTCAGGGCGCGTCGGGCAGCGAGAACCGGAACGATCTGAGCGGGCTGTTGAGGAAACCCGCCAGGTAGACCGCCGGCTCGGCGCTCACCGCGATCTCGGCCTCCGCGCATCCCGCTTCACACGAAAGATCCGCCGCTTCGGCGCTCATGTGCCCCAGCAGCTCCAGCGTAACACGGTCGAAGACCATGACGCTCGGCTTGACGGCCTCCGATCCGCCGACTCCAACGTAGATGAAGGGGCGCACCGGATCGAATGCGAGCGCAACCGGCGGGCCGGAGAGCGTCAGCTCCTCCAGGAGCGCTCCGTCACTTGCGCGAAAGATGCGGAACATGTTGCCGCTGCCCGGGCCGGATCCCGCGACGGCAAGCAGCTCGCCGTCAGGACTGAATTCGACGGCCGTGGGCCGCTCGACTTCCGTGAGCTTGTAGGCCAGCGCGCCGCCCGGGACCGTGAAGACCGGCAGGCCGCCGCCGTTGATCGTGTTGCCTGCCCACACGGTCGCCCGGCCCGCTTCCCGCGAGAGCGCGATACCCTGTGACTCCTCGACCTGCTGCGTGAAACTCCCGTCGCTGACGGTGACGTGATGGTGAGACGTGACGAGGTAGACCCCCTCGCCGAGCTCCGCAATCTGCCTCGCGAAGTCCAGCGGAATCGGATCCTCGAGGGCGATGCTGCCGGCGGCGACCGTGAGCGGGTGGATGCCTTCTGCGGACTGGCCGAACATCACGCCGGGCCGATAGCTCGCCCCGGGCGTGCGCAGTCCGTCGAAGTCGTAGAATGCGCCCTCGAAGGTCTGCCGTGTGCCCTCGTCGAGATGGACGAACGACAATCGGCCGTCGCCCTCACCGACGTCGATCGTTGCGCCGACCAGCGTCGCGTGACCCGTTCCGGGCATCGCCTCGGCGCCGAGGTACATGAGGAAGTCGAATTCTTCGGCGCGCGTAAATCCGGCGACGGTGATGGCCGGGAGATCGTACGTCGTGCCGCCCAGGGCGATCGTCGGCACGTAGTCCCCGGACGCCGTGGTGGGAAGGCGCGCCTCGAAGGTCCCGGGAGCGGTTCGCGTCACGGAGAGCGGGCCGCCGCCGAGCGATACCTCAGGCGTCGCGTCGAGCGTGACGAAGGCATCCGACTCGATGACGATGGCGCTCCCCGCCCAGAGGGTGCGGTCGGCGATTGCGAACTCGGGAGCCGGCGGGTTCCCCGGGTCGATGCCATCCGAACAGCCGGCCAGGACGATGAGAGTGCAGGTCGCGCGTAGCGCACGCATGGGGCTTCTCTCGGATCTGTGAAGGGAGCGTCGGATGCGAGCCTGATTCCGGCTCACCGGGGGGACGTCAGCATGGGATCGAGGCAACACAGCCGGCGCACTTATCGCGGCCCGCCACCTCCGATCCACGCCTCCGCCTCCTCCATCGTGCGGAACACGGCAAACCGGTCGGGCCCCGTGGTGTCATAGGCCGCGAACATCCGGGCCAGGCCGTACCCGAAGTCGCCGGATACGACGAAGGCGGTCCGCCCGAATCGTGTCCGGCGATTGAGCTCGCCGACGAGCCCGGCGAACCGTCGGATGTCCTCCGCGCTCAGGTTGAGCCGTGCCTCGCGGGCATCCACGATCTGCGGGCGGCCGAGGACCGCCATCGCCTCGCGCGTCTGGGCGTGGGAGATGAGGTGCGCCGCCGAAATCCGGCCCTGCATGACGGTGCGCACGACGCCCGCCGCATCCACGCGGAACGAGATGCCCGGCGCGCTCGTGACCCGCTCGAAATGCGGGGGCTGGCCCCCGATCCTTTCGCCGTCCGGCGGCTCGCGCGACGACCTCATGCCCCACAGTATGCCGCCGGGCCGAATGGCGCTACTAGGGCAACTCCTAGCGAAGAGAACCCGAAGGCCCTGGGCGGCCGGCTAGCGCTTCTTGGCCGGCCTCCGCTGCGGGACCACGGTCTCCTTCCGCTCGAGCATCCGTACCAGCTCCTCGATCTTCCTGGCCCGCCCGGCCGCCGTCTTCATGTTGTTCGTCCGGAAGGCGAGCGCGAACAGGTTCACCCGGTTGAGCGTCCGGAAGAGGGCCCGTGCCCGCGGGCTCGCCTCGATGGCGGCCCGGAGGTCGGGCGGAATGGACGCTTCGCTCGCCGCCCCGATCGGGGCGTACGCAGCGTCCCATCGCCCATCCGCCTTCGCGCGCTCCACCTCCCGGAGCCCGGGCTCGCGCATCCGCCCTTCGGCCGTGAGCCGCGCGACGTGCCCCTGGTTCACCTGGCTCCAGAGACTCCGCTTCTGCCTCGGCGAGAACCGCTGCAGGAACGACACGTCGTCGAGCGACTTCCGGATCCCGTCGATCCACCCCCAGCAGAGCGCCACGTCGAGCGCCTCGGGATGGGAAACGGTCTGCACCCCGCTCCCTTTCTTATAGATGCGGAGCCAGAGCCCGGGCTCGCGGTCGTGATGCGTCGCGAGCCAGCGCTCGAAGGCGGCGGCGTTCGGAAAGGACTGGATCGTCTTCGGATCGGGAACCGGCACGGCGGTGACCCTCCCTGTGCGTGTCCTGGCGCCTTCAACGCCCGGCGGGGTCGCCGAACCGGTCGCGCATGCGGTCCTGCCTGAACGCGAAGATCTCCCGCAGCTGCCGCCGCACGATCGCCGCGTGGACGACGCGCCCGAGCAGGCCGAAGGGCAGCTCGTACTCGACGTGGTCCTCGATCTCGACCCCGCCGTCCACCTCGCGGAAGAGGTGGCGATGGTACCAGTAGCGGTACGGCCCCCGGACCTGCTCGTCGGCGAACATCCGGCCCGGCTCGAATTCCGAGATGACCGACTCCCAGCGGAGCGGGATGCCGTTGAGCCGCAGCCCGTAGCGGATGCGCGTCCCGAGCCGCACCGGCGAGTCGCTCGCCCCGAGGATCCGAAAGCCGAGCCACGGCGGCGTCAGGGACTCGAGGTTCTCCGGATCCGAGAAGAAGGCGAACATGTCGTCGAGCCGTGCGGACACCCGCTGGACTTGATGCAGCTCGTAGCGCACGCCGATACTCCGGAGCGAGGGACTGCGGCAATCTAGGCGAGGGAGGCGGCGGGTGGTGACGGCACGGCACACGATCCTGCTCACGGGCGCCACGGGCTACGTCGGCGGCCAGCTCCTTCCCGAGCTGGAGCGGCTCGGCCATGCCGTGCGCTGCCTCGCACGATCGCCCGAAGCGCTCCAGGGCCGGACCGCTCCCGGTACCGAGGTCGTCGCCGGTGATCTCACGGACGCGGCATCGGTCGCCGCGGCGATGCGCGGGATCACCACCGTGTATTTCCTCGTGCACTCGATGGGCCAGCCCGGCAGCTTCGAGGCGCTCGACCGGGACGCCGCGGCGAACGTCGCTGATGCCGCCGTCGCCGCCGGCGTCGCCCGCATCGTCTACCTCGGCGGACTGGGCGACGACCGCGAAGCGCTCTCCCCGCACCTCCGCAGCCGGCACGAGGTCGGCGAAATCCTCCGCGAGCGGTGCGGCGCCGGCGGCCCGGAGGTCGTCGAGCTCCGCGCCTCCATCGTCATCGGGTCGGGCAGCGTCTCGTTCGAGATGATCCGTGCGCTCGTCGAGCGGCTCCCGGTGATGGTGACGCCGCGGTGGGTGTCGGTCCTCGCCCAGCCGATCGCCGTCGCCGACCTCCTCGCCTACCTCGTCGCGGCGCTCGAGCTCCCGGCGCGCGGCCATCGGATCTACGAGATCGGCGGCCGCGACCAGCTCTCCTATCGGGACATCATGCGCGTGTACGCGCGGCAGCGCGGCCTCAGGCGGCTCATGATTCCGGTCCCGCTCCTCACGCCGCGGCTCTCGAGCCTCTGGCTCGCGCTCGTGACGCCGGTGCACGCGCGCGTCGGTCGCGCGCTCGTGGACAGCATCCGGCACCCGACGCTCGTGCGCGATCCGTCCGCGGCGCGCGACTTCCCCGTCGTTCCGCGCGGCATCGAGGAAGCCGTCGCGGCGGCGATCGCGACCGGGGCGCGCGACCGGCGCAACCGCCTCGTCGACGACCGGTCCGTCGTGGTGAGCGTCCCGCCGGAGCGCGCCTTCGCGGCGATCAGCCGGATCGGCGGCCGGAACGGCTGGTATTACGGGAATTGGCTCTGGCGGCTGCGCGGCGGCCTCGACGTCATGGTGGGCGGGGTCGGGATGCGCCGCGGGCGGCGCGATCCGGAAGCGCTCGCGGTGGACGACCACATCGACTGGTGGAACGTCGAGGCGTACGAGCCGCTTCGCCTCGTGCTCGTCGCCGAGATGAAGCTGCCGGGCCGCGCCTGGCTCGAGTTCGAGGTGACCCCGGAGGGAAACGGGGCGAGGATCCGCCAGACCGCCATCTTCGACCCGAAGGGTGTGGCCGGACTCGCCTACTGGTACGCCGTCTGGCCGTTGCACGGATTCGTGTTCCGCGGGATGCTGCGGGGGATCGCCCGGCAGGCGATGGCGGCCGCGCAGCGCCCGCTTCCCCCCTCCGAGCCCGCACCGTAACTTCATCCCATCCCCAGCTGCGACACCCCGATCACGCCCGACGCGGTTCCCGCACGGCTCGCCGCCGCCCTCGCCGACCGCTACCGCATCGAGCGGGAGCTCGGCCAGGGCGGGATGGCGACGGTGTACCTGGCCCGCGATCTCCGCCACGATCGCGACGTCGCCATCAAGGTGCTCCGGCCGGAGCTCGCGGCCGCCCTCGGTGGGGAGCGCTTCCTCGCCGAGATACGGACGACCGCGCGCCTGCAGCACCCGAACATCCTTCCGCTGCACGACTCGGGCGCCGCCGGCGACCTCCTCTACTACGTCATGCCGTACGTCGAGGGCGAGTCGCTGCGCGACCGGCTCGAGCGCGAGGGCCAGCTCGCGCTCGACGATGCCGTGCGGATCGGTGTCGAGGCCGCCTCGGCGCTCGACTACGCACACCGCAAGGGCATCGTTCACCGCGACGTCAAGCCCGAGAACATCCTGCTGCACGACGGGCGCGCGTTGGTCGCCGACTTCGGCATCGCGCTCGCCGCGAGCCGCGCCGGCGCCGACCGCCTCACCGGCACGGGCCTGAGCCTCGGCACGCCACGCTACATGAGCCCCGAGCAGGCGATGGGCGAGCGCCAGATCACCGCGCGCTCCGACATCTATTCGCTCGGGTGCGTGGTCTACGAGATGCTTGCCGGGACGCCGCCCTTCACCGGGCCCACGGCGCAGGCGATCGTGGCGCGGGCGCTGAGCGAGTCGCCGCCGTCGATCCGCACCACGCGCCCGTCGGTCCCCCCAGCCGTTGAGCGTGCGGTCCTGCGGGCCCTCGAGCGGGTTCCGGCCGATCGATGGCGATCCGCCGCGGAGCTTGGCGCGGCGCTCGAGCGGCGCGACGACGGGAGCGATGCGCGCGCGCCGGTCCCGCGCCGCAGCGCACTCCGGGCGCGCACCCTGGCGCTCGCTGCCGTCGCAGGGCTCCTCACGCTCGCCGCCCTCGGCGCGTGGGCGGCGCGGCGCTCCGGCGCCGGGCCGCCGGCGACCCAGGTCGCCCGTCTCGTCCTGCCGCTCGACTCCGGCCAGGCGCTCGCTCCCGACGCCCTCCCGTTCGCGATCGCGCCCGACGGCTCGGCGATCGCCTACGTCGGGGAATCGGGCGGCCGCCGCCAGCTCTTTCTCCGTCCGCTCGCGAGCTTCGAGGCGCGCGCCAGTCCCGGCACCGATGGCGCGCGAAGCCCCTTCTTCTCGGCGGACGGTCGGTGGATCGGGTTCGTGGCGGACGGGAAGCTGCAGAAGGTGGCACGCGAGGGGGGCGCGCCCATCACCATCACACCGGTGCGCGCGATCTGGGGAGCGGACTGGAGCGCCGACGGCACGATCACGTACTCCGTGCGGGGCCCGGTGCTCTACCAGGTCCCTGACGAAGGCGGCACGCCGAAGGAGATCCCGGTCGATTTCAGGCCCGAGACATCGAGTCGCGAGCTCGACCCGGCGCCGGTCCGCTGGCCCGAGCTCCTGCCCGGCGGGCGCCACGCGATCGTATCGGCCGACGTGAACGTCGCGGTCGTCATGCTGGCCACGGGGAAGATCAAGCAGCTCTTTCGCGGCCGCCAGGCGCACTACCTGTCGAGCGGTCACCTCGTATACGACGAGGACGAGGGCCACATCCGCGTCGTGCCGTTCGACGCCGGCCGGCTCGAGGTCACCGGTGATCCGGAGCCGGCCTTCGAGGCGTTCCGGAGCCCGGGGAACGGCTCTAGCCAGTATGCGGTCTCCCGGAACGGCACCCTCGTCTATGTGGCGGGCGGGTTCGCGCGCTCGCTCGTGCTCACGGACGATGCGGGCCGCGCGATCCCCCTCCCGATCCAGCCACGCGGTTACCGCTTCCCCCGGTTTTCCCCCGATGGGCAGCGCGTGGCGGTGACGGTGGATCCGCGCCCGTCGGAGATCTGGGTCGTGGACCTTCGGCGCGCGAGCACACTGCCCGTCGTGACCGAGGGGCACAGCATCCTCCCGGTCTGGGCGCCGGACGGACGGTGGATCGCCCACATGGGGGCAGGGATCCGGGCGGTCCGATGGCCGGAGGCCGACACGAATGTCATGCTCGTCCCGAGAGAAGAGGCCTTCTTCATCCGCGCGTGGTCATCGGAGCGGGGCCTTCTCGGCGACCGGCTCGATACGCTGGGCCGCTTTCTCGCCCAGGTCGTCCCCGGAGGTACCCGCAGGGTCCGGCTCTCGCCGCCGGGGATGGATGCGTGGGGCATCGCCCTCTCGCCGGATGGCCGCCGCCTCGCCTACGTAAGCGATGTTTCGGGTGTCGCCGAGATCTACGTGCGCACCTTCGACGGTGCCGGGGAGCCGCTCCTCGTCTCGGCCGGCGGCGGCAACGATCCGCAATGGACGCGGGACGGCCGCGCGATCGTCTACCGGAACGGCGAGCGCATCATGCGCGCGGACCTCGACCCCGGCCCGGCGCTCGAGCTTGCGGGCCGCCCGCGCGAGCTGTTCTCGGCTCCCTACGATTTCTCGCAGGGTGGCAACTGGGACATGTCCCGGGACGGCCGCTTCGTCTTCGTCCGGAGCGACCCGGCGACCGTGGGTCGGCTGATGGTCGTGACGAACTGGCTCGCAGAGCTGGCGCACTGACCGATGTCGTCTCCCGCCCGCGGAAATCCCGTCCTCACCTCCCAGGAGCTCCTGAGCGGGCGGGCCGATTCGCTCGATCGGCTCATGCCGGCGGTGTACGACGAGCTCCGCGCCATCGCACGGAAGCAGCTCGCGGCGAGCGACGCGAACGGCACCCTGACTCCGACCGGTCTCGTCCACGAGGCCTACCTCAAGCTCGCCGGGCAGCCGACCGTGGCGTGGCGCGACCGCGCCCACTTCTTCGCGCTCGCGTCGGTGGTGATGCGGCACATCCTCGTGGACCGGGCCCGGGCCCGCTCCGCACGGAAGCGCGAGGGGGCCCTCCGCCGGATCACGCTCGACAGCGGCGTGGTCGCGGCGCCTGACCAGCCGGGCGGGATGCTCGCGCTGAGCGATGCGATCGAGCGCCTCGCCGCCGTCGAGCCGCGCCTCGCGCGCGTCGTGGACTGCCGCTTCTTCGGCGGCATGACGGACGCGGAGATCGCCGAGGCCCTCGAGGTCACCGTCCGCACCGTCCAGCGCGACTGGATGAAGGCGCGCATGCTGCTGCGCCGGGCGCTCGAGTCGTGACCGGTCCGAGGGACTTCCTGCCGCCCGATTGGACCGCGGTCGCCCCGCTCCTCGACCAGGTGCTCGATGCGGCTCCCGAGGCGCGGAACGCGCTCATCGCGCAGCTGGCCGGCGACGATCCCGCGCGGGCCGCGATGCTCGCGCATCTCGTGGCGGAATGCGCGCGCGAGACCCCGCTCCTCGACCGGCCGGCCGCCGAGCGCTTCGACGGCCTTTCCGCCGAGCCCGCCCAGCTCCTTCCCGGAACGCTGGCCGGGCGCTACGAGATCGGCCGCGAGATCGGGCGTGGGGGCATGGCGTGCGTCTACCTGGCCCGCGACACGAAGCACAGCCGCGAGGTGGCCATCAAGGTGATCCGCCAGGAGCTCTCGATGTCGCTCGCGCACGAGCGCTTCCTGCGCGAGATCGAGATCGCGGCGCGGCTCCGGCACCCGAACATCGTCCCGCTCTACGACTCGGGCGAAGTGGACGGCATGCTCTACTTCGTCATGCCCTACGAGGAAGGCCGGTCGCTCGGCGAGCGGCTGGAAAAGGAAGGCGCGTTGCCGCTCGCCGACGCGCTCGGCGTGCTCCGGGACGTGGGCCGCGCGCTCGCGTACGCGCATGAGCACGGTGTCGTCCACCGGGACGTGAAGCCGGACAACGTGATGCTCTCGGGCGGCGCGGCAGTGGTGACGGACTTCGGGATCGCGAAGGCGGTCACTGCCGCCCTCGGCGAGGTCGAAGGCGCCACGCTGACGCAGACCGGCTCGTCCGTCGGAACACCCGCGTACATCGCCCCGGAGCAGGCGACCGGCGATCCGTCCACCGACCACCGCGCCGACATCTACTCGTTCGGCTGCCTTGCCTTCGCCGTGCTGACGGGGGATCCGCCGTTTCCGGGTCGCACGTCCCATCAGGTCATAGCGTCACACCTCACCGAAGTTCCCCCCCGCGTGACCGACCTGCGGCCGGAGCTTCCGGTGGCGGTGGCCGCGCTCGTCGCGCAATGCCTGGAGAAGAATCCCGCGGCGCGGCCGCAGAGCGCCCGCGAAATCCTGGGTGCCCTCGACGGCACGGCGCTGGCCGATCGGCGGAGCCTCTCGGATGTCTCGGTCCTGGCGCCGGAACCTGTCTCCCCGCCTGCTTCCCCCATCCGATCGCGGCGCGCGTGGGGCCTGCTCGCCGCCGCAGCGGTGCTCGCCATCGCGGTGGTGCTCTATGCCGGCCGGGAGGGCGCCGACCCGGCGCCACTCTCGCCGGCGGCCCCTGCGTCGCTCACGATCGCCGTGCTTCCCTTCTACGATCTCGACCGCGACAGCACGCTCGCCTTCGTGGCGGACGGGTTCTACGATGAGGTCGCATCGGCGCTCGCACGGGTGCCGGGCATCGTGATCAAGAGCCGGAGCGGCGCGCGCGCCTATCGCGACTCCCTCGCCGTGGACGTCGTCGCCGCGGGATCGAAGCTGAAGGCGGACTACGTGCTCACTGCGGAAGTCCGCCAGGATCGCGGCCGCTGGATCCTGTCGGCCGACCTTGGACGCCAGTCCGACGCTGCCAGCGTCTGGGCGCAGAGTTTCGTGCTCCTCCCGGATCAGCAGGCATCTGCCGCCGAGATGATCGCCGACAGCCTCGCGAGCGCGCTGCGCGCGCAGTTCCCCGGGACCATCGGTTCGGCGCCCGAGCTTGCCGCCAACCAGAGCACCACCAGCAGCGAGGCGTACACCCTGTACCTGCGCGGGCAGGAGCGACTGAGCCGGCGCGGTCTCAGCGTGAGGGAAAGCGCGGATCTCTTCCGGCAGGCGATTGCCCTCGACACGCTGTTCGCCCCGGCGTATTCCGGACTGAGCATGTCGCTCGCACTGTTCCCGTACTTCCAGGGCGTCCCGGCGTCGACGATCCGTGATGAGGTGTTTGCGGCGGCGCAGCGTGCGCTGCAGCTCGATTCGACGCAGGCACAGCCGCACATCGCGCAGGGAGTGGTGTATCAGTTCGTCTATCGGTGGGACCTGGCATTGCGCGAGTATCAGACCGCCGTGCGTCTCGAGCCGCTCAACGTCGAAGCGCGGGTGCAGCTTGCCCGGCACTTCCTCTTCCGCGGGCGGCCCGAGGATGCGCTCGCGCAATTGCGCGTGGCGGAGGCGCAGGACCCCGAATCCGCGCTCGTCCTGAGCTGGCTCTCGTATGCGTTCTTCACCAACGGGATGATCGACAGTGCGCTGGGCGAGAGCCGGCACGCCCTAGAGACGGACCCGGCGAACATGACGACGCTCAGCCTCGGGTCACTCGTGCACCTCTGGGGCGACCGCCCCGCCCAGGCCCGGGACCTCGCCATGCGACTCAGCGGCGTCATGTTCCATACGACGTTCGTGATCGCGAGGTTGGACACGGCGGAGGCACGGCGCCGGCTGCGACAGGAGGACGCGCAGGTGCCTCAGCCCTGGATGTCCGAGACCCGGCGCGCGCACAGCCATCTTGGGCTGGGAGACACGGCGGCGGCGCTGGCCGCGTTCGAACGAGCGACCGATGCCGGTGAGATCTGGAGCTCGTTGTGGCCCGTCTCGGACCCGACCTACGACCCGATCCGCGAGAGCCCCCGGTTCCGCGCGATCCTGCGGCGCGTGGGCCTTGGGGATGTCCGGTGGCCGGCGCGCAGGGAGTTACCTCCCCGGTAGTATCGTCGCGATGCCCTCCGCCAGCTGCCGCGGGCTGATCGCCCCCGAATGCACCGTACGGATCGTGCCCGCCGAATCGATGAACACCGTCGTCGGCAGCGCGACGAGCCGGTAGCTCCGCCGCGAGCGGCCCCGCGGATCGAGCGCCACGGTGAAGTCCACGCCGAACTCCTTCGCGAAGTGCTCGACGTCCTTCGTGCTGAGCTCCTGGTCCCGCTGGTTCACCGCAAGTATCTCGAGCCCGGCGTTCCGGTGCTTCTTGTGTGCGGCAACCAGCGCCGGGAATTCATCACGGCAGGGTGGGCACCAGGTGCCCCAGAACGTGATGACGACCGGATGCCCCCTGAGCTCGGACAGCCTGACCCGCCCACCGGCGAGTGTCGCGAGCTCGATCTGCGGCGCAGGGACGCCGGTGTCGATCGCCCTCGCGCCTGAGGGCCTGTACTCGACCTGGGCCGTGCCGCGGCCCGCAAGACTCGCGACCAGGATCACGGCGGCTCCGACGCGGATGGCGATCATGCGCATCCGTCAGAACCGGTACGAGTAGCCGGCGAAAACGAGATACTTCGCGAACCCGCCGGCGTTCGGCAGGGCGCCCGGCTGCTGCTCGGTGATGCTCTTCGTCCGGTTGAGATGCATCCGCACCGGAACGCTGATCGTGACGTTGCTCCGGCCGCGGGTGAGCGAGAGGCCCGGGTCGGCGTAGAGGATGAAGGAGGTGCGCTTCACGGTCATCGAATCGCCGCCACCGAAAAGGTCGCGTGTCGGTATGCCGTCGATGCGCGCACCGAGGCTCGCGCTCAACCCGGCATCCGGAAGGACCGCGAGCGCGGCCCCGGCCCTCGCCGAGTACACGTCGGGCACCGACCACGGGAGCGGCGACCCC
>DASUXZ010000019.1:0-13835 GCA_036377655.1 Gemmatimonadales bacterium
CCAGGAGATGCGGGGCGTGATCCGGCGGCTCGAGTCGCTGTCCGACGGGCTCAACCGCACGCTGCGGCCGGTGGCAGGCGGAGCGCCCACGGTCCGGTGGATGGAACGGAGCGGACGGCGCCAGCAGGAGGTGACGCTCGCGGCGGTGCCGCTCGACCTCGCGCCGGTGCTGCGCGAGCTCCTCTTCGAGCGGCTCGAGACCGTGGTGCTCACGAGCGCCACGCTCGCTGCCGGCGGCGAGTTCGATTTCCTCGAATCCCGCGTGGGCCTTTCAGGGGAGGACTCGCCGGTGAGCGTCCGCGAGGTCTTCGCCTCGCCGTTCGACTTCCCGAGCCAGTGCCTCTTCGGCATCCCGACCGACATCCCGGAGCCGCGCGACGACGAGTTCGGGCATGCGGAAGCCGTGGCCCAGGTCGTGACGGACCTGGCGTACGCGTCGGACGGGGGGATGTTCGTGCTCTTCACGAGCCATGCGGCCCTGCGCCGCGCCGCCGAGCGGCTGCGTGGCGAGCTCGGCGCGCGCTGGCCGCTTCTCGTGCAGGGGGAGGCCTCGCGCGACGTGCTGATCCGGCGCTTCCGCGAGGCAGGGAACGCCATCCTGCTCGGGACCGACTCCTTCTGGGAGGGCGTGGACGTGCCCGGCCGTGCGCTCCGCACCCTCGTCCTCACGAAGCTACCTTTCAAGGTCCCCTCGGAACCGGTCACGTCGGCACGCCTCGAGCGCCTGGCGGAGCAGGGGGAGGACGGATTCATGGGGTACCTGCTCCCCCACGCAGCGCTCAAGCTCAAGCAGGGGTTCGGGCGGCTCATCCGGAGCCGGCTCGATGCCGGCGTCGTGGTGCTGCTCGACAGCCGCGTGGTGACGCGGCGGTACGGGCCGCTCGTCCTTGGCGGGCTGCCGAAGGCGGACCGGGTCGTGGGGACCTGGGCCCAGGTACGTACCCGCTGCGAGGACTTCTTCGCGCGGTTCGGAATCGGAGCGAGCGTATGACGAATGGGCGTCCATCGAAGATCGTCTGCGTGGGCCGGAACTACGTGGCGCACGCGAAGGAGCTCGGAAACGAGGTGCCCGAGCGCCCGATGCTCTTCTTCAAGCCGCCGAGCGCGCTCATCGCCGCGGGGGAGCCGATCGAGCTCCCCGCGGCGTCGTCGCGCGTCGAGTACGAGGGGGAGATCGGCATCGTGATCGGACGGACGCTCCGGCATGCATCGCCGGACGAGGCCGAGGCCGCCATCGGTGGGTTCATCTGCATCAACGACGTCACGGCGCGCGACCTCCAGAAGACCGACGGCCAGTGGGGGCGGGCCAAGGGCTTCGACACCTTCTGCCCGGCAGGGCCGGCGGTGGCAAAAGGGCTCGACTGGCGCCGCCTCGAGGTGATCACGCGGGTGAACGGCGAGGAGCGCCAGCGCGGCGCCTCCTCCGACATGCATTTCAGCATCCCCGCGCTCCTCTCGTACATCAGCGGGGTCATGACGCTCGAGCCCGGCGACTACGTCGCCACGGGAACCCCGGCAGGTGTGGGGCTCCTGGCCCCCGGCGACGTCGTCGAAGTGGAGATCCCGGGCGTCGGCGTCCTGTCGAACCCGGTCAAGGCACGGGAGGAACGATGATCGAGGCGAGCGAACGCGTCGGACGGCTCCCGGGGTATCCCCTCGCGGAGATCCCCGCCATCAAGCGGCGCCTCCTCGAGGCGGGCGTGGACGTGATCGACATGGGTGCGGGGGATGCCGATGCGATGCCGCCGGCCCCCGTCGTCGAGGCGCTCGTCGAGGCGATGCGGGACCTCCGCTATCACAAGTACGGCTTCCAGCAGGGGCTGCCCGATTTCCGCCGCGCCTGCTCGGCGTTCGTCGAGCAGCGCTTCCACCAGCGATTCGACCCGTTCACCGAGATCCTGCCGCTCATCGGGTCGAAGGAGGGGCTGTCGCACGTGCCCCTCGCGGTGTGCAACCCGGGCGACGTCGTGCTCGTTCCCGAGCCCGGGTACCAGGCGTACATCGGGGGCGCGCTGCTCTCGCTGTCCGAGCCGCACATCTGCCCCCTCAGGGCGGAGCGGGACTTCCTCCTCGACTGGGATGCGGTTCCGGCGTCGGTCCTCGAGCGGACGGGGGTCGTCTACCTCAACTATCCGAACAATCCGACGGCGGCCGTCGCGCCGATGGAGTATCTCGAAAAGTCCGTGGCGATCTGCCGGAAGCACGGCATCCTCCTCGCCTACGACAATGCGTACGTGGACGTCACGTTCGACGGCTACGTGGCGCCGAGCATTTTCGAGATTCCCGGGGCACGTGACGTCGCGATCGAGTACCTCTCGCTCTCCAAGAGCTACTCGATGACCGGGTGGCGCATCGGCTACGCGGTGGGGAATCCGGCGCTCATCGGTGCGCTCACCCGCGTGAAGAGCTACGTGGACACCGGCCCCTTCCTCGCGATCCAGAAGGCGGGCTGCGTGGCGCTCTCGCGGAGCGAGGAGTTCGTGGCTCCGCTCCGCGCCGAGTTCCAGCGGCGGCGCGATGCCGGCGTCGCGGCGCTCCGCGCGGCAGGGCTCGACGTCGAGTCCCCGCGCGCGGCGATGTATCTCTGGGTGGCACTCCCGCCGGGCATCAAGTCGCAGCCGTTCGCGCGGCGAGCCATGGAGGAGACCGGCGCGATCGTCCTCCCCGGCGCCGCGTTCGGGCCGGCCGGCGAGGGCTTCTTCCGCATCGCGCTCACGGTGCCGGCCGACCGCCTGCGGGAAGGGATCGGGCGCCTCGGCCAGGTGCTGGCGGACATCGGGCCGGAGCCGGTTGCGCCGCGAGCTTGAACTCCGCCTGCCGCCGCCCAGGCGGCTTTCGCGCGTCGCCCTTGGCTTCAGCGCCGCGCTGCACGTCCTCCTGTTCGCCACCCTGACGATCGAAGGGCGCCCGCCCCGGGCGCCCCTCGTTTCCCGCCCGATCCTCACGGTCGTCGAGCTCCCGCCCTACGGGCCGGAGCGTGCCGAACCGAGTCTGCCGGCGCCGCCGGCCCCCCCGCGAGGCGGGATCGGCGGTCCGCGGGCGATGGCTCCCGCGGCAGGCGCGCGAACCGATACGTCCGCTGCGCCGCCCGCCGCGAGGCTCGAAGTGCCGATGGCGGAAGCGCCGCGCTCCGATTCGGGCGCGGCGGCGCCCGGACGGATCGGGCCCGGTCTTGCGCGCGGCAAGCTCTGGGTGCCCGCCCTTCCGTTGCCGCCGCGCGAGCTCGCCAGGCGACTCTCGCGCTCGCACACGGAGCTCGTGGACAGCGCCGTGACCGAGGTGGTGCAGGCGTTCCTCGATTCGATCGCCCGCGACCCGCGCTCCCAGGGGGTGCAGCTTCCGAGCTGGACGACGACGGTGGCCGGCACGAAGTTCGGGCTCGATTCGAAGTATCTTTACATCGCGGGGCTCAGGATTCCCGCCGCGGTCCTCGCGCTCCTGCCGATCCCCGCGACGGGGAACGAGCTCAAGGCGTTCGACCGCTCGGGCCAGATGTACGAGGACCTGCACCGCGCCGCGCGCCGCGCGGAAAACGTCGCCGAGTTCAAGGACGCGATCCGCGAGATCCGCGAGCGCCGCGAGCGGGAACGGGAATTCGAACGCAACCAGCGGACCGAGCCGGACCGCGAAGAGAGGCTGACGCCCGACCGATGAAGCTGCTCGACACCGATGAGACGATCGTCCTCGTGACCGGATCCGGCGACGCCGCCGTAGAGCGGGATCGCCCGCTCGCGCTGTGGCTCCAGGCCGAGATCGCGCGGCGAGGCGACGGTCAGCCGTACCGCCGCGCCGTGGTGACCGACGACACCTGGTACCTCGAGAGCGGCGTGCTGCACCAGCACCCGACGATCGCCATCGGCGGTCCGGGCGTGAACGAGGTGACGCAGCAGTTCGCCGCGGCGCTTCCGACGGTCTTCAACGACGACGAGCGCGTGTACGTGCAGGCGGATTTCGAAGGGGACGTGAAGCGGGCGGGACTCTGGGGCGCGGACGCGGCGGCCACGTCGGCGGCCGTGGACGCGTTCGTGGTGCACGGTCACCTCGACGAGCTGCTCCGGCGGATCTGGCGCTTCAGGACGGAAATGGTCGTGTAGTCAGAGGCCGAGGAGGTCGGCAAGCGCCCGGTCGACCACCTCGGAAGTCTTGCCCTCGATGATCTTCATGAGCACGTCGGCGGCCTCGTGGGGGAGGCTGTCGGGGTGGACGCGGTCCCGCTCGTAGCGGACGATGTTGCCGAGCGGCAGCGGCGTCACGCCGGCATCGTCGTCGTCGCCCTCGTCGAGCTCGTCGTCGTCGCCTTCCTCGTCCATCACGTTCTCCGCGACGGCCGCCTCGTAGCCGGCGCCGGGGACGCTCGCCGCCCAGGGCTCCTCGCCCTCTTCGTCCTCCTCCATCTCCTCGTCGTCGAGGTCCGGCACCGGCACCATCGCGAAGAGCTGGCACTGCAGCCCGGGCGGTGACTCGCGCGCCACGAGCACCACCGGGACCGGCTCGTCGAACAGCCCGTACTCCTCGATCTGCTCCCACGCGGCCGGCGGGAGGACGCAGCGCGCGATCAGGCGGTCCCCACGGTAGGTGCCCATGCACACCATGCCCTCGGGCGTACGGTCGTCCTCCACGAGTGCGACGCGCAGCTCGACCGGCGTTTCGGTCGCCGCGAGCGCGACCGGCGAGGGCGTGTCCGGGGACGAGGGATCGGGCACCGGGCCATCGCCCGGCGGAGGCACGTTCGTCATTCCCAACTATACACGATGTGGCGGGGAGGCGCAGCCGCGAGGGACCTACGGCGGGAGAATCGTGCCGTCCGGCTGGAAACGCGCCGCATGCTCGCCGAAATCGTCGGCGGAGAGCTGCCGCATGAGGGCGAGCGCGGCGCCGCGGGGATCGGGCATCGGTCCCCGGCGCGGCGGCTGCGTCATCGGGACGAAGCGCGCGCCACGGTACTCGCCCCGCCCGGAGAACTCGAGCCGCAGCACGCCGGTCAGTCCACGCACGCCTTCGACGTTGAAGCCGCGGTACGTCGCGAAGTTCCCGAGGGAATAGGCGATCGGCCGGCCGCGATGGAACTCGATCCCGCGCAGCACGTGCGGGCCGTGGCCGACGACCGCATCGGCGCCGGCGTCGATGACGGCACGGGCCCAGCGCCTGAGATCGCCGCGCGGCTCGCTGCCGAGGAACTCGGGACCGGTTCCGGTGCGCACGGCCTTCGCGCCTTCCGCGCCGCCGTGGAAGGTGACGACCACGATGTCGGCGAGCCGCCGCACCGAGTCCACGACGGCCGCGCTTCGCTCGATGTCGAGGAGGTTGTACGCGAACGGATAGGTGGTGAATCCGACGAGGGCGACGGTGCTCGTGCTGTCTCCCCGCCGCACCGTGTCGATCGCGATGCTGCCGAGCGGACCGTAGGGCACGAGCGCGTTGGCCCGGAGCGCGGCGAGGGTGGACGCGCGCCCCGCGGCACCGAGGTCACCCGAATGGTTGTTGGCGAGGTTCAGGTGCGTGAAGCCGGCCTCGCGCAGGCGGTCGGCGAGATACGCCGGCGTGCGGAACGCGTAACAGTTGGGACGGACCGGCGGCTCCTCCGGCTCGCGGCCCGCGCGGCGGAGGCGCGCGAGCGCTGCCCGGTCGATGCACTTCTCGCTCACGCCCGTATCGGCAAACACGCCCTCGAGATTGCCGACGACGAGGTCGCCGGCGAGATGCGGCGCGGCGGCGGCGAGCAGCGCGCGGCCGCTGTCGGGCGGGAGGCCGTCGGGCAGCGTGGTCGTGCCGAGGTTGATGTCGCCCGTGAAGGAGAGGGTGACGGCATCGGGGTAGCGTCGCACCGGCTCGGCCGGCTCGGCGGGCACCGTGTCCACCGGCACGGCGGCCACGGTATCGGCCGCTGGCGGGGGTGGCGCGGGACGCGGCGCCGGAACCGGCTCGGGTGTGGGCCGGGCGCATGCCGCGGCCGCGCCGATGAGTGCCGGCAGGAGCCAGGCGCGCGCCGGGATCACTGTCCCGCCGCCTCCCGGAGGCGCCGGAGCGCCGGCTCCCGCCCGACGATGGCGAGGAGCTCGTTCACCGGCTCCGACACCGTCGAGCCGGTGAGGGCCACGCGGATCGGCTGCATCGCGTCGCCGAGCTTCACGCCGTCCGCTTCGGCGGAGGCCTTGATCGCGTCGAGGAGCGCGTCGGCGGTCCAGGCAGCGGCCGGAATCGGTTCGAGTGCGGTGACGGCGCGACGGAGGTTCATCGAGTAGCCGTCCCCCATCTTCGCCACGAGCGTTGCGGCCTTGGCATCGCGCTCCTTCGGCCCCTCGAGCCGCACCGCGACCTGCTCGGCGAGCTGGGTGATGGTGCGGGAGCGGACCTTCACCGCATCGATGAGCGGAAGGAGGTCCCGGCCGGACGACCCGACGCCGAGCCGTTCGAGCTGGCGCTCGACGGCCGGAAGCAATTCGCTCGCGGGCGTCGCGGAGAGATACTGCCCGTTCATCCATTCGAGCTTGGTGGTGTCGAACACCGCCGGCTTGCTCTGGATCCCCTCGAGCGAGAACGCCTCGATGAGATCGGCTTCGGGGAGGATCTCCCGGTCGCCGCCCGGGGACCACCCGAGGAGCGCGAGGAAGTTGCGCATCGCGGCGGGGAAGATGCCCTGGTCCCGGTAGTCGCCGACGGCGGTGGCGCCGTGGCGCTTCGACAGCTTCTTCCCGTCGGTGCCGAGGATCATCGGCACGTGCGCGAAGACGGGCTCGGGATGCCCGAGGGCCCGGTAGAGCGCGATCTGCTTCGGCGTGTTCGAGATGTGGTCGTCGCCGCGAATCACGTGCGTGATGCGCATGAAGACGTCGTCCGAGACGACGGCGTGATTGTAGATCGGCGTGCCGTCGCTCCGGAGGATCACGAAGTCGTCGAGGTCACGCCCCTGGAAACTGATCCGGCCGTGCACGGCATCGTCCCAGGCGAGCTCCTCATCGGGCATGACGAGGCGGATGGTGAACGGCGTTCCCTTCGCGAGCTCCGCCGCCACGTTCTCCTCGCTCCGCCGGCGGCAGCGGCCATCGTACCGGAAGCCCTCCTTCCGCGCCTCCGCGGCGGCGCGCTGGGCGTCGAGCTCCTCGCGGGTGCAGAAGCAGCGGTAGGCACGCCCCTCGGCGAGGAGCCGCTCCGCGTCCGCGCGGTGCCGGTCGCCGTAGGCGCCCTGGAAGTACGGACCCTCGTCCCAGGTGACGCCGAGCCATTCGAGGCCCTCGAGGATCACCCGCGTGTGCGCGTCGGTGCTCCGCTCCCGGTCGGTGTCCTCGATCCGGAGGACGAAGGTCCCGCCGGTCTTCCGCGCGAAGAGCCAGTTGAAGAGCGCGGTGCGCGCGCCGCCCACGTGCAGGTAGCCGGTGGGGGAGGGGGCGAAGCGGACGCGGGGGGAGGACATGGGATTCGCGGTAAGAGGTGAGAAGCGAGAAGTGAGCGGTTGCCGGTGACAGATCGACGGCCCTGCAACGGAACGGGGAGCGACGGGCGGCGGTCCGCTCGGCGCTCCCCGTGTTGCCGCTCGGGCGACTACGGAGCGGGAGGGATTCGAACCCTCGATAGGGGTTTACCCCCTATGCCGGTTTAGCAAACCGGTGCCTTCAGCCACTCGGCCACCACTCCAGCTCGTGCGAGGGCAAGAAGTTAACCGGGCGCGCACCTCGGGGCAATCGCCGCCGGCGCCCTTCCGCGGGCGGCTAGATTCCGGTGACTTCGACCGCGACTCCATGATCTACGTAGACAACCTCGGGATCACCGATCCCCGGCTCAACCTGGCCCTCGAGGAGTACGTCCTCCGGAACCGCTTTCCGGGAGAGGAGTGCCTCCTTTTCTACATCAACGAGCCGTCCATCATCATCGGGCGGAACCAGAATACCGTCGAGGAGATCGAGCCGGACATCGTCGAGGCGCGCGGCATCCACGTGGTGCGGCGCATTTCGGGCGGCGGCGCGGTCTACCACGACCTCGGGAACCTCAATTTCAGCTTCATCGCCCCGTACACGCGCGGCCGGTTCAACCGGTACGAAGCGTTCACGCGCCCCGTGATCGAGGTGCTCCGGGGCATGGGCGTGCCCGCCGAGCTCGGGGGGCGCAACGACATCCTGGCCGACGGGCGGAAGATCTCGGGGAATGCCCAGTTCGTGACCGGCGACCGGATGTTCAGCCACGGCACGGTGCTCGTGGACACCGACCTCGACGTCCTGCCGACGGTGCTCACGCCGAAGCCGGGGAAGATCGAGTCGAAGGGCCACAAGTCGGTGCGGAGCAGGGTGGTGAACATCAGCGAATTCCTGCCTGCGCCGATCACGGCGGAAGAGCTGCGCGGCCGCATCCTCGAGGGGATCTTCGGGGAGCGGTCGCCGTCGGCGCGCCTCGAGCTCACGGCGGAGGATCGGGCCGCTGTCGGCGAGCTCGCGCGCAGCAAGTACGGCACGTGGGAGTGGAACATCGGCAAGTCGCCGCCGTGCAACGTGTCGCGGGCTCGGCGGTTCCCCTTCGGCGAGATCGACGTGCGGATCGACGTGCAGGAGGGGCAGATCGCCGGGGTGCGGTTCTTCGGCGACTTCATCGGGATGGCCGAGGTGTCGGGCCTGGAGGCCAGGCTCCGCGGCATTCGCTACGAGCGGCGTGCGGTCGCGCACGCCCTCGATGCGGTGGACGTCACAGAGTACTTCGGTCCGCTCGAATCGGCCGAGCTCGTCGCGCTGATTTGTGGCTGAGATTACGGAGCGCCGCCCGGGCCGCCGATAGATTCGCGGCCAAATCAGGGCGTCCATCAATGGAGGCGACTCACCTATGGCGGAAACGAAGGCGGGTGGCGACGGGTCCCGGCCGGGGCCCCGCGCATCCACCGGGATCGCGGGGCTCGATGCCGTGCTCGGCGGCGGCTTGCCGGAAGACCACCTTTTCCTGATCGAAGGGGCACCGGGCACGGGCAAGACGACGCTGGCACTCCAGTTCCTCATGGCGGGCGTCGCGGAAGGCGAGCCCGTCCTCTACGTGACGCTCGCGGAGACGCGGGACGAGCTCGCCAAGGTGGCGCAGAGCCACGGCTGGTCGCTCGCCGGCGTCGAGGTGCTCGAGCTCACCCCGCCGGACGAGATCCTCGAGCCGGAGACCCAGTACACGGTGTTCCACCCCTCCGACGTCGAGCTCGGGCAGACGATGCGTGACGTCTACGATGCTGCCGAGCGGCTCCGGCCACGGCGCCTCGTCATCGACTCGCTCTCCGAGCTCCGGCTCCTCGCGCAGGATCCCCTCCGCCTCCGGCGCCAGGTCCTCGCCATCAAGCATTTCTTCGTCGGCCGGCGCTGCTCGGTGCTCATCCTCGACGACATGCGAAGCGTCGAAAGCGACCTCCAGTTCGCGAGCATCGCCCACGGCGTGATCATGCTCGAGCAGTCCGCCCTCGAGTACGGCGCCGAGCGCCGCCGTCTCCGCATCTCCAAGATGCGCGCCCAGCGGTACCGGGGCGGGTACCACGACTTCATGATCCGGACCGGCGGGCTCGAGGTGTATCCCCGGCTCGTCGGTGCGACCTACGCCGAATCGGGCACCGATGCCCAGCTCCCGAGCGGGGACGCGCGGATCGACGAGCTGACCGGCGGCGGGCTCGACCGCGGGTCGAGCAACATCTTCATGGGTCCCGCGGGCGTCGGCAAGTCGACGCTCGCCTCGCAGTTCGCCCTCACGGTGGCGGACGGCGGCGAGAACGTGGCCATCTACCTGTTCGACGAGCGGCTCCGGACGTTCAAGGCGCGGGCCCGAGGACTCGGCATGGACATCGAGCGCCATCTCGAGAGCGGACGGATCACCGCGCAGCAGATCGATCCTGCGGAGGTCTCGCCGGGACAGTTCGCCCACATGGTGGTGCGGGCGGTCGAGGATGGCGACGTGCGCCTCGTCGTGATCGACAGCCTGAGCGGCTACATGAATGCGATGCCGGAAGACCGGCTGCTGATGATTCACCTGCACGAGCTCTTCAGCTATCTCACGCAGCGGGGCGTTACCGCGGTGATGACGCTCGCGCAGCACGGGCCCTTCGCCCACGGCTCGAGCCAGGGAGCCGAGGTGAGCTACCTCGCCGATGCGATCATCCTGCTCCGCTACTTCGAGGCGGCCGGCTCGGTGCGGCAGGCCATCTCGATGCTGAAGAAGCGGAGCGGGCGCCATGAGCTCACGATCCGGGAGTACCGGATCGGCGAGGGCGGACTCAACCTCGGCGAGCCGCTGCACGGTTTCCAGGGGGTCCTGACCGGCGTCCCGCAGTACGTGGGCCGGAGCGAGCCGCTCATGCAGGCGGCTGCGCCGGAGCCGCCCCTCGGCTGAGCCGGCCCATGACCGAAGCGCCCATCCTGGACGCCGGCGCCGTCCTCCTCCATGCGCCGACCGGCCGCGACGCCGCGCTGATCCGGGGAACGCTCGAGCGCGCCGGCTACCGGGTCGAGACCCTCGGGGCGATCGACGCCCTCTGGTCGCGCATGTCCGGCGATTGCGGCGTCGTGATCGTGGCCGAAGAGGCGCTCGTGCCGTCGGCGTTGCCGCGGCTGATCGAGGCGCTCGCGGCACAGCCCTCCTGGTCGGACCTCCCGGTGCTCGTCCTCACCACCGTGCTGGCGATGCAGCATCCGTCCTCGCTGTACCGGACGCTGCGGGAGCGGGTGAACGTGACGCTCCTCGAGCGCCCGGTCCATCCCACCACTCTCCTCAGCGCGGTGGAGGCCGCCCTGCGCGCCCGGCGCCGCCAGTACGAGGTGCGGGACTACCTCGTCACGCGCGAGCGCGCGGAGGAGCACGCGCGGCAGGTCCAGAAGATGGAGGCCGTGGGGCAGCTGGCGGGCGGTGTGGCCCACGAGGTCAACAACATGATGACGGTGGTGCTCGGCTTCGGCGAGTTCGCCCTGCGGCGGGTTCGCCGTGCGGAGGAGACCGGCGCGCCGGTCGACATGTCCGGCCTGCGGGGCGAGATCGAGGAGATGGTGCGGGCCGGGCGGCGCTCGGCGGCGATCACCCAGCAGCTCCTCACCTTCAGCCGGCGGCAGCGCCGCGAGCCGGTGCGGCTCCGGCTCCAGGACGTGGTCGGCGACCTCGAGAAACTCCTCGGGCGGCTCGTCGGCGCATCGATCGAGATCAGCCTGCGGCTCCCCGCGGACCTCCCGGTCGTGCAGGTCGACCGGACGCAGCTCGAGCAGGTGCTCATCAACCTCGTCATCAATGCTCGCGACGCCATCGCCGGGCCGGGCCGCATCACGATCAGCGGCGAATGCGTCCGGCTCGGCCGGGACTTCGCGACCCGGCATGGGATCACCGGGGTCGCGGACGTGCGATGGGTCCAGCTGTCCGTGAGCGATACCGGGCACGGCATGGATCGGGAGACGCGCGATCACGCCTTCGAGCCGTTCTTCACGACGAAGCCGGTCGGGGAAGGCACCGGCCTCGGGCTCTCGACCGCGTACGGGATCATCAAGCAGAGCGGCGGCTACATCTGGCTCTACAGCGAGCCCGGACTCGGCACGACGGTGAAGATCTTCCTCCCGGAGTGCGACGGCACCCCCGGCACCGACGAGCTCGTGCCGGCCTCGGCACGGGGCAGGGGAGAAACGGTGCTCGTCGTCGAGGATGAGCCGGTGGTCCGGCGTCTGGTGCGCTCGGCGCTCGAAGAGGCGGGGTACGCCGTGCTCGAGGCGGGCGACGGCGTCGAGGCACTCACGACCCTCCGCCGGACGGACGGACAGGTGAAGCTGGTCCTGAGCGACGTGGTGATGCCGCGGATGGGCGGGCAGGAGCTCGCCCGCGAGCTTCGGGAGGAACGGCCCGGACTGCCGCTGCTCTTCATGTCCGGCTATCAGGGCGAGGACGTCACCGATCGTGGACTGATCGGCCCCGGCGAGCCGTTCATGCAGAAGCCGTTCGCCCCGGAGGAGCTTGCCCGTCGGGTCCGGGCCATCCTCGACGGCGGCGCGTCGAACGGTTCCGGCGGTGCGGAGCGGCGTGGGTGAGATTCGAACTCACGGTGCCCGTGAAGGCACGGCGGTTTTCAAGACCGCTGCATTAAACCACTCTGCCACCACGCCCGGAGCGGCGGTAAGCTATCCATCCGGGCTGACTGGAACAAGCGAAGCCGTCGAGTTCGCTAGCGGCCGCCTCGCTGCAGGAAAGCCCCGAGCTCGTCGGGAAGATCACTGCTCCGAATCCCTGCCAGCGTCCGCTCCAGGTCGTACTCGACGCGCACGAACTCGACGTGCGGTCCCTTGGCGTCGATCGTCACCGCGGCGTACCCGGCACGCCAGTCGCCGTCCTTGGGACGACCGACGCTCCCCGTGTTCAGGAACGCCACACCGCCGATTTCGCGATTCCAGGGGAGATGGGTGTGCCCGAAGGCGATCAGGTCGCCCGGTCTGGCGCCTGCGCGCTGCGCCATGCCGAGGGAAAAGTCATCGGGGCGGTCCTCGGTCCAGTACACGGTGTTGAGCGTCGGCGTTCCGTGCACGAGGATGATCTGGCGGCCCGCCGCGTGGCCCCCGTCAATCCGCACGTCGAGGCGGAAGGGAAGGGCGCCGAGGAAGCGCCGGGTTCTCGAGGAGACGTGGCGGAGCGTCCACTCGTAGCTGCGATGGCTCAGCGCCTCCTGCACGGGGTCCTCATACCGGCATCCACAGTGCTTGTAGTGCGCCGCCACCGTGGAATCGTAGTTTCCCGCGACGCCCGGTATGCCCCACAGGCGGACGAGCTCGACCGTCTCATCGGGCCAGGGGCCATACCCGACGAGGTCTCCGAGGTGGTACACGGCCTCGAACGCGCCGCCGTCGATATCGGCAAGGACCGCCTCGAGGGCCGGCAGGTTCGCGTGAATGTCCGAGATCAGGGCGAGCCGCATGCCGCTGCTCCTATGGAAGGCGGACCCGGTACGCACCGGGGTTCTCGAAGAATCGTCGCGCCCAGAGGGCGACATACACGAGCGCCACGAGAGCCGGAACCTCGATGAGCGGGCCGACCACGGCCGCGAGCGCCTCACCGGATCCGAGCCCGAACGTGGCGACGGCGACCGCTATCGCGAGCTCGAAATTGTTGCCCGCCGCGGTAAACGCAACCGACGTGCTTTGCTGGTAATCGAAGCCGAGCCGCTTCGAGAGTGCCATCGAAAGGCTGAACATCACCAGAAAGTAGAGCAGCAGGGGGAGGGCGATCCGCAGCACGTCGAGCGGCAGCTCGACGATCCGTCCGCCCTGCATCGCGAACATGAGCACGATCGTATAGAGCAGCCCGAGGAGGGCCGCCGGACCCAGACGCGGCATGAAGACCTCGTCGTACCAGGCCGCCCCGCGCCGCCGAACGAGGATGCGCCGGGTCAGGAAGCCCGCCGCGAGCGGGATGCCGAGGAAGGTCAGGACACTCCTGCCGATGTCCCACATGGTGACGTCGAGCGTCGCCGAAGGCAGGCTGAGCCATTCCGGAATGGCGGCGAGAAAGAGCCAGCCCAGGAACGCATAGGCGAGGATCTGGAAGATCGAGTTGAGCGCGACGAGCACGGCAGCAAGCTCGTCGGAGCCCCCGGCAAGCGAATTCCAGATGAGCACCATCGCAATGCACCGCGCCAGGCCGATCAGGATGATCCCATTGCGGTAGTGCGGCAGGTCCGGCAGGAGCAGCCAGGCGAGGCCGAACATCACGAGCGGCCCGAGGACCCAGTTGAGGAGAAGGGACGTCCCGAGCAGTCTGCGGTTTCTGGCATGCCGACCGACGGACTCGTAATTCACGCGGGCAAGCACCGGGTACATCATCCAGAAGAGGCCGAGCGCGATGGGGGCGGAAACCCCGCCGACCTG
>DASUXZ010000020.1:0-11682 GCA_036377655.1 Gemmatimonadales bacterium
GACGGATCGGCCGCGCCCGATGCGGCCGAGCGGGCGAGCGAGTACGCCGACGAGCTCGTGCGGATCCCGTTCCGGACGGTTCCCAAGCGGAGCCCTGCGTTCTACGCGGAGCTCGCGCGAAACGTCTTTTCCCGCCTGCCGTATGCGGTGGCGAAGTACCGCTCCGAGGGGCTCCGGCGGGCCATCGTCGAGCATGCCGCCGGCGCGGACGTGGTCGTCTGCGACTTCCTCGCTCCGTCGATCAACGTTCCCGACGGCCTCGGCACGCCCACCGTGCTCTTCCAGCACAACGTGGAGGCGATGATCTGGCGCCGCCACGCCGAGGTGGCGCGCGGCGCGATCGCGAAGGGCTACTTCCGCGAGCAGTGGCGCCGGATGGTGGCGTTCGAGCGGTCCGAATGCCGCCGGTTCGATCACGTGATCGCCGTGTCCCGGGAGGATCGCGACGTCTTTCGCGACGCCTACGGCGTCGCCGCCGCCACCGACGTGCCGACCGGCGTCGACACGGCGTATTTCCGTCCCGCGGGCACGGTCACCCGCGAGCCGCTCGACATGGTGTTCACCGGCTCGATGGACTGGCTGCCCAACGAGGACGGCATCCTCTGGTTCGTGGACGAGATCCTTCCGCGGGTGCGCGCGCGCGTCCCCGGAGCGACGCTCACGGTCGTCGGGCGGAATCCGCCGGCCCGCATCCGTTCGATTGCCGAGCGGGATCCGTTCGTCCGCGTCACCGGCACCGTGCCGGACGTGCGGCCCTACATCGAGCGGAGCGGCGTGTTCGTCGTGCCGCTCCGGATCGGCGGAGGGACCCGCCTCAAGATCTTCGAGGCGATGGGCATGGAGCGGGCGGTCGTGTCCACGACCGTAGGCGCCGAGGGACTGCCGGTCACGGACGGCGAGGAGATCGTCCTCGCCGACGAGCCCGATGCCTTCGCGGGCGCCGTCGTCGGACTTCTCGAGGCGCCCGATCGGGCGGCGCGGATCGGGGCCAGCGCGGCGCAGCTCGTGCGCTCGTCGTTCGGGTGGGACCGGGTGGCTGAGATCTTCGCGGAGCAGTGCGCCGGCGCCGCCGGCGGCAGCGCCATTTCGCTTACAGGACGGTCATGACGACTTCGATCAGCGTGTTCGGCCTCGGCTACGTCGGGTGCGTATCCGCGGCCTGCTTTGCCCGCGAGGGCCATACGGTCCTCGGCGTGGACGTGAATCCCGGCAAGGTCGAGATGATCAATGCCGGCAAGGCGACCATCGTCGAGATGGGGATCGGCGAGCTCGTCGCCGACATGGTCGGGGCCGGAAGGCTCACGGCCACGACCGACGTGGAGGATGCGGTCCGCCGCACCGCGGTCTCGCTCGTCTGCGTCGGCACGCCGAGCCGGCCGAACGGGAGCCTGGACCTGAGCTACGTCGAGCGGGTGTGCGAGCAGATCGGCACGGCCCTTGCCGGAAAGAAGCAGCGACATACCGTCGTCATCCGGAGCACGGTCCTTCCCGGCACGATCCACGAGCTCGTCATCCCGGCGCTCGAGCGGGCCTCCGGCAAGCGGGCGGGCACCGATTTCGGCGTCTGCGGGAACCCCGAGTTCCTGCGGGAAGGGACCTCGATCCGTGACTTCTACGATCCCCCCTTCACGCTGGTGGGCACCGACGACGAGGCCACCGGACGCGCGGTGGCGGCGCTCTACGAGGGCATCGAGGCGCCGGTCCACGTCGTCCCGGTCCGGACGGCGGAGATGGTCAAGTACGCCTGCAACGCGTTCCACGGCCTCAAGGTGGCCTTTGCCAACGAGATAGGGAACATCTGCAAGGCCGCGGGAGTGGACAGCCACGAGGTGATGCGTATCTTCTGTGAAGATCGCAAGCTCAACATCTCTCCCTACTATCTGCGGCCCGGTTTTGCCTTCGGCGGCTCCTGCCTCCCGAAGGACCTTCGTGCCGTCATCTACAAGGCCCGCTCGATGGACGTGGACGTCCCCGTGCTCGCCGCGACGCTCGAAAGCAACCGGAAGCAGATCGAGCATGCATTCGACCTGGTGCTCGCCACGGGGAAGAAGCGCATCGGGGTCCTCGGCCTCAGCTTCAAGGCGGGCACCGACGACCTCCGCGAATCGCCCATGGTCTCGCTTATCGAGATGCTCATCGGGAAGGGCATGCAGCTCGCGATCTACGATCCGTACGTCACGAGCTCGCGGCTCATGGGCGCCAACCGGGAATACATCGAGCGCGAGATCCCGCACATCTGGGAGCTCATGCGCGGCAGCACCCGCGAGGTGCTCGAGGCGAGCGAGGCCGTGATCATCGGCAACAGCGCAGGCGAGTTCCGCGAGATCCAGGGCCACCTGGCGCCCGATCAGCCGGTGGTGGACCTGGTCCGCGCGTTCGGCAGCCGCACCTCCGACGGTGCGGCCTATCAGGGGATCTGCTGGTAAGGAGGATGACCGTGACGACTCCAGTGCTGTCCGGCGCGCCGGCCCACGACCACGCCGAGGAAGTCCGGCGCGGGGAGCGGTTCGAATTCGGCAAGAACTGGGCACGTTTCCTCAGCGTCCTCGACGAGCGACGCATCGAGCTCGCCCGCCAGTCGCTCGCGCGCATGCTCGGGACGGAGGACCTCACCGGCCGCCGCTTCCTCGACATCGGCTCGGGCAGCGGGCTGTCGAGCCTCGTGGCACATCGGATGGGGGCTGACGTCACGTCGTTCGACTACGACCCCATGTCGGTCGCGTGCACCGCGGAGCTCCGCCGGCGCTTCGCGCCCGGCAGCTCGAACTGGCGCGTGGAGCGGGGCTCCGCGCTCGATGCCGGCTATCTCGCCTCGCTCGGCACCCATGACATCGTGTACTCGTGGGGCGTCCTTCACCACACCGGAGAGATGTGGAAGGCGCTGGACCTTGCCGGCGGCCTCGTCGCGCCGGGCGGAACGCTCTTCGTCGCGATCTACAACGACCAGGGCGCGTGGTCGCGGCGCTGGGCGCGGATCAAGCGGCTCTATTGCTCGGGCCCGCTCGGGCGCCTCGGCGTGAGCAGCGCGATCATCCCGTACTGGGTGCTCCGCGGGCTCGCCGCCGATCTCGTCTGGCTCCGGAATCCGGTGAAGCGGTACACCGAGTACGGGCAGTCGCGCGGCATGGCCGTCTGGCACGACTGGCACGACTGGCTCGGCGGGTACCCGTTCGAGTACGCCAAGCCCGAGACGATTCTCGACTTCTACGCCGAGCGGGGTTTCGAGCTCCGCCGCCTCGTCACCGCGGGTGGGTCCGTGGGCTGCAACGAGTTCGTGTTCCGGCGGTCCCCGGCGGCATTCGCC
This sequence comes from Gemmatimonadales bacterium, assembly GCA_036377655.1. Taxonomy (GTDB): domain Bacteria; phylum Gemmatimonadota; class Gemmatimonadetes; order Gemmatimonadales; family GWC2-71-9; genus CAMLLJ01. The sequence continues at coordinate 3,305 of DASUXZ010000020.1, forward strand.
TCCTTCGCCGGCGGCGCAGCGGCGCAGTCGATGTGATCTGGCAGACGGTCGACAAGGCCGCCCGCAGTGCGCCGTGGCTCGCCTCCTGGGGGTGGCAGCGGCTCACCCGGCGAGAGGCGCGCACGGCGCGTCCCCACGTCATCGTCGCCCTTGCCGACCATTTCGAGCCCGCGTTCCTTCCCGAGCGGCCCGACGGCTTCGCGCCGCTCGCCGTCCAGGAAGAGCGGCTCGAGCGCTGGTGCACCGACTATCCGAAGGCGCTCGCGCCGTGGCGCGATTCCGACGGTGTTCCCTTCCAGCGCACCTACTTCTATCCCGCCGAGCAGTACGTTCCCTCCCTCATCGACCGGCTCCAGGCGCACTGCGCCGACGGCTGGGGCGACATCGAGCTGCACCTGCACCACGGTGTCGCCGCGCCGGACACGTCGGAGAACACTCGGCGCACGATCGTCGAGTTCCGCGACCGGCTCGTGGCGCACGGCGCGCTTTCCCGGTGGAACGGGGAGGGGCAGCCGCGGTATGCCTTCGTGCACGGAAACTGGGCGCTCGCCAATTCCGCGGGGGGGCGGGCCTGCGGGGTGGACGACGAGATGCAGATCCTCGCCGAGACCGGGTGCTACGCCGACCTCACCCTCCCCTCGGCGCCGGACATTTCGCAGGTCCTCAAGATCAACGCCATCTACGAGTGCCGGCTGCCGCTCGACCGCCGCGCGCCGCATCGCCGCGGGGCCGACCTCCGCGTCGGCCGTCCGCCCGAGCGGTGGCCCATCATGGTGCAGGGACCTCTCGGGCTCAATTTCGAGCGCCGGCTCCATGGCATGCCGTCGCCGCAGATCGAGAACTCGGCGCTCACCGCCCGGTACCTCCCGTCCATGTCCCGCTTCCGCCTCTGGCGGCGCGCGAACATCACGGTGCTCGGCCGGCCCGACTGGATCTTCGTGAAGCTGCACGCGCACGGGATGGACCCGCGCGACGAGCCCGCGATGTTCGGCGAGCCGATGCGTGCGTTCCTGCGTGAGCTCACCGCCGTCGCCGCCTCCGGGGAATTCCATCTCCATTTTGCGACGGCCCGCGAGATGGTCAACATCATCCTCGCCGCGTGCGACGGCAGGGAAGGGAACCCCGGCGACTTCCGGGACTACCGGCTCCGGCTCATCCAGGCGCGCCGCCCCGCCGCCGCGACCTGATCGGAGCGGGTCCCGGAATGCCGAAGCCCGGCAGCGCGAGGTGCGCTGCCGGGCTTCGTGCGTCGGTGCCTCAGAGCCGCCGGCTCAGCGGACGCCTGCGAGCGCCTGCTGCAGGCGATTCGGGTCGGCGCCCACCATCGTGCCGTCGGTGGCCTTCGTCCAGTAGGTGCTGCTGCTCGAGAGCGTGATCCACTCGCCGAGCGTGCCGAGGAGGCTCAGGCTCGACGGGTAGTAGTTGTTCGAGGGGTAGTCAGCGGCGGACGCCGCGACCACCACGTTGCCGGCCACGATACCGTCCGGCGCATAGTACGCGAGTGCCGTGGAGCCCTCCGCCCGCCCGCTGCCGAAGATGCCGTACCGGCCGCGGGTGAGGAGGTTGTTCCGCATCACGAACCGCACGGTCGGCACGCCGTCGAACATCACGGCGACGTCCTCGCCGAGCGCGGAATTGTGCTCGATGCGGAGGTCGCGCATGGCGCCGAGCACCTGGAAGATCCGGCGATCGCCCGCCTGGCTCAGCTTGCCGACGTTCTCGAAGGTGTTGTGCACGATCGAGATCCGGTTGGCCGCCTGGGCCCCGCCGCCGTTCTCGGCCTGCGCGGCCATGAGGTTGATGCCGCCCGGCGAGTTGATCACCCGGTTGTAGCGGAACGTGACGTTCTCGGTGACGCACCACGTGCAGCGGCCGCTCTGGTTCTGCGACTTGAGCACCACGGCGAAGCCGGTCTGCCCGTCGGCCCAGTTGTTCTCGAGGATGTTCGCCTCGATGAGGACCCGCCGTGCGTTCTTGAGCTCGAGCAGGTTCTTCACCGACCAGACGCCGCGCCAGCTGAGCGGCTTCATGAGGTGGTTCCGCCGGATCTCGATGTCCGCCGGCACCATGCCGGTGAACTTCGGGTCCGCGCCGCCGAACATGACGTTCTCGGCGGAGCCCTCGATGTAGTTGTTCACGATCTTGTACGGGCCGGGGCCGTACCATCCCGCGATGCCCTGCGCCTCGCCGCCGGCGATGTGGCAGTCGGAGAGCCGGCTGTCGATGATCGCGCTCCGGCGGTTGTTGAGCGCGAGGCAGCGCTGGATCGTCTGGGTCGAGTTGCCGTGGATCCAGACGCGGTCGAGCACGATGTCGGTCGAGAGCTGCGACGGGTCGGTCGCGGAGTCGGTGTAGTCACCGAGGTCCACGATCGCATAGGTCATCGCCGCGGAGCTGCGGAACTCGATGCCGACGATCCGGTAGTAGCTCGCGGCCGTGGAGGTGGCGGTGCGGAGCGCCGGCATCGAGTTGTGCGTCACGACCTTCGCGAAGTTCCCCGCCGCCGACGGGGTGACCCGCACGCCCTCGGCGGGAAGGCTCGTCGCGGTGCGGATCGTGACCCAGCCCGACCCGGACTTGGCCGGAAGAATGAAGTTGCCCGTGTAGACGGCCCCGGGCGCGAGCTCGATCACGTCGCCGCGGGCGGCGCCGTTGATCGCGGCCTGGAGGTCGGCCCCGGCGGCGACGGAGATCGTCCGGCCGGTCTGGGCGGGGAACCGCGTGTCGATGAACGTGCGGGGAAGCTCCGCGAGCCCGCTCGTCGACGGATCGGGGGCCGGCTGCGGCGCCGGCTCGGGCTCGGGCGTCGGCTCGGGTGCCGGCGCGGGTTCGGGCGCGGGCTGCGGCGCCGGCTCCGGCGTCGGCTCGGGCGCAGGAGCCGGCTCGGGCGCGGGCACCGGCGTCGGCTCGGGCTCCGGGGTCGGCTCGGGCGCGGGCGCGGCCCCCGGCCCCGGCTCCTCCGTCGTCGGCCGGAGCGGTGCATCGGCCGTGACGGTGACGCGGGCCGTGTCGGCGATCGTCGATCCCTTCACGACCGCGCGGATCACGTAATCCCCGAGGCGGCCGGACACGTACTTGTTCCGTCCGATCACGTAGCCTCGGTCCGGCACGAGCGAGACGTTCTGCGGCGTGATCGTGTCACCCGTATGGGTGATCGCCCGGATCCAGTAGCGCATCGTGTCGCCGAGCCGGAGCGTCGCCTCTTCCGGCCAGATGAGCACGCGCGCAATCTGCCCGCCGCCGCTCGGCGCCGGCGGGGCCTCGACCTCGGGCGGCTGCGCCGGAGCGGTGTTCGTCACGACCACCTCGGCGGAGTCGGTGACGGCGCTGCCGCTCAGGTAGGCGCGCACGGTGAAGCTGCCGGTCATGCGGGAGTGGTACCGCATCCCGACGACGTAGCCGCGATCCGGGAGGAGGGTGACCGGGGCCGGCACCCGCTCGCCGGTGGCGGTGAGGCCGTAGGCCTCGAAGCGGAGCGTGTCGTTCACGCGCAGCGTCTGCTGCTCGGGCGAGAGGACGAGCTGGGTGATGGCGCTCGTCTGGGCCGAGCTCGGCACGATGACGACCGCGGTGTCGGAGACCGAGAGGCTCGCGCTCGAGGAGACGAGGCGGTACGTGCCCGGGGTGGCAGCGGAGAACGCGGCGACCGTTTCGTCGCCGATGACTGAGTCACGGAGCTCACCACCGTCGAGGAGCGTCCATTCGGCGTCGAGCGCGGGGCGCGACCCGTCGGCATCGACGGCATTCGCGCGGAGCGCGGTCGACTGCTCGACGGCGATCACCGGATGATCGGCGCGCGCGTGCAGCTTGACGGCGGAGGATGAGAAATCAGCGGGCTTGTCGAGGGGGGAGAACGAGTCGGCGCAGCCAGGCAGGGCGAAGAGCCCGAGCAGCATGCCACGTCGGAGGAGCGCGGTCCGGCGCGAGAGGAGGTGACGGAACGTCATCGGTTTCCTTCGGAAATGCGGTCAACAGGGCAGGCGACCGCCAGGGCGGCGCGCCTGGGAACACAAGGCATGCGTCGTCGCTGGCGGTCCGGCGGGCGTGGCGTGAAGCGGTAGCCCCGTGACTCTGCGTCACCGCCTTTCGGCGGGTTTGCTCTGAGCAGCGCTGGAACGAGGGTGGGAGATCAGTGCGAGAACTGTCTGCCCGGGCTCCGACGGAGGGTACCCCTGAGAGCCGCGGCAAAATATGACTGGCGGGATGGTGTCGCTGTGATGGATGTCACAAAGTCCGAACCATTTACACACCAACGACTTGCAGAACTTTATCGTTCGCGACACCTCCGTAAATATCCGGGGTGTGTCACGTTTGTCGACAGTCAATGGATCGCAGGGAAACGGCCCCGAGCCCGAAGGCCCGGGGCCGCCCCCACCGCGCGTATCGTTCTGCCCGGCTACTTCACGCCGGACAGCATGCTCGTGAGCCGCGACATGTCCACGCCCGGCGTGGCCCCGCCGACGCCGGAGGTGGCGTACGGGCTGCTCGACGAAAGCTCGTAGTTCCCGTTCGCGTAGTCCACCATGCCCACGTTGAGCGGGCTCTGCGGGAAGTAGTTCCCCGACGGATACGACGCCGAGTTGGCGCCGATGAGGACGTTGCCGGCAAACACGGCGCCGGGCGCGTAGTAGCTGATCGCCGGCGTGCCCTCGCCCTTGCCGCTGCCGAAGACGCCGTAGTTGCCGCGCGCCAGCACGTTGTTCTGGAACACGAGCCCGCTCATCGGGTTGCCGTCGAACATCGTTACGATGTTCTGGCCGAAGGCGGTGTTGTGCTCGAGCACGATGTTGCTGAGCTGGCCCAGGAGCTGGAAGACCCGCTGGTCGCCCGGCTGGGTGACGAGGCCGACGTCCTCGAAGACGTTGTGCGCGATATGCATGCTGTTGGCGGGAATCGCGCCGCCGCCGTTGTACGCCTGCACCGCGACGATGTTCATGCCTCCCGGGGAGTTCCGGATGAGGTTGTAGCGGAAGACCACGTCCTCGGTGACGCACCAGGTGCAGCGGCCGCCGTCGTTGATCGACTTGAGCACGATCGCGAACCCGGTCTGCCCGTCCGACCAGTTGTTCTCGAAGATGTTCCCCTCGACGAGCACGCGCCGCGAATTCTTCAGCTCGAAGAGGTTCTTCACGGTCCACGCCCCCGACGACTTCCACGAGAGCGGCTTGAAGAAGTAGTTGCGCCGGATCTCGATGTCCGACCCGACGAGCCCGGTGATCCGCGGATCCGCCCCGCCGATCATGAGGTTCTCGCCGGCGCCTTCGAGATAGTTGTTGACGAACTTGAGCGGTCCCGGCGTGTTCCACGCGACGATCGCCTGCGAGTCGAAGCCCTTGATGTGGCACTCCGAGATCCAGCTGTCCACCACGGCGCTCGCGCGCCCGTTGAGGACGATGCACCGCTGGACCCCGCTCGTCGCGGTGCCGTGGATCCACACCCGGTCGAACACGACGTTCGACGGGAGCATGTCCACCGACGTCGCCGCTCCTTCGTAATCGCCGATGTGCACGAGCGAGTACGACATCGCCGCGCTCGTGGTGATCTCGACGCCCATGATCCGGTAGTCGCCCGAGGCGCCGCCGGCCGCCGTGCGGAGCGCCGGCATCGAGTTGGCCGTGACGATCCGGGCAAAGCTCCCGGCCGTGGCCGGCGTGATCCGGACACCTTCGGCCGGCAGGGACGTCGCCGTCCGCAGGACGATGAGGCCGGTGCCGGACTTGGCGGGCAGGACGAAGTTGCCGGTGAACACCGCATCCGGCGCGAGCTCGATCACGTCACCGCGCTGGGCGGCATTGAGCGCGCCCTGGAGGTCGCCGCCGTTCGGAACGACGATCGTCCGGCCGCCGGGAGCCTCATACCGGGTATCGAGATAGACGCGCGGCAGCTCCACCGCGGCGGTGCCGGGCTCGGGGAGCGGTTCCGGGGCCGGTGCGGGCTCCGGCGCCGGCTCCGGCGCGGGCTCCGTGGTCGGGTCCGGGGCGGGCTCCGTCGGCTCGCCCGACGCCGGAGGGGTGCTCGACTTCGGCACCGTGATCCCCACCATCGCCGTGACCGATTCGGGGCCGCCCGCCTGCCGCTTGAAGGTGAGGGTGTACTCGCCCGCGGTGTCGCCGGCCGTGTAGACGAGGCCGCTCGCGCTGCCGCCCGGGGCGTTGTTGAGCGTCGCCGCGACCGGCACGCTGTCCCCCGCGTCGGTCCGGCCGTAGACGTAGAACTGCTGCGTGCCCCCGGCGATCAGCGCTGCCACCGCCGGCGCCACGTAGAGCTTCGCGATCGAAATGCCCTGCATCGGCACCGTCACCTGCGTCGTATCGCGGAACCGCTTGCCCCGGTCGAAGCTCACCAGGCGGTACTCGCCCGGCTCGTCCGCGCTGAAGAACGTGACCAGCTTCTTCCCGACCAGGCTGTCCCGCAGGCGGCCGCCGTCGAGGGTCATCCAGTCCACCTCGATCGGCTTCTGGTCCCCCGCCTTCGTGAGCGCCACGGCCCGCATGGGGGTCGGCTGCATCGGCGCCACCGTCGGATTGTCCGACGAGGCGAGCAGCGCGATGATGTCACTGGAGGAATCTAGGGGATCGATATCCGAGCCCATAGGCCCGTTGTCTCGGCAACCCGCGGTGAGCGCCAGGCCAACCACCACGCTGTTGCGCAGCATGGCCAGGCGGCGGGACAGCTTGTGCCGGTACGTCATCGGGATCTCCTCGAGTAGGACGCGTGAAACGGCCGCCAGCGCGTGCCCGCCTGACATGGGCACGGAAGCGCTGGCGGCTCGGCTGGCGTCGCGAGGGATCGCGGAGGCCCCGTGGCTCTGCGTCACCGCCTTTCGGCGGCTTTGCTCTGAGCAGCGCGGGAACGGTGGCCGTTCCCAGTAATGGACTGCAGGGGTACCTGCGGGACTGGCAATATTCCTGCCAGTAGGGAAAGGGCCGCTAAGCCCTTGTAACTGCGGCTAATGCAATGCGTTGCACTCGCGGATCGCGCAGAGTGACATCGTGTTTTGCGACAGCCGGTTCGGTCAGGCGGCGTTTGCCGCAAAGAGGGGGGTGGACCGCCCGAGAATCCCCGTCCGGAGCGCCGATACCCATACGTCGAGCACCAGCAGCCGCCAGATGATCCACGAATGGTCCCGTCGGCGCGCCTGGTGCTCGGCCACGAGCCGGGCCACGGCCCGGGGCGCCACGAAGGCGTAGATCGGGGAATCCGGGCGGAGGAGCGCCTCGGTCCGGTGCCGCAGGTCCCCCCGGAACCACTCCGGCAGCGGCACCGCGAATCCCTGCTTCGGCTTCGTGAGCACGATGTCGGGAACGATCCCGCTGATCGCCTGCCGGAAGATCCACTTGCCGGTCGAGCCGCGGAGCTTGAGGGAGGAGGGGAGGGACACCGCGAACTCCACGAGGGGATGATCGAGGAGCGGAACCCGGGCCTCGAGCGAGACCGCCATGCTCGTCCGGTCCACCTTCGTGAGGATGTCGCCCGGGAGGTAGGTCTGCAGGTCGACGAGCGTCATCTGCGTGAGGAAGTCGCGATCGGCCGCGCGCGCGAACCACGGATCGAGCAGCGCGTCGAGCCGGGGCAGGAGGCCGGCGACCTCTGGGCGGGCCGCCCCGCCGTCGCGCTCGCCGAGCGCGATCGCCACCGTCGCCGCATACCGCCCGCGGCGCGAGCGGCCGAGATCGAGGATCCGGTTCCGCCCGTACGCCCCGTGCGGAAGCTGCCGGCCCATCGCGCCGAGGCCGCTCCGCGCGAGGCGCGGCAGGGTGCGGCGCGACATGAGCTCGGCATAGCGCGTGTACCCCGCGAAGAGCTCGTCCCCGCCGTCACCCGACAGCGCCACCGTCACCTTCCGCCGAGCCAGCTCGGCCACGAGGTACGTCGGAAGCGCCGACGGGTCGGCGAACGGCTCGTCGAAGCAGGCGATGACGCCCTCGACGAGCCGGTCCGCGTCCGGCCGCACGACGAGCTCGGTGTGGTCGGTGCCGATCTCGCGCGCGACGGCCGCCGCGTGCGGCGCCTCGTTGTAGCCGGCGTCGTCGAAGCCGATCGAGAACGTCTGGACCTTCCGCGTCGCCTCCCGCGCCATCAGGGCCACGACGGTCGAGGAGTCGAGCCCGCCGGACAGGAACGCGCCGAGCGGCACCTCCGATTCGAGGTGCGAACGGACCGCGTCGGTGAGGAGGCGGCGGAGCTCGGTGACCGCGTCCGCCTCCGAGATGGCCACTTCGGGCCGGACCGGCGTCCAGTACTCCGAGACCTCGAGCCCCCCGGCGCGGCTCCAGCTCATCCGGTGCCCCGGCGCGAGCTTGCGCACCCCCCGGAAGATGCAGTGCGGGTCCGGCACGTAGCCGAGCGAGAGGAACCATGCCACGGCCACAGGGTCG
>DASUXZ010000021.1:0-7036 GCA_036377655.1 Gemmatimonadales bacterium
GCCTCGGGGCTCAATCTCTACCTCACGATGGCCGCCGCGGGGCTCTTCCAGCGGCTCGGAATCGTCGAGCTTCCCGCCTCCCTCCAGGTCCTGGCGCACCCCGCGGTCATGGGCATCGCGGCCGCGCTCTTCCTCGTCGAGTTCATCGCCGACAAGATCCCGCTCGTGGACAGCGCGTGGGATGCAGTGCACACCTTCATCCGGCCGCCGGCGGCGATGGTGCTCGCCTATGCGTCGTTCGGCGGCGACGTCCCCGAGATCTGGAAGATCGGCGCAGGCCTCCTCGGAGGAAGCGTGGCGCTCACGTCGCACGGCGCAAAGGCGTCGGCCCGCGCGGCCGCGAACGCGAGCCCGGAGCCGTTCAGCAACTGGCTCCTCAGCTTCGTGGAGGACGTGATCGCGGTGTTCCTGAGCTGGATGGCGGCGACGCACCCGGTGCTCACGGCCGCGATCGTCGTGGTGCTCGTGCTCATCGCCGGGTTCATCATCTGGAAGCTGTACGGGTTCTTCCGGCGTGCGGTGCTGAGGGTGAAGGAAGGGTACCGGAGGGCGGTGGCGGCGACGGGAGTGGGAGCGACGGGAGGGTCGGGCTAGTTGCGGCGCGGGGCGGGCCTCCGATGGAGGGCTCGCATGGAGGGTTCACACGAAAGCACGAAAGCCACGAAACGCTGCTCCGTGCAAACCGTTGAATGTTGTGCACCACCCAAACAAGTAAAGGCGCCGATCGTGCATCGGCGCCTTTCGTGTTATCGTGGCTTTCGTGTTTTCGTGTGAACCCTGGGAACCCAGACCCGCCATCCATGCCCGCCTGATGTGCCCGGAGGTACGCCGGGCACCGCAGGCTCGCTACCCGAGCCGCCCCCGCACCTTCCCCCCCACCCCGATCCCGAACCGCCGCGCGGCCGAGCCGTCGCGAACCGCGATCTCGACCTCTCCGCCGGACCCGACGTAGGCCACGAGGCCTCCCGTCGGCACGTCGCCGAAGGTGCGGCGAAGCCTGCCGACCTCGACGCCCTCGATCTCGATCGTCGCGTAGTCCGGCAAGGTCTCCGGCGTGAAATTCGTCACGAGGGTCCCGAACCGGTCCACGTAGATCACCTCTCCGATCAGCACCTTCCCCTCATGATACGGCTCGCGCGTCGAGAGCCGGACCGGTGTCCCGACGAACGGGTCGCCCAATGCCTCGAGCGGCGTCCCGAGGGCCAGCGCCGCTGCGGCCGGGGCGAAGACGTCCCGTCCGTGAAAGGTCGGCGCTGCCGCAGCCGGTGCGGCGAGCGACACGATCCGCACCGCGGCATCGTGCATCACCATCGAGAAGAGGCCGTTGTCGGGCCCGACGAACCAGTGCCCGTGCGCCGCGATGGCGAGCGCCTTCCGGTCGGTTCCGACGCCGGGATCGACCACCACGAGGTGCACCGATCCCTCGGGGAACTGCTTCCAGACGCGACCCGCGATATAGGCGGCGGCCCGCACGTCCCCCGGTGCGAGGGCGTGCGAGACGTCCACGAGCGGCACCCCCGGCGCGAGCGCGAGGAGCCGACCCTTGAGCTCCGCGACGTAGGCGTCGGTGGTGCCGAAGTCGGAGAGGAGTGTGATCAGGGGGAAATGCGCTCGCTATCCGCGGAGGATCGGCAGCGAGACGCTCTGCCGGGACGCCGCATCGTGTATTCGCCCGGCGATCGCGCGGAGCGCCGCGCCCGCCGGCGAGTCGGGCGCGGCCGCGATCACCGGCTCGCCCCGGTCCGCGGCCTCGGCGAGGCCCGGCTGGAGCGGGATCTCGCCGAGGAGCGGGACGTCGAGCTCGTCGGCGAGCCTCTGGCCTCCACCCGAGGAGAAGATCGTCCAGCGGCGCCCCGTTTCGGGATCGGTGAACCCGCTCATGTTCTCGACGATGCCGAGGACCGGCACGCCGACCTTCTCGAACATGCGGGCGCCGCGGAGCGCATCGCCGACCGCCATCTCCTGCGGTGTCGTGACGATGACGGCCCCGCCCACGCTCGTGGCCTGCACGAGCGAGAGCTGCGCATCGCCGGTGCCCGGCGGGAGGTCCACGATGAAGTAGTCGAGCTCGCCCCAGTCCACGTCGCGCAGGAACTGCTGGATGATCTTCATGATGATGGGACCGCGCCAGATGGCCGGCGCGTCCCGCTCGACCAGGTTCCCGAGCGAGATGAGCCGCACCCCGTGCGCCTCGAGCGGCTGGATCTTCCGCGTCTCGGCGTCCACCATCGGCCGGTCGAAGGCACCGAACATCCGCGGCATGTTGGGGCCGTACACGTCGGCGTCCATGACGCCGACCCGGTGCCCCGCCTGCGCGAGGGCCACCGCGAGGTTGGCCGCGACGGTGGACTTTCCGACGCCGCCCTTCCCCGAGGAGATCGCGATCACGTGGCCGAGGCCGGGAATCGCCTCGGGAACCGGGGCGGCCGGAGCGGACTGGGCGGGCTGCGCACCCGGCGGCGCGTGCGTGGGGCGCGCGGGTCCGGCCGGATTCGTGACGCTGATCTTCACCTCGCTCACGCCCTCGAGCGACTCCACCGCCCGGCGCGCCTCGCGCACGAGCGAGCCCGGGTCGTCGCTGCCGAGCAGGAAGGTGAACGTGACCCGCCCGGCCGGGTCGACGGCGAGGTCCCGGATCATGCCGGCGGAGACGAGGTCGTTGCCGGCGCGCTCGTTCCGGATCCGGGCGAGGGCCTCGAAGACCCGTCCTTCGAGGGCGCCGCTCATACGGCCTCCACGTGCCGCACTTCCGGCACCATCTGGCGCAGCCGCGCCTCGAGGCCCTGCTTGAGCGTCACGGTGGAGGCCGAGCAGCCGTGGCAGGTTCCGCCCATGCGGACGAGCAGGATGCCGTCCGCCGCGTCGAAGTCGATGACCTCGACGCTGCCGCGGTGGGAGGCGATGTAGGGGCGAAGGGTGTCGATCGTGCGTTCGATGCGGTCGAGAATGTCGCTCATGATGCCGGAATATACTCGCGGGCGGCAGCGAGGACGGTGGCCTGCACTTCCGCGAGCGAGCCCGGCAGCGCCAGCCCGGCGGCCTTGCGGTGCCCCCCGCCGCCGAACTGCTTCGCGAAGGCGGCCACGTCCACCGTGCCCACCGAGCGGAGCGACACCTTGATGCGCCCCTGCGACGCCTCGCGGAAGAGGAGCGCCATGCGCACCCCCTCGATGGCACGGGCGAATTCCACGACGCCGTCGAGGTCGTCGGTCGAGACCCCGTGCCGCTCGAGCGCGCCCGGCGGGATCGTGACCCAGGCGAGCGCGTGCTCCGGCTCCACGACGAGCGTCTGGAGGGCCTCCGCGATGAGCCGCGGCCGCCCCTCGGGCGAGCTCGCATAGACGTCGAGGTAGATCTGCTCGGGATCGAGCCCCTGCTCGAGGAGGTCCGCGGCGATCCGGAGCGTCCGCGGCCGGGTGTTGCTGAAGCGGAAGCCCCCGGTGTCGGTCAGGAGCGCCACGTAAAGGCCCCGCGCCGCGGCGCTCGAGAGCGCCCAGTGATTGGCACGCGCGATCTCGTAGATCAGCTCGCCGGTGGCGGAGGCCGTCGGGTCGAGGTACCGGGGGCCGTCCGGGAGCACCGCGCCATCGCTCACATGATGGTCGATGCAGGCCACGGGCACCCCGCGCGTGCGGACCGTCTCGGCGAGCATCCCGAGGCGGCCGAGGTCGGAGATGTCGAGGACGACGATCAGGTCGGCCCGGCGGAGCTCCTTCACCGCTTCCTGCGTCCGATCCGCGCCGTCGAGCGACTCGAAGAGGAATCCGAACCGGCTCGGCGTCGGGGTCGGGTTGGTGATGACACAGTCGGCGCCGTGCGCCCGGAAGAGCTCGAGCGTGGCGACTTCGCTCCCGAGCCCGTCGCCGTCGGGATTCACGTGCGTGGTGAGGCAGACCCGCTGGCCGGGGACGACCGCGGCGGCGAGGCCGCGCGCGGCCTCGAGCTTCTCGGGACTGAGGGTGTTCGGCATGGGCGGGAAGATGGGCGGCGCGGTGGGGCGCGGCAAGCGGCGGAAACGACGAAGGACCCGGGCGGCCGGGTCCTTCGTACAGGAGAACGTTCGATCCTCCGCCTAGGCCTTCCCGGCGGCCCCGTCCGTGCGGTTGAGCGTCGAGTGCTTCCGGCCGTACAGGAAATAGATCGCGAGGCCGAGGGCCATCCAGACGACGAGACGGGCCCACGTATCGGCCGGCAGGCCGGCCATCAGGTAGAGGCAGGCCGCGATGCCGAGCAGCGGTACGAGCGGGACGAGCGGGACGCGGAACGGCCGCGGGCGGTCGGGATCGGTGCGGCGCAGCACGAGCACGCCGGCACAGACGATCGCGAACGCGAGGAGCGTGCCGATCGACACGAGCTCGCCGAGCAGGCCGATCGGAAGGAGCGCGGCACAGACCATCGCCACGGCGCCGGTGAGGAGCGTGGCGAGCCACGGCGTCTGGAACTTGCTGTGCACCCGGCCGAACACCGGGGGAAGGAGGCCGTCGCGGGACATCGTGTAGAAGATGCGGGGCTGGCCCATGAGCATCACGAGGATGACCGACGACAGGCCGGCGATCGCGCCGATCTTGATGATCGGGCGGAGCCAGACGAGCCCCTCGCCGGCGGCATTGATGCCCACGGCGATCGGATCGGGCACATTGAGCTCCGTGTACTTCACGATGCCCGTCAGCACGAGGGCCACCGCGATGTAGAGCACGGTGCAGATCGCGAGGGAGGCGAGGATGCCGATCGGCATGTCCTTCTGCGGGTTCCGCGCCTCCTGCGCCGCGGTCGAGACGGCGTCGAACCCGATGTAGGCGAAGAAGATCACGCCTGCGCCGCGCACGATGCCGTCCCATCCGTACCGGCCATCGCCCTCGGCGGGCGGGACGAACGGCGCCCAGTTCTCGGCGTTCACGTACGCGAGGCCGAAGCCGATGAAGAGCAGCACCACCGTGATCTTGATGACGACGATGATGTTGTTCATCGTCGCGGACTCGCGGATGCCGACGACGAGCAGCGCCGTGATGAGCGCCACGATGAACATCGCGGGAACGTTGAGGACCGCGCCGGTGCTCGACCACCCCTCCGTGAAGAGCCGCCAGACGTTGAACCCGGCATCGGGAGGCGCCGTATGCGTGAACGGCGCGGAGGTATAGGCCGCGGGGATGTTGATGCCGATGTCCGCCAGGAAGGAGACGAAATACCCCGACCAGCCGACCGCGACGGTGGAGGCGGCGAAGAGGTACTCGAGGATCAGGTCCCACCCGATGATCCAGGCGAGCAGCTCGCCGAGCGTGGCGTACCCGTAGGTATAGGCCGATCCCGCGATCGGGATCATGGACGCGAACTCGGCGTAGCAGAGCCCGGCGAACGCGCAGGCGGCCCCCGCGAGCAGGAAGGAGTAGACGATGCCCGGGCCGGCGTACTGCGCCGCCGCCTGCCCGGTCAGGACGAAGATGCCGGCACCGATCACGGCACCGATGCCGAGCATCGTCAGGTTGCCGGCGCCGAGCGCGCGTTTCAGACTATGATCGACTGCCAGGTCCGCCTGCAGTTTCGAGACATCCTTGCGCCGAAACAGGCTCATGGTCGATCCCGGTGAGGGTTCACTGCGGTCAATGCGCGCCGGATTACAGCGACGTGCCCGGAGGGGGCAGCGGTTCCTTCGACGGGTCCGACCTCATCAGCCGCGAGAAGGACCAGAGCGTGAGCCCGAGCACGAACGCCCAGGCCGAGAGCATGAAGATGAGCGCGCCGGTGGTCATCAGGCGGTCTCCTTTCCGGCAGCGCGGCGCCGCTTCCACGCCGCGCGAATGAGGAAGAGCTGGAACACGAGGATCGCGAGCATGATCCCGCGCGAGGCCCAGCGCACCGTGCGGCGCTCCGGCGTCTCGTCGGCCATGAGGAGCGTCGGGAGGGCGTCCTGCACGAACCACCACACCATCATGACGATGAGGAAGGTCGGCGTGACGAACGTCAGGATGAACTTGAACACCTTCGGGAGGCGGAGCGCCGCGCCCTCGTGCAGCTCCTCCCACATCCGGTTCGGCCCGAGCACCCAGACGAAGAGGACGGTCTCGACGAGCGCAAGAACCACGAGGCCGAAGGTGCCCGCCCAGTAATCCCACTCGTCGAGGAAGCCGCGGGTATTGTAGACGATGTGAAGAATACCGAGCGCGACCGCGATGGCCCCGAGCGTCCAGGCCGAGCGCTTCCGCGTCCACCCCCAGTTCTCCTCGATGAAGGAAAGCGCCGGCGTGGCCATCGCCACCGACGAGGTGATGCCGGCGAAGAAGAGGAGGCCGAACCACATCACCCCGGCGAGGGTCGCCATGACGGCGCCGCCCGGGAGCTGGTTGAAGACGAGCGGCATGGCGATGAAGCCCAGGTCGAAGCTTCCCTGGGCCGCGATGGCCATGGCACCGCTCACCCCGAAGAACGTGACGATGGCCGGGATCGCGAGCGAGCCACCGAGCACCACTTCGGCCGTCTCGTTCGTGGCGGCGGTCGCGATGCCGGAGAGCGTCAGGTCGTCGCTCCGCTTGAGGTACGAGGCGTACGCCTGCAGCGAGCCCATGCCGACGGAGAGCGTGAAGAAGATCTGCCCGGTGGCGGCGAGCCAGACCGACGGGTCCGAGATGCGCGACCAGTCGGGGTTGAACATGAAGTTGAGCCCGTCCATCGGGCCCACCATGCGGCCGGTGGCGACGCCGTCCACGATCTCGGGATGCGGATCGAGCGTGAGCACGCGGATCACGAGGATCGCGGCGAAGATGAACAGGATCGGCATGCCGATCTTGGCCAGGCGCTCGATGCCCGCGGTGAGGCCCTTGCTCACGACCCAGAAGTTCACGGCGATCGTGATGAAGAAGAACACGAACGGCACCCAGAAGCCGTGCACCGTCCCGTTCTGCAGGTTCACGTACGAGCCGAAGAAGGCCCGCATCCCCGCCTGGTCCAGCCCCTGTGTCGCCCCGGTGAGCGAGAACCAGGTCCACGCGAGGGTCCACGACTCGATGTAGCAGTAGTAGATCAGCACGATGATCGGCATGAA
>DASUXZ010000022.1:0-2215 GCA_036377655.1 Gemmatimonadales bacterium
GTACGCCGCGCCCGCGGCGCTCGCCGCGGTCACCGGCTTCGCGCCCGACTTCATCCTCCTCGATCTTGGTGTCTCGTCCCGGCAGCTCGACGAGGAGTCGCGCGGCTTCACCTTCCGGCCGGGCGCGCCGCTCGACATGCGCATGGGCGATTCGGGCCCGACGGCGGCCGATCTCCTCAACGGCGAAGCCGAGGACGAGATCGCCCGCGTGCTCTTCGAATACGGCGACGAGCGGCGCGCCCGGCCGCTCGCCCGGGAGATCGTCCGCCGGCGCGGAAACGCCGAGTTCGCCACGAGCGACCACCTGGTGAACGCCATCCGCGCGGTGCTCGGTCCGCGATCGGGCCCGGGCGACTTCGCCCGGACATTCCAGGCGCTCCGCATCGCGGTGAACGACGAGCTCGGCGGGCTCGCCACCGCGCTGCCCGCCTTCCGGGATGCGCTCCGGCCTGGCGGCGCGCTCGCCGTGATCAGTTATCATTCGGGCGAGGATCGCCTCGTCAAGCACCGGTTTCGCGAGTGGGAGCGGGACTGCACCTGTCCGCCGCGGCAGCCGGTGTGCACCTGCGGGACGGTGCCCTACGGCCGCGCCGAGCCGCGCCGGCCCGTGGTGCCCGGAGACGAGGAGATCCTCGCGAATCCCCGTGCCCGGAGCGCGCGTCTCCGCATCTTCCGCAAGGCCGATGCATCCTAGGGGCAGGCACCTCGTCCTTCTCTGGCTCCTCGTCTTCCTCGCCGTCGCCGCCGTGGTGACGACGCGGCAGGCCCGCGCGTACGCGCTCGCTCGCGAGCTCAGCGCCGCCACCGCGGAGCGGGACGCGCTCAAGGCCGAGGCCGCGGAGCTCGAGCGGCGGATCCAGCACGCGTCGAGCCGGCCGGTCCTCGGCCGCCGGGTCGAGCGCCTTGGCCTCAGGCCGCCGAGCGGCGGCGAGATGACGGTCCTCACCCTACCAGCCGATACGGGGCGCTGATGGCCAAGCCGGCAGCTCGCGTCGGGTTCATCCAGTTCTGCCTCCTGCTCGGCACGCTCGCCGTGCTCGCAAAGGCGGCGCAGCTCCAGCTCGTCGAGGGCGACCACTGGGCGGCCACCGCCCGCGTCCAGCGCACGGTGCGCGAGGAAATTCCTGCCTGGCGCGGCACGATCCACGACCGGAGCGGCATGACGCTCGTGGGCAGCCAGCTGCACTACCGGGTCAACATCGCGCCGGAACAGGTGCGGGACACCGCGGCGCTGATCCGGGCGGTGTCGAAGGCGCTCGACGTGCCGGCGGCCGACCTGCGCCGGCGCTTCGAATCCGGCCGGCGATCGATCTATGTCAGCGGCCCGTTCGATGCCGTCACGGTCCATCCGATCCGGTCGCTGCCGGGGGTGCACCTCGTGCCGGTGTACCCGAGAGTCGGGCGCACCGATCTCGCGCGCACCACGGTCGGCATCTTCGACATCGAGAAGGGAGCCGGCGTGTCGGGCATCGAGCGGATGCTCGATTCGGTGCTCGCGGGGATTCCGGGCGAGACCGTCTGGCTCACCGACGCCACGCGGCTCGCGCGGTTTGCGTCTCCCGCGCGGATCGGGCGCGAGCCGGTGCGGGGGAACGACGTCTGGCTCACGATCGACGCGCGGCTGCAGGAGATCGCCGAGGCGGCGGTCGACAGCGCGATCCGGCGCATGGGCGCCAAGGGCGGGAATGCGATCTTCCTCGATCCCGCCACCGGCGAGCTGCTGGCGGTCGCCTCGCGGGTGGAAGGCGAGCGGTCCGCAGCGAGCGCCTTCACGGCGCCGTTCGAGCCGGGCTCGACGGCCAAGCTCTTCACGGCGGCCGCGCTCCTCGAGTACGGCGTCGTGGACAGCAGCGACCGGGTGGACGGGGAGAACGGCAGGTGGCACGTCGAGGACACGCGCCGCCCGTACTGGATCACCGACGTTCACGTCGCGAAGGAGCCGATGACGCTCGAGACGGCGGTGGCGCTCTCGAGCAACATCGGGCTCGCCAAGTTCTCCCGGCGCCTCGAGCAGGTGCAACTCTACGACGTGCTGCGGCGGTTCGGCTTCGGCGCAAGCACCGGGCTCGGCTTTCCCGCCGAGGCGGACGGAGCGGTGCCCCCGCCGGAAGAGTGGTTGCCGGGCTACACGCGAGAGAGTCTCTCGCGCGGCTACAACGTCAACGTCACGGCGATCCAGCTCGCCGCCGCGTACGGCGCGATCGCGAACGGCGGC
>DASUXZ010000023.1:0-17819 GCA_036377655.1 Gemmatimonadales bacterium
GTCATGATGTTGAGCGCCGCCTTGCTCGCGGCGTAGGCGTAGTCGCCCCCGCCGGTCTTCGACGAGACCGACCCGACGAGCGACGAGAGGTTGAGGATCCGGCCGTGCGCGGACGCGCGCACGAGGTTGAGGAAATGCTGCGTCACGATCATGGGGCCGGCGGCGTTGATGCGGAACACCTCGAGCAGCTCGTCCTGCGTGACGGTGTCGAAGAGCGTGGCGTCGGGATCCCAGTGCTCGGACTGGTGCGAATAGATCCCGGCGCCGTTCACGAGGACGTCGATCGACCGGACCTCCGCCTCCACGAGAGCATGGGCGGCGATGATCGATTCGACCGAGCCGACGTCCATCAGGACGTGCACGAGCCGGTCGCCGTGCCTCCGACGGAGGGGCTCGAGGTCGCGCGCCTCCGATCGCGTGGCTGCGATCACGCGGTCGCCGCGCTCGAGCGCCTGGCGCGTCGTTTCGAGCCCGATCCCGCGCGAGGCGCCGGTCACCATGAGCGTCTGCATGCGCCTCCAGGTTGCGAAGTGCCGGTCCGGTGTGCTACGCTCCACGGTCAACTATAGGGAGGGCCGAGAATGCGCGCACCTGCTCCGATCGCCCTGGCGCTCGCCGCCGCCCTGTGCGCTTCCGCCTGCGAGCGCGCCGCCCCGGAAGGGGATGCGGAGGCCAACGGCCGTCTCTACACGGAGTGGTTCTACGGGCAGGACTTCGACCGGCTGTGGGAACGGTTCTCTCCCGAGCTCAAGCAGGAGTTTCCGAGTGCTGCGGAGCTCGCCCGCTTTGCCGGGACCACCGTGGCGGAGCTCGGGGCGGAGAGGGGCGCCGCGCGGGAACGCGTCGTGCGCGAGGACAGCGTGACCGTCTATACCCGGCTCGCCTCGTTCGAGCGGGCGCCGAATCCCGTGCTCCTGCAGTGGACGCTCGCGCGGGACGGGCGCGTCACCGGCTTCGTGGTGCGGCCGGCTCCGGAGGACTCGCTCCCCTGAGCCGCTCGCTCGGCTAGTAGACCCGGCCTCCGAGCGGCACGTCCCGCTCGGGGCCGAGCAGGACCACCCGGCCCGCCTCATCGGGCAGGCCAAGCACCAGCACCTCCGACTCGAAGCCCGCGATGTTGCGGTTTCCCAGGTTCATCGCGGCGACCACGAGCCGGCCCACCAGCTCGTCCGCCGCATAGAGCGCCGCGACCTGTGCGCTCGACCGTCGCTCTCCCTCGGGCCCGAAATCGATCCACAGCTTGTAGGCGGGCTTGCGCGCGCGCTCGTTGGGCTCGGCGCGCGTGATCCGTCCGACCCGCATCTCGAGCGTCGCGAACGCCTCGGGCCCGGTCATGCGAGGATGAGCTCGCCGCGCAGCGTCGTGACTGCCTGCCCGGCGAGGAGGACCCGGTCCCCGCGCACGCTCACCCGGAGCACGCCGCCGCGGCGCGACGCCTGGAAGGCGGTGAAGTCGGTGCGGCCGAGCCGCTCGGCCCAGTAGGGGCCGAGGACGCTGTGCGCGGAGCCGGTGACGGGATCTTCCATGACGCCGGCGGCGGGGCCGAAGAAGCGGGAGACGAAATCGTGCTCGCCGGTGCCGCGGGCGGTGACGATGAACCCGCGGACGGGCTCCTCCCCGAGGCGCGCCAGGTTCGGGCGGAGGTTCCGGACCGTCGCCTCGTCGGCGACTTCGACGACGAGGTCGAAGCGGCTCCGCTCGAACGCGACGGGCTCGGCGCCGATTGCGCCGGCGAGCCACCCGGGCATCGGCTCGGGCCGGCTCGGGAGCGCGGGGAAGTCGAGCTCGATCCATCCGTTCCGGCGCTCGGCGGTGAGGATGCCGCTCCGCGTATGAAAGTGAATGCGCTGGTCCTCGCGCGCCTTGCCCGACTCCCAGAGCGCATGCGCGCTCGCGAGTGTCGCGTGCCCGCAGAGGTCCACTTCCACTTCCGGCGTGAACCAGCGGAGGCTCCACTCCTCGGTCCCGGGGAGGCGCTGGAGGAACGCCGTCTCCGCGAGGTTCATCTCGGCGGCGATCGCGGCCATGAGCTCGTCGGCGATCGGCTGCTCGAGCACGCAGACGGCGGCGGGATTGCCGGCGAAGGGGCGATCGGTGAAGGCGTCCACCTGAACCACGCGCTGCAGCGTCATCGTTCCTCCGCGTCGAGCAGTGCCTCCGCCTCGATCTCGACGAGCATCGCCGGGTCGATGAGGCGGCTCACTTCGACCATGCTGGTGGCGGGCCGGACCGCGCCGAAGACCTCTCCGTGCGCCCGCCCGATCTCCTCCCACCGTGAGATGTCCGTCACGTAGATCCGCGTGCGCACCACGTCCGCCACCGATGCGCCGGCACGCTCGAGTGCGGTGGCGATGTTGGCGAGCGCCTGCCGCGCCTGGGCGTAGGCGTCGCCCGCGCCGACGAGCCCCCCGTCGGGGCCGGTCGCCGTCGTTCCGGACACGTGCACGACACGGCCGACGCGAACGGCGCGGGAGTAGCCGACGATCGGTTCCCAGGGGGTGCCGGTGGACACGCGCTGGCGCATGCAGGGCTCCGGAGAGGTCGACCGGAACATAACCGGACGAGCGGTCCCGCCCCGAAAGCAGGAAGGGGCGCCGAAGCGCCCCTTCCATCGTTCTCGACCAGCCTCGGCGAGACGCGTCCTGCCTCAGACGTCGTCCCGGCCCGGGTTCGGATCGAGCTCCTGCTTCATCTTGCCCATCCCCTTCTGCATCTTCCCCTTGACCTGCTGGCCGTACCCCTTCAGCTGCTCGCTCTCGTCGTCCGTCGCGTCCCCGAGCTTCGAACGGACCTTGCCCTCGAGCTCCTTCGCGGCGCCCTTCACGCGGTCCGCGGTTCCTTCCGTATGCATGTCGCGGCGGTCAGCCATGGAAATCCTCCATCGTTGGATCGGCCAGGGCGAGATTGCCCGGCACGGCTCCAACTTCTCGCTTAAGCCGTTCCGCCACAGTGAGTTGCGTCACCGCTGCGGCGGTTACCGCGCGAGGGGGCTCGCCGGCGTTTCCGCGTAGTGGCAGGCCGCGAGAGTGGCGTGCACCGGCCGGAGCTCCGGGACCTGCTCGCGGCAGACCTCGCTCCGGAGGGGGTGGAAGCACCGCGTGTGAAAGCGGCAGCCCGGCGGGGGACTGGACGGGCTCGGCAGGTCGCCGGTGAGCACGATGCGCGTGCGCTGCGCGGCCGGGTCGGGCTCCGGCACGGCCGAGAGGAGCGCCTGCGTGTAGGGATGGCGGGGATCGGAGAGCAGCGCCTCGGTGGCGCCGGTCTCGATGATGTGCCCCAGGTACATGACCGCGATGCGGTGGGCGATCTGCCGCACCACGGCGAGGTCGTGCGCGATGAAGAGGTAGGAGAGCCCGCGCCGCTCCTGCAGGTCCTTGAGCAGGTTGATGACCTGCGCCTGCACCGACACGTCGAGCGCCGACACCGGCTCGTCGCAGACGATGAACGACGGCTCGACGGCGAGCGCGCGCGCGATCCCGATCCGCTGGCGCTGGCCGCCGGAGAACTCGTGCGGATACCGTCGCGCGTAGCTCGGGTCGAGCCCCACTTCCTCGAGCAGCGCGGCCACGCGCTCGTTCCGCTCCTTCCTCGAGCTCGCGAGGCGGTGGATCTCGATCCCTTCCGCCACCGCGTCCCCGACGGTCATCCGCGGGTTGAGCGAGCTGTACGGGTCCTGAAAGATGATCTGCATCCGCCGCCGGAGCGCCCGGAGCGGCTCGCGGCCGAGCCGGAAGATCGGCTGGCCGTCGAAGTGCGCCTCGCCGGACGTCGGCTCCTGGAGGCGGATGATCGTGCGGCCCACCGAGCTCTTGCCGCAGCCCGACTCGCCGACGAGCGCGAGCGTCTCGCCGCGTCCCACCTCGAACGACACGCCGTCCACCGCGCGCACCGGCGGCGTGCGCGCGGCGAAGAGGCCTTCGGCGGTGTAATGCTTGACGAGGTCGCGGACCACGAGGAGCGGCTCGCTCATTCGGGGCCCTCCGCGAGCCAGCAGCGCATCTCGTGACCCGGCCCGACCGGGAGAAGCGGCGGCTGCGTTTCGCTTCGCGGATGCACGATCGGGCAGCGGGTGCGGAAGCGGCAGCCGGAGGGCCACGCGCTCGGCGGTGGCACGTTGCCGGGAATCGGCTGGAGGCGCCCGGCCGGTCCGGTGAGGCGGGGCACCGAGCCGAAGAGCCCCTGCGTGTACGGATGCGACGGGGCAGCGAAGAGCGCCGCCGTCGGCGCCGACTCGACCACCTGGCCGGCATACATCACTGCGACCCGGTCCGCGCGGCCCGCGACGATGCCGAGATCGTGCGTGATGAGGAGCACCGCCATGCCGCGCGATTCGCGGAGCCCGTCGAGCACCTCGAGGATCTGGGCCTGCACGGTGACGTCGAGCGCGGTCGTCGGCTCGTCGGCGATGAGCACCTCCGGCTCGCCCGCGAGCGCGATCGCGATCATCACGCGCTGCCGCATGCCGCCGCTCAGCTGGTGGGGATATGCCTCGAGCCGCGCGACCGGGTCGGGGATGCCGACCTCCTGGAGAAGGGCGGCGGCGCGGTCGCGGGCCTCGCGCTTCGGGACGTCGAAGTGCGCGTGGATCACCTCGGTGATCTGGCTCTCGACGGTGAAGACGGGATTGAGGCTCGTCATCGGGTCCTGGAAGATCATCGCGATGCGCCGGCCGCGGACCCGGCGGAGCGCGTCGCCCCGGAGGGCCAGGAGGTCACTGCCGGCGAGGCGGATCTCGCTCCCGTCGTCGATCCGGCCGGGCGGCGGGACGAGCCGGAGGATGGCGAGCGCGGTGAGGCTCTTGCCTGATCCCGATTCGCCCACGAGCGCGAGCGTCCGCCCGCGCTCGAGCGCGAAGGACACGCCGTCCACCGGCACGATGCGGCCGCCGGCGGGCTCGGGAAACGACACGCGGAGATTGCGGACCTCGAGGAGCGCGGTCATGCCTCTCGCGGAGAAAGGGCGGCGCGAAGCCCGCCGGCCAGGAGGTTCACGGCGAGCACCGTGGCGACGATGGCGAGCCCCGGAAAGAGGCTGACCCACGGCGCCGACGTGAGCACGGCGCGCCCGTCGTAGATCATCCCTCCCCAGGAGGGCGTCGGCGGGCGCACGCCGAGGCCGAGGAACGAGAGCCCCGCCTCGAGGAGGATGACGTCTCCGACCGCGAGCGTCGCCGCGACGAGGAGCGGGCCGAGCGTGTTCGGCAACAGGTGGCGAAACATAACGCGTCCCGGTCCCGCGCCGAGCGCGTGTGCGGCACTCACGTATGCCTCCGCGCGGAGCTGCAGCACCTCGGCGCGGACCAGCCGGCTCGTCCCGAGCCAGCCGGTGACGCCGATGATGACGACGAGCGCGGGGAGCGGCATCCGCTCCCAGGCGGCGAGGAGGAGGAGGAGCACGAAGAGCCGCGGCACGGCGAGCCCCGCATCCACGATCCGCATGAGGACGGCGTCGGTTGCGCCGCCGGCGTAGCCGGCCACGATGCCGACGAGCATGCCGAGCGTCGCCGAGAGCAGGACCGCGACCGCGGCGACGGCGAGCGACACGCGCGCGCCGACGGCGACCCGCGCGAGCACGTCGCGGCTCAGCTCATCCGTGCCGAACGGCGCCGCGGCCGACGGCGGCTGCAGCGCGCCGCCGACGATATCGGGCTGTGCCGCGGGGTCGGGAAGGGCGAGCGGGGCGAGGAGGCCGAAGAGGACGATGGCGGTGATCGCGAGGGCGCCCGCGCGCGCGGAGGGGGTCGCGAGCATGGCGCGGACGAGGGACGGCCGCTCCATCGTCACGGCCGGCGCACGCGAGGATCGAGCACCGCGTACGCGACGTCGGCGAGAAGCGATCCGAGGACGACGAGCGCGGTGACGAGGAG
Organism: Gemmatimonadales bacterium; assembly: GCA_036377655.1. Lineage (GTDB taxonomy): Bacteria > Gemmatimonadota > Gemmatimonadetes > Gemmatimonadales > GWC2-71-9 > CAMLLJ01. The sequence goes on from DASUXZ010000023.1 coordinate 5,867, forward strand.
GCTCGCGCCCATGAGCACCGGATAGTCCCGCGAGCCCACCGCATCCGCGGCGAGCGCGCCAAGCCCGGGCCAGGCGAAGATCTTCTCGACGAACACCGAGCCCGCGACGAGGAGCGGAAGCCAGAGGCCGAAGAGGGTCACGACGGGGAAGAGCGCGTTCCGGAACGCGTGGCGCCAGTGGACCGCGCCGTCGCCCAGGCCGCGCGCCCGCGCCGTGGCGATCCACGGCTGCTGCAGCACCTCGAGCATGGCGGCCCGCTGGTAGCGCATCGTGGCCGCGAGATTGACCGCGGCGAGGGTGACCGACGGCAGGACGAGGTGGCGGAGCAGGTCGGCGAGGCGCTCGAGCGCGCCGGCATCGGCCGGCAGGAGCGGGTCGCGCATGCCGGCGGCCGGGAGCAGGCGCCACTCGATGCCGACGAGCCAGGCGAGCACGAGCGCGAGCCAGAACGACGGGGTCGCATAGAGGGTGAGCGCCACCGCGCTCGCGAGCCGGTCCATCGCCCCGCGGCGCACCGCCTGGAGCGCGCCGAGCCACGATCCGAGACCGAAGGTGAGGAGGAGGACGGTGCCGCCGAGGAGGACCGAGCCCGGAAGGCGCTCGCGGAGGAGCTCGGTGACCGGCCGGCCGTACTCGATCGAGGTCCCGAGATCGCCGCGGACGAGTCCCGTCGCGAACGACCGGAACTGGCGCCCGGCCGGCTGGTCGAGCCCGTATCTCGCCCGGAGCACGGCCGCCGCTTCCGGCGAGAGCTGGCGGTCCTCGCTCAGCCGGGCAAGGGGATCGCCCGGCGCCGCGCGCACGAGGAAGAACATGAGCACGACCGCGAGCGCGGCCGTGATGAGTGCCTGGAGGAGCCGGCCGGCGAGCCAGCGCGCCATCAGCGCGCGGCGCGGTCCCGCGGGAGCTCGGCGCCGCGGCGCACGCGCCAGCTGTGCAGCATGAGCCAGGGAGCGCCGGCGAGCACCGCCGAGCGCTCGAAGCGGCGGTGCACCGCGACGACGGTGACCGGCGCGAAAAGGAAGGCCGCGGGCGCGTCCGCCTCCACCCGATCGAGCACCTCGCGCCAGAGCGGCGACACGTCGCCGAACGAGAGCTGCGCGCGCCGCATGAGCGAGTCCACGATCGGGTTGCAGTAATGGGCCACGTTGCTGCCGCCCGCGCACGACCAGCTCTGCGTGAGCCCGGCGGGCGTCGCGTCCTGCGTGGCCGACCCGAAGCCGATGTCGAAGTTCCCGCCGACGTGGCGCTCCTGCCAGACCGGCCGCTCGAGCACGAGGACCTCGAGCCGGATGCCGGCCTGCCGGAGCTGCTCCTGCGCCTGCACCGCCATCTGGCGGCGCGCGGCGCTCGTCGCGGGGACGTTGATCGAGAGCGCGAGCGGGCGTCCGTCGCGGTCGAGGATGCCGTCGCCGTCCGCGTCGCGCCAGCCGGCATCGGCGAGGAGGCGGCGCGCGGCGGCGAGGTCGCGCGGTGCCGGATCCGGCGCGAGCGCGCTGATCCACAGCATGCCGGACGCGGGGCCGTACGGCACCTCGGCATACGGCCCGAACACCGAGCGGACCATCGCCTCGCGGTCGAGCGCCGCGACGATCGCACGGCGCACGCGGACGTCGCCGAGGATCGGGTGCGGGCGCGTCGAGTCGCCGGGAGCGCGCTGGTTGAAGAGGAGGTAGCCGATGCTGTTCGACGGCGTGGTGACGAGGCGGATCTCGCCGGTGGCGAGGAGGCGGTCCCGGTTCGCGAGCGGCGGAATGGCGCCGATGAGCGCGTCACCCTCGCCGCTCAGCATCAGGTTGATGCGCGCATCGGCGTCGGTGGCGGTGCGGAAGACGAGTCGGGAGACGCCCGGCCGCCCGAGGAAGTGATTCCGCACGGCCGCGAGCTCGATGAATTCGCCCGGCACGCTGCGCACCCAGCGAAAGGGGCCATTGCCGACCGGCGCGCGCACGAAGGCGCTCCGCTGGAGGTCGGCGGGCCGCAGCGTGTCGAGCAGGTGCGCCGGGATGGGCGACACGAAATACGTCGCGTCGAAGAGCTGGTCCGCATAGGGGCGCTTGAAGCGGAAGACGACGCGATGCGCCCCTTCCGCCTGCACCGACGCGACCTGCGCGAGGAGCCCGGCGTGCACCGGCGCAAGGGCAGGATCGAGCGCGCGCCCGAACGTGAACACGACGTCACGTGAGGTGACCGGGACGCCGTCGTGCCACCGGGCGCGGCGGTCGAGGTCGAAGACGAGCGTCACCGAGTCGCGCCGGCTCCAGCTCCGTGCGAGCTGCGGGGTGAAGCCGCGATCGCCCGCTGCGGCGCGCCCCGGGGAAGGGACGGCGAGCCGGAGGAAGAGCTGGTCCGCGACGTCGGCGTTCGCAGTGGTCCCCTCGCCGACGGTCGGGACCGGGGCGGCGGCGTGCTCCCCCGTCACGACGACGATGGATCCCTGCGCGGTCGCGCGGCCGGCGAGCGGAAAGGCGAGGGCCGGGAGCGCGAGCGTCACGAGGGCGAGGCGGGTTCGGCGCATCGTCGTGGCTCCGGTTGTTGCAGGGGGTGGTACGGATTCAGCTCGAAGGGCGGGACCGCCGCGTGACGGTCACCTGCGCCAGGTCCATTCCTCCGAGCCGAACTGCAACTCATGGGCCGCCGCGGCCTCGAGGACGACCGCAACGCCGGATGCGGCATCGAGCGATTCCGGGACGCCCGCCGCCTCTGCGATCGCGCCCGCAGCTTCCTCGAAACTGACCTCGCGTCCAAGCGCCGCCGAGAGCGATGTCTCCCCCTGGGGCGGCGGCAACCCGACCGAAACGGCCCCCACGGTGCGCTGGGAGCCGCCGAGGAGCAGCGAGCCGTGCTGGAGCAGGGCGGATCCCTGCCGGACCTGGGCGCTTCCGACGACCTTCTTCCCGCCGACGAGCACCTCGCCGCCGGCCGGCACGGCGAAGCAGGCGCCGGCATCGAGCCCGGTGGGCGCGAGCGGGCGCGCGGCGAGCGACGGCGCCGCGCCGAGCAGGGCCACGGCTTCCGCCAGCATCTCGTGGATTCTGCGATAGGCGGCCGGGAGGTCACCGAAGAGCGTCGCCGGCGCGGCCACGGCGTAGGTCAGCTCCTCGTCGTGCCAGACCGCTCGCCCCCCGGTGGGCCGCCGGACGACGCTCAGCCCGAGCGCCGCGATCTTCCGCCGGTCGTACCGCCGGAGCGCCGGCTCGTTCCGCCCGAACGAGAGGCATGCCGGCTCCCAGCGATAAAGCCGCAGCACCGCCGACCCCCGCTCCGCCGCGTCGAGGAGGGCCTGGTCGATGGCCATGTTCGCGGAGCCCCGGCGCGGGGTCGGATCGTACCAGATACGGAGGGACGGAAGGGCGGATGGGCCGAACGACGGAAGGACGGAAGGACGGGACGGGGGCTCAGCGAGCGCTCCCCGCCCGGTCGATTCCCGCTTCCGGACCGCTCCTCCATTCCGCCGTTCCATGGTGGGGTCCTTCCGCCCTTCCGTCATTCCGTCCCCTCTCACGCCTCACCCCTCACGGCGCACGGCCTTATTCGTACGCCTCCATCCCCACGCACGTACAGACCAGGTTCCGGTCCCCGTATGCGCTGTCCACCCGGCCGACGAACGGCCACACCTTGTGCTCGCGCGTCGCCCGGCTCGGGAACGCCGCGCGCTCGCGCGAGTAGGGCCGGTCCCACGTGTCCGCCGTGCACTCGGCGAGCGTGTGCGGGGCGCCGGTGAGGAGGTTCCGATCGCGGTCCGCCGTGCCGTTCTCGATCTCGCGGATCTCCTCGCGGATCGCGATCATCGCATCGCAGAACCGGTCGAGCTCCTCCTTCGACTCGCTCTCGGTCGGCTCGACCATGAGCGTGCCGGCCACCGGGAACGAGACCGTCGGCGGATGGAAGCCGTAGTCGATGATCCGCTTGGCGATGTCCTCGACCTCGATGCCGGCGCTCGCCTTGAACGGGCGCATGTCGATGATGCACTCGTGCGCGATGAGGCCGTGCGCGCCGCTGTAGAGCAGGTCGTAATGCCCCTCGAGCCGCTTCGCGATGTAGTTCGCGTTGAGGATCGCGATCTTCGTGGCCTCGGTGAGGCCCTCCGCACCCATGAGCGCGATGTAGGCCCAGGAGATCGGGAGGATCAGCGGGCTGCCCCACGGCGCGGCCGAGATCGTCCCCGAGGGCTCCGCGTGGCCCAGGTCCACGACGGGGTGGCCGGGGAGGTGCGGTGCCAGGTGCGCCGCGACGCCGATCGGGCCCATGCCGGGACCGCCGCCGCCGTGCGGGATGCAGAAGGTCTTGTGCAGGTTCAGGTGGCAGACGTCCGCGCCGATGTCGGCGGGGCGGCAGAGCCCCACCTGCGCGTTCATGTTGGCGCCGTCCATGTACACCTGCCCGCCGTTCTCGTGCACGATCCGGCAGATCTCGCGGATGGATGCCTCGAAGACGCCGTGCGTCGAGGGGTAGGTCACCATGAGCGCGGCGAGCGTCTCGCGATTGGCCTCCGCCTTCTGGCGCAGGTCGGCGACGTCGATGTTGCCGTTCGCGTCGCTCTTCACGGCCACGACCTTGAGCCCCGCCATCACCGCGCTCGCCGGGTTGGTGCCGTGCGCCGACATCGGGATGAGGCAGGTGGTGCGGTGCGCCTGGCCCTGCGCGGCGTGATAGGCGCGGATCACGAGGAGGCCGGCGTACTCGCCCTGGGACCCGGCATTCGGCTGCAGCGACACGCGCGCGAACCCGGTGATCTCGGCGAGCTGTTCCTCGAGCTGGCCGAAGAGCATCTGGTAGCCCTGCGCCTGGTCCCGCGGCGCGAAGGGATGGAGCCGGTTGAACTCGCGCCAGCCGATCGGCATCATCTCGGTCGTGGCGTTGAGCTTCATGGTGCACGAGCCGAGCGGGATCATCGCCGACGTGAGCGAGAGGTCGCGCCCCTCCAGGCGGCGGAGGTAGCGGAGCATCTCCGTCTCGCTCCGGTAGCGGTGGAACACCGGATGGGTGAGGTACGCGCTCGTGCGCCGGAGCGCGTCGGGGATGGCGCTCTCCTGCCGCCCGCCGAGATCGTCGAGCATGAAGGGCAGGGCGTCGTTCACCGAGAAGATGGTGATGAGGTCGGCGAGGTCGCCGAGGGTCACCGTCTCGTCGAGCGCGATGCAGACGCGGGTCGGCGTGAGCACGCGGAGGTTGATCCGCCGCGCGCGCGCCGCGTCGACGATGCGCGAGACCGCCCACCGCTCGATCTCGACGCAGACCGTGTCGAAGAACCGCTCGTGGACCACCTTGTACCGGAGCCGGCGGAGCGCATTGGCCAGCAGCACCGCGCGCGAGTGGACCTGCTCGGCGATGCGGCGGATGCCGTCGGGGCCGTGGTACACCGCGTACATCGCGGCCATGACGGCGAGGAGCACCTGCGCCGTGCAGATGTTGCTCGTGGCCTTGTCCCGCCGGATGTGCTGCTCGCGGGTCTGGAGCGCCATGCGGAGCGCGGGGCGGCCCGATGGGTCCTTCGAGACGCCGATGATGCGCCCCGGCATGGTGCGCTTGTATTCGTCCTTCGTGGCGAAGAAGCCGGCGTGCGGCCCGCCGTAGCCCATCGGGACGCCGAAGCGCTGGCTGTTGCCGATGGCGATGTCGGCGCCCCATTCGCCCGGCGGGGTGAGGAGCGTGAGCGCGAGGAGGTCGGTCGCGGCGGTCACGAGCGCTCCGCCGGCATGCGCGCGCTCGGCGAGCGAGCGGTAGTCCATCACTTCGCCGTCGGTGGCGGGGTACTGCACGAGGCAGCCGATCACGCCGTCGCCGAAGGCGAACTCCGCCGGATCCAGCACCCGCACCTCGATGCCCTTCGCCTGCGCGCGGGTGCGCACGACGGCGATCGTCTGCGGGTGGCAGCGCTCGTCCACGAGGAAGACGTGCGTCCCCTGCGCGCGGGACAGTGATGCGGTGAGCTGCATCGCCTCGGCGGCGGCCGTGGCCTCATCGAGCAGCGAGGCGCCGGCGACGGGGAGCCCGGTGAGGTCGGAGACGACCGTCTGGAACCCGAGCAGCGCCTCGAGCCGGCCCTGCGCGATCTCCGCCTGGTACGGCGTATACGCCGTGTACCACCCCGGGTTCTCCAGGATGTTCCGCAGGATGACCGGCGGCGTGAAGGTGCCGTAGTAGCCCATCCCGATGTACGAGCGGAAGACCTGGTTCTGCGCGGCCATGGCGCGGAGCGCCTGGAGCACCTCGCGCTCGCTCCGGCCCGGCGGGAGCGCGAGCGGGCGCCGCAGCCGGATGTCGTCCGGGACGACGGCGTCGGCGAGCGCGTCGAGCGAGTCGTAGCCGAGCACGCCGAGCATCGCGTCCACGTCGGTGGCGCGGGGGCCGACGTGGCGCGCGGCGAAGTGCGTCTGGCGCGAGCTCACGAGCTCGGCGGGTCGCGGGGTCGGGGCTGCGCCGCCGCGCGGGGCGGGGGCGGTTGTCGCGGTGGTCATCGAAAGACGCGGCTCCTGCTGCGAAGGAAGCGGCGGCGCTCCGGCCGCCGGAAGTACGGACGCCCCGCGGAGCGATCTCCCGGGGCGTGTGTCGAGCTGGCCTGCTGCATGGAACTACTCGCCGATGTGCGCGCGATAGGCTCCGGCATCGAGCAGCGACGCCACGGCGCCGGCATCCGCGAGGCGGATCCTGACCATCCACCCGTCGCCGTAGGGATCGCGGTTGACCGCGGCCGGATCGGCATCGAGCGCGCCGTTGATCTCGACCACCTCGCCGGCGAGGGGCATGTAGAGCTCCGAGACCGCCTTCACCGCCTCGATGGTGCCGAACGGCTGGTGGGCCTCGAAGGTCTCGCCGACCTTGGGGAGGCTCACGTAGACGACGTCGCCGAGCTCGCCCTGGGCGTAGTCGGTGATCCCGACGGTCACGACCGCCTTCTCATCGCCCTGGCGAACGTACTCGTGCTCGGGGGTGTAGCGGAGGTCGCCCGGAACGTTGGACACGAAGACTCCCGGCTGAGGGTTGCGCTGCGGAGAGGATAGAGTCGCCGCCGGGTGAAATCAAGCAAGAGTCGCGAGCCCGCGCCAGACCGCGGCCGCCGCGCGCTCGAGCGCCTCGAGGTCCCCGGCGTTGTCGATCACGAAGTCGCTCGCGGCGCGCTTCGGCGGGGACGGGTCCTGGGCGGCGATCATGGCCCGGGCGGCGGCCGGATCGAGCCCGCGGAAGGCGACGAGCCGGTCGAGGCGGAGTGCTTCCGGCGCGTCCACGAGCACGACGGCATCGAAGTCGTCCTGCCGGCCGGTCTCGAAGAGGAGGGGGATGTCGCTCACCACGATGGGGTCGCCGCGGCGCCGTGCCTCCTCGACGAGCTCCCGCCGCCGCCGCTCGACCGCCGGGTGGACGAGCGCCTCGAGGTCGGCGCGGGCGGCCGGGTCGCCGAAGACGAGCGCGCGAAGCCGCGCCCGGTCGAGCTCGCCGTCCGGCCGGAGCATCGCGCTCCCGAACCGCCGCGCGATCGCGTCGAGGAGGGGGGTGCCGCGCGCCTGGAGCTCGCGAACGATCTCGTCGGCGTCGATCACCGTGGCCCCCCAGTGGCGAAAGAGCTCCGCGACGACGCTCTTCCCGGAGGCGATGTTGCCGGTGAGGGCGACGGAGAGCAACCGGCTACCGGCTCGCGGCCTCGCGGAGGCCGAGCGTGGCCTGGTCCTCGTCCACGTGCGGCACGGCGTGGCAGTGGCGGCAGCGTGCCTCGTAGCTCTCGCGGCCGCCGACCATGATGGTGGGCGAGTCGTAGCGGGCCGGGCGGCCGTCGATGAGGCGCTGGTTCCGGCAGGCGAGATCGCCGCAGACGACGCAGATGGCGCGCAGCTTGTCCACCGTCTCGGCGACGCACATGAGCGCGCCCATGGGCCCGAACGGCTCGCCCCGGAAATCGGTGTCGGTCCCGGCGAGGATCACGCGCTTCCCGCTCGCGGCGAGCTCCGTCACGACCTCGATCAGGCCCTCGTCGAGGAACTGCGCCTCGTCGATCGCCACGATATCGGTATCGGGGCGGACCTGGCGGAAGATCTCGGCGGCGGAATCGACCGGCGCGGCGTCGACCTCCGTGCCGTTGTGGCTCGCCACGCTGTAGAGTCCCGTGTACCGGCTGTCGAGGTGCGACTTGAAGACCTGCACGCGGCGCCGCGCGATGATGCCGCGCCGCACGCGGCGGATCAGCTCCTCGCTCTTGCCGCTGAACATCACGCCGCTGATGACCTCGATCCAGCCCGGGCGGGAGGGATAGTGCATTGCGGATCCTCTATCGGGGGCGGGAGAGATTAAGCCGCACCCGGACCGTGGTCAAGCGGAGCCGCGGCGATCTTGCGGCCCTGTGAGGAAGCGCACCATATTCTCGCCCCGCCGGATGTACCGACCCGATTCCACTCCGAGGAGCGCATCGTGAACAGGCAGGACCTGATCGACGCCGTGGCCCGCAAGCTGCAGAAATCGAAGGCCGCTGCGGCGGAGATCGTGGATCTCTTCTTCGCGAAGGACGGCCTCATCGCGTCGGAGCTGAAGCGCGGCGGGAGGGTCCAGATCAGCGGCTTCGGGAACTTCGAAACGCGGAAGCGTGCGGCACGCAAGGGTCGGAATCCCGCCACGAACGAGACCATCACCATCAAGGCGTCCGTCGTTCCGGCCTTCCGGCCCGGAAAAGCCTTGAAAGACACTATCAATCGACGGCGCTGAAGTCTGATGTTGAACCCCGGAGGACCGGAGGCGCGGAGGAGATTGTCGTGGGTGTGAGTGGAAGCTCCGCGCGCCGAGCTCAGCCTGGTTCGGAGCCCACGACCACCCCTCTCCGCGCCTCCGCTCCTCCGTGGCTCAACATCAAGATCAGCGAGCGGATCGCGGAGGGCGCCGCTCGCGCGGAGCCGATGGCCCGCGGTCGGGCCGGGCGACGACGCGCTTGCGGCGGATGGTGATGCCGTTGAGGGCCCCGGCGATGCGCTCGGCCTCGCCGGCGGGGACCTCGATGAGCGAGTAGGCGTCCTTGAGCTCGATCCGGCCGATGCTCGCGCGGTCCACGCGGAGCTCCTTCGTCATGGTCCCGACGAAGTCGGCCGGGGTCACGCCGTCGTTCTTGCCGATGCCGGCCCAGATCTTCGCCGTGGCGCCCGCCGCCGCATCCGCGCCCGGCGCCGCGGCGCGATCCGCTCGCTCCGACCCGCCGCCGGCCTGAGCCGGCGCTGCGCCGGACCCTCCCCTTTCCATCCAGAGCTCGAACAGCGCCGCTGCCACGGCCGAGGGGTCGTGCCGCTCGAAGAGCGGCGCGAGCGTGAGCATCGCCCGCTCGGGCACGCCAGCTTCGAGGCGGGCCGCGACGAGCGCCCGGCGCCGGGCCGCCTCGTCGAGCGCCGCGTCCACCGCGCCGCCGAGCCGCACCGCCGGCGCCTTCGGCGCGAGCCGGGCGGCGTACGCCTCGGTGCCGGGCGGCACCAGGAGCACGACGTTCCCCGCCGCGCGGAGCTGCGCGAGTCGCGCGGCATCCGGGAGGTCGAAGGCGACGACGAGGTCGGCCGCCGGCACATCGGCCGTCGCGAACGTCACCGCGCCCTCGCCGAAGGGAACCGCGCGGGCGATCTCGTCCTCGTAGCTCCGGTCCGCCGCCCAGACGGCGACCGACGCCGGATCGAGGAGCTCGACGAGCTCCTCGACCGCCCCGACCCGCCGTCCCCAGGCGACCGCCGCCGTGCGCACCGGATGCGCGGCCGCGGGGGCGTCCGCCGGTGGGTAGGCCGCCATGGTCACGGTGAGCGCCTTCCGTGCGTAGCGCTCGACCAGGTCCGCGGCACGCGCGGGATCCGACGTGACGACGATCCGCTGCGCGTCCTTCGGGACGTCGTGCATGAGCTCGGTGAGCGGCTCGGCGCTCTCGAAGCGCTCGGGCCAGGCGATGAGGACCCCGCCGAGGCCTGCGGCCTTGAGCGCGGAGCGGCGGAGAAGCGAGAGGGCGGTGGCGGGGGTGGCGACGAGAAGGTCGAGCGCCGCGTCCCGGAGCCGCCGGAGCGCGCGGGCCTCGCCGTGCGCCACCTGGATCCGGAGCGGCAGCTCACGGGCGAGCCGGTGGACGAGCGCGCCCCACGCGTCGAGGTCGGAGCCGGGGACGAGCAGCAGGAAGGGAGCCCCGGCCTCGATGCGGCCGAGCGCCCCGGCGAGCGCCGGCGCCGCATAGGCGGGCGACGGCGGCACCACCGCGACGAGATTGTTGCCGCGCGCCGCGGTCGGCGCCATGTCGCGCGCGGCGGCGTGCGTGGTGTCCCAGCCCATGGCGGCGAGCGCCTTCGCGGCCGGAGGGGCCACGTTCAGTTCCTCGAATCCCACGGTCTCCCTCGATTCTCAAATAGCGTGACGAGCGAGCGGTGAAGCTACTCGCCCGAGGCGCGACTGTGTACCCCGGTGTTGACATCCCCGGGCGGGCCTTGGAGAATTCCGCAGTCGCCCTCTCCCACTCTTCCGGACTGCGCATGCCCGACCCGCTGTCGCTCAACGTCCAGCACCTCAGGGCCTCCGAAACGATCACGATCAGCAACGAGGCGAAGCGCCGCAAGGCGGCGGGCGAGGACGTCTACGACCTGAGCGTGGGCGAACCCGACTTCGACACGCCGCCCATCGTCGCACAGGCCGGCATCCAGGCCATCCAGAAGGGCCTCACCCGCTACCCGCCGAACATCGGCATCGCCGAGCTCCGCACCGCCATCGCGCAGCAGCTCTCGATGCTCTCGGGCGGGCGGGCGGTGAACGCGGACAACATCGTCATCAGCTCCGGCTCCAAGCAGTCGCTCTTCAATACCTGCTTCGCGCTCTTCGGCCCGCACGACCGGGTGCTCATCCCGTCGCCCGCGTGGGTCTCCTACCCTCAGATCGTCCATCTCTGCCGCGCGGAGCCGGTGCTCGTGCCGGGCGACATCGAGTGGGGCCTCAAGGTGAGCGTGAAGGACCTCGACCGGCACTACTCGAAGCTCACGAAGGGGCTCATCCTCTGCTCGCCGTCCAACCCGACGGGGTCGGTGTACACGCTGGCGGAGCTGCGCGCCATCGCGGAATGGGCCAGGAAGCACGACGTCTGGATCATCTCGGACGAGATCTACCGGCGCATCTATTACGGGCCCGGTCCCGCCCCGTCGATCCTCGACCTGCCCGACGAGCTGCTCGAGCGCACCGTCGTGATCGCGGGCGCGAGCAAGGCGTACGCGATGACCGGCTGGCGCATCGGCGCCGCGCTCGCGCCGCCGCACGTCGCGAAGGCCATCGCCGCGCTCCAGTCCCACACCACGACGGGCGCCAACCACCCGGCGCAATGGGCGGCGGCCGCGGCCTACAGCGACGAGCGGGTCGAAGCGGATCTCGAGCGGATGGTGGCGGCCTTCCGGCGCCGCCGCGACACGATCGTGAGCCGCTTCCGCGCATCGGCGCCCGGGATCGAGTTCGTCGAGCCGCACGGCGCCTTCTACTTCTTCTTCCGCGTGGACGGGATCACCGAGGGCGCCCCGCTCGGCGGCGCGGCCTTCTGCGAGCAGCTGATGCAGGAGGAGGGCGTGGCGCTCGTCCCGGGCTCCGCGTTCGGCGACGACCGCTGGGTGCGGATGACCTACTCGGTCGCGGACAAGGTCCTCGAAACGGCGCTCGACCGCATCTTCCGCTTCATCGACCGGCTCGCCGCCGTGCCGGCCGGGGAGGCCCGCTCGTGAGCATCGACGCCCACATCGAGCCGCTCGGCGGCAAGCTCCCGGGAATCGCCTGGCGCTGGGATCCCGAGACCGACATCCTCTCGGGCGCGTTCAAGGCGAGCCGCAAGGTCGGCGGCCTCACCGGCTCGGTGGAGCTGAGCGACGAACAGGGCTCCGTCGCCGTGCTCGACGTGGCCGACGGCGTGATCTGCGGGCTCGACATCGTGGTGTGGCCGGAGGTGAGCACGGCGCCGAACCTCGCGGTGCCGGCGCAGCT
>DASUXZ010000024.1:0-8453 GCA_036377655.1 Gemmatimonadales bacterium
CCATCAGGTTGCCCCGCGTGTTCGGGAGGATCCCGCCGAAGAGGTAGGTCCAGTAGCTGAATGCGGTGAGCCGCGGGAACGGGAGGTCGCGCGTGCCGAGGTGGAGCGGCAGCATGTAATTCGCGAGCGCCTCGATGAACGGGATGACGAAGAGGAACATCATCGTCGTCCCGTGCATCGTGAAGAGCTGGTTGTAGGTCTCCGCGTCGAGGAAGGTGTTCTCGGGCGACCCGAGCTGGATGCGCATGAGCAGCGCGAGGAGCCCGCCGATGAGGAAGAAGGTGAACCCGGTGACGAGGTAGCGGTGCGCGATCGGGATGTTGTTCACGTCGCGCAGCCAGCCGATGAGCCCCCGCGGGCTTTCCCACTGCGCCTCGAACTCGGCGCGGCGCGACTCGGGCGTGCCATCGTGGCGCCCGCCCCCGGCCGGGACCGTCACTCGAGCCCCATGAGGAAGTGCACGATGGCGTGCAGCGTGTCGGGCGCGAGGGGCACCGAGGGCATGCGGCTGCCCGGCTTGAGCGCCTGCGGGTTCGCGATCCACCCCATCAGGTTGCCCCGCGTGTTCGGGAGGATCCCGCCCGCGAGCGTCGTCCGGCTCGCGAGGTGCGTGAGGTCGGGCCCGAGCCGGCCGCCCGCCGGCGTCCCGCGCACCGTATGGCAGAGGATGCAGCCGGAGGCGAGGAAGATCCGCGCTCCTTCCCGGCCCGCCGAGTCGGCGCGCTCCGCCGCCGGACGCCGCTGCAGGCGGGCCCACTCCTCGTACTCGGCGGGCGGCATCGCGTGCACGTGGAGCGCCATCCGCGCATGCTGGAGCCCGCAGTATTCGGCGCATTGCCCGCGATACGTCCCGGCGCTGTCGGCCTGGAGCCAGAGGACGGTCCGGCGCCCCGGAATGAGGTCCATCTTCCCCTGGAGCGACGGTACCCAGAGGCTGTGGATGACGTCGTCCGAGTAGAGGTGGAGCTCCACGGGCCGCCCGACCGGCACGCGGATCTCGTTCGCGGTGACGAACCGGTTGCCGGGCGCCGCGTCGAGGTACCGCACCTCCCACCACCACTGTCGTCCCCACACCTCGAGCGTGAGGGCGGGCTCGCGCGCGCGGGGATCGTTCGCCCTGAGGGTGTGGAAGGTGTAGAAGAGGATCGGGAGGAGGACGAGGAGCGGGAGCGCAGCGCCCGTCGCCACGATCCAGCGCGTGCTCCGGCGGTCGGAATCGGGCGGCTGCCGCTCGGTGCGGCGCTTCCGGTGGACGAGCGCGTACGCGAGCGCGACGCAGAACACGAGGAACACCGCCGCGCCCACGGTGGTGAACAGGAACGTCAGCGCATCGATCTGCGCCGCTCCGGCGCCTGCCGGGGCGAGCGCCGACTGCATTCCCGGAAACTCGCTCTGCACCATCCCCGTCCCCCCGATGAACCCGGATGCGCTACTGCCCTGCCGCTCCTCCACCCGTTTCGCCCCGCCCCGCCGGCTCGGGCGCGAGCGTCCGCACATAGGCCACGACCTTCCAGATCGACTCCGACGGCAGGCGCCCGCCGAACGACGGCATCCCGTTCGGGCGCCCCTGCGCGATCGAGGCGAAGATCTGGGACGGCTCGCCGCCATAGATCCAGTCGGCGTCCGCGAACGGCGGCCCGATCCCGCCGCCGCCGAGGGCACCGTGGCAGCCGGTGCAGTTCATCGCGTTGTAGAGCTGTTCCCCCTCGGCGGCCATGACGGGCCCGGGGGTCACGGGAGGGCGCTGCTGCGAATCGACGGGAGCCGTGCCCGGCGCGGCACCGGCAACGAGATCGCTCGTCCGCACGGCGGCGAGCGTGCCCTGGGGCAGCGGCTCGCGCGGGTGATCGGCGGGCGGCTGCTCGCAGGCGGAGATGAGGATGGCGGCGAGGAGGGGCGCCCGTGTCATCCTCAGAGGGTCGTGCTCCACCGCGATGGGCGCGGTGCGGTGGGTCACATGGGCGGCATCCTCGCTATCGCACCACCGTGCGCGCCCAGTCCCATCCTTCGAGTCCGTCGGCCCCGACCGCCTTCACGGCGACGACCATCCCGGCGGCCGCGCCGGGCAGCTCGGCGCGAGGACCGGTGACGGTCCGGCGGTTCTTCATCGGGTCGTCGCGGGGGCCCCACGCCACGAGGTAGGCGGTCACCCCGTCCTCCGGCGCCGCGCGCCACCGGGCGACGGCGCTCGAGCCGTGCCGCGTCACCTCGAGGCCCGCGATCCGGGACGGTGCCGACGCCATCGCCATGATCGAGGCGGTCGTCGTCGCGCTCACCGCCGCGATCAGGTGCTGGCTCACCGTTTCGAGCACGTCGTGCGACTGGTGGTAATGCGGGTTTCCGAGGATCGGGTAGGACCCGATGCCGCCGACGATGTCGCCGTACTGCTCGTAGTAGGCGTGCGCGTCGGTGTTCTTGTAGTAGCGGGCATCATAGGTGACGAGGTCGGTGAAGAGGAACGCCGCGGCGTGCTGCAGGTCGCGGATGCCGTCGTTCGAATAGCGGATCGTGTTGTCCATGCGCTCGTCGTTCATGAACCCGACCATGTCGTTGTTGAGCGCGCCGACGATCCGCTTTCCGTCCGCGACGGCCCGGCGGACGTACTCGCGGCTCCCGAGCAGTCCCGCCTCCTCGCCGGTGAAGAAGGCGAACTCGATCGTCGCCGCCTGCGGTCGGGCCGACAGGACGCGCGCCGCCTCGAGCAGCGCCGAAGTGCCCGAGCTGTTGTCGTCCGCGCCGGGGCCTTCCTCCACCGAATCGAAGTGGCTGCTGATCACGTACACGAGGTCCGGGTTCGTCGTCCCCTGCAGCCGGGCGACGACGTTGGCGGACCGGACTCCCGGCCGCGGCTCGAACCACTGGAGCTCGGGGTCGTACCCGAACGACCGGAGCGTCGCGGCCAGGTAGTCGATCGCCCGCGCATTGCCGGGCTGCGTGATGAACTTGGACCCGAATGCGAAGAGGTCCCGCCCGTATCCGTGGACCCGGTGCACGGAGACGGCGTCCACCGCCTCGCGGACGCGCGCCTCGATCGGCGCGAACGTCGCCCTTCCCCGCTCGCGGAGATCGTGCTCGGCCGCAAGGCTCGCGCGGACCCGCGCGCGCAGCTCGTCGAGCGTGACCCGCCGTGCGAGGTCGGTGAGGAACACCGAGCGCTCCGGCGAGATCGTGTTCCCGTCCCGCTCGGCGACGACGAGCAGTTTCGTCCCGTCCGGCGAGGCGGCCCATTCGTATTCCGCCGAGACCGTCCGCACCGTGTTGTTGTGGAAGACGCGCGTCCGCGTGCCGGTGGCGAGGTCGTGGACGTGCGCGCGGCGGTGCCGCGCCTCGCCGATCACCGCGAGCACATGGTCCGCGTCGAGGAAGCGGGGGAAGAGGTCGTGCTGCACCTCGTGGGTGATGCGGCGCTCGCCGCTGCCGTCGGTGCCGATCGCGTACAGCTCCCAGTTCTCCCGCGGCATGAGCTGGTAGACGACGCGCGCGTTGTCGGGCGAGAGCGCAGGGTTGTCGATCGGCCGGGTGGTCCGGAGCAGGGTCCTCGGCGCTGCACCGGGCGCGAGCGGCAGGTAGACCAGCGAGCTGCCGCCGCTGTCGCGCTGGACGAAGGTGATCGCCGAGCCGTCGGGCGAAGCCGTGTAGGCCCGGGCGGGCCAGGTGCGCTCCTCGCCGCCGGAGAGGTCCCGCACGACGACGCCGCGCTGCTCGACGTACACGAGGAACCGGCCGCCGGGCGCCGCGTGCAGGCTGCCGCGCGGGCCGGGCGCGTCGAGCAGGAGCGCCGGGCGCGCTTCGCGGGCGAGCGCGTACACGTTGGCCCGGGCCGGCATCGAATCCGGCCCGCCGACGAGATACACGGTGCGGCCGTCGGCGCCCCACCCGAGCGCCTGCCGCGCGAGCCCCGGCGCCTTGAGCTCCCGTTCGCGTCCCGTGCGGAGGTCCCGCACGCGCACCGCGGCGCTGCTCGCCTCGAGCCGGGCCAGCTCGCCGCGGGCGCGCCGGAACGCCTCGGCGTCGCGCCGGGCGACGGCGCTGTCCGCCTCGGCGCGGAGCCGCGCCATCGCCGGCGTCTCGGTGACACCGAGATAGGCCGCTTCCGCGCCGCTCGGGGAGAAGACGAGTCCCCGGCCGGCAAACGACGTGATGCGCCGCGGCCCGTCCATGGTCACCAGGTGAAGCTGCCGGGCGCCGCCGGAGCCGGTCGCGTACGCCGCGTAGCGTCCGTCGCGGCTCCACTGCACCTCCCGGCCGTCGGGGGCGAGCGAGTCGGTATGAAAGAGCTCGCCCGTGAGCAGCGCGATCCGCTCGAGCGCGCGGCCGCCGGCCGGGGTGCCGAGGACGGCATCGATCCGCGTGAGCGCCTCCGGGTAACGCCCGAGGCTCCAGTGGTGCTCGATCGAATCGAGGATCGGGTCGGCGGCGGCGGGCTGCTGGGCGAGGAGGCGGTGCGGGAAGGCGGCAACGACGAACGCGGCGGCGATGGCTCGCAGCATCTTTCGAGTCCCTGACGGAGGAGTTTCGGGAAATCTACCGGGAAACCTTGCGGGGCGCTTCAGCGAATCTTCACGAGCGATGAGCGATCTTTCCGGGGCAACGAGGAGGTTCCATGCGAATCGCCATCGCCATCTTTCTCGCGCTGCACGGCTTTGCCCACGTCGTCGGGTTCGCCGGCTCGTTCGGGCTCGCGGAGTCGGTGCCCTACAAGACCACGGTGCTCGGCGGCACGGTGGACCTGGGCGACGCCGGGATGCGCGCCTTCGGCATCCTCTGGCTCGTCGGAGCGGCCGCGTTCCTCGTCGCCTCGGCGAGCGCGATGAGCAACCAGGACTGGTGGGTGAAGGCGACCCTCGTGGCGGCGAGCTTCTCGCTCGTCCTGAGCCTCATGGCGCTGCCGGAGGCCCGGATCGGCGTGCTGCTCGACGGCCTCATCATCGCCGCGATCGTCGCCACGCGCGCCGGGCTGCTCCGGATCGCCGCCTGAGTCCTAGCGCCCGGCCGCGGCGGGAAGCACGCGGATGATCTTCCCGTCGGCCGCGTCCGTGGCCACGTAGACGAGCCCGTCCGGACCCTGGCGCACGTCACGCACGCGCGCGCCGCCGTCGATCCGATAGCGCTCCTCGGATACCACGCGCCCGTCGCGCAGGACGAGCCGCACGAGCGCGCCCGGCGTCATGGAGCCGACCAGGACGTTCCCCTTCCAGCCGGCGAAGGCATCGCCGGTGTAGAACGTCATGCCCGAGGGGGCGATGACCGGGTCCCAGTAGTACACCGGCTGCTCCATCCCTTCCTTCGCGGTGCCCTCACCGATCCGCACGCCGGAATAGTCCACACCGTAGGTGATGACCGGCCAGCCGTAGTTCTTCCCCTTTTCCGGATGGTTGAGCTCGTCGCCGCCGCGGGCTCCGTGCTCGACCGTCCAGAGGTTCCCGTCCGGGTCGAGTGTCGCGGCCTGCGCGTTCCGATGCCCGTAGGACCAGATCTCCGGTCGCGCGTCGGTCCGGTTCACGAATGGATTGTCCCCGGGGATCGTGCCGTCCGCGTTGATGCGCACGACCTTCCCGATGCCGGTCGAGAGGTCCTGGACGAGCCGGCGCTGGTTCTGGCGGTCTCCCTGGGTGACGAACAGCGTGCCGTCCGGGCGGAACGCGAGCCGCGACCCGTAGTGCCCGCCGCTCCGCACCTTCGGCACCTGGCGGTAGATCACCTGCACGCCCTCGAGTCCGCCCTCGCCGAGCCGGCCGCGCGCCACCGCGGTCCCGGACTCCCCTCCGGGCCCCGGCTCGGAGAACGAGAGATAGACGAGCCGGTTCCGCGCAAAGTCCGGGTCGAGCGCGACGTCGAGGAGGCCGCCCTGCCCCTGCGCGGCGACCCGGGGCACCCCGCCGAGCGGTGCCGAGAGCGTGCCGTCCGTGCCGACGATCCGGAGGCGGCCGGGGCGCTCGGTCACGAGGATCCGTCCGTCCGGAAGGAACTCGAACCCCCACGGCCGCTCGAGGCCGCTCGCCACGATCTCGGTGCGGACGACGCCCTCCACCGGGTCGGGCTGCGGCGACGCGTCCGCGTCGGCCACGCTCTGCCCGATCGCGCCGCCAGGGCCGCAGGCCGAGAGGATGAGCGGGATCGCAAGGGTGGCGGCTCTGCGCATGAAGGCTCCTCAGTGCTGCATCGGTGGGGCGCCGCGGCCGGAGTCCGGCCGGCTCGGGTCGAGCGCGCGAAGCACGCCCACGGCGCCCTTCGTGGCGTCGGCAAAGGCGTGGGTGACGAACGGGTAGTCGCCCGGCTCGCGGAGCCGGAGCTCGAAGATCGCCCCTCCACCTACGGGAACGTTGACCGTCTGGATTCCGCGGAGGGGCGTCGTGGTGGAGCCGTCCATGAAGACCTGGGAGAAGATGCCGCCCACCACGTGGAAGGACGAAATGCGGTTCGGCCCGGCATTCACGACGTGCAGCCGGAGGAGCTCGTCGGGCAGCACTTCGATCGGGTGGAGCGAGTACTGCGATGCGCGTCCGTTGAACACCACGAAGTCCGGCGCGAGGCCGAGCATCCGGTTCCAGTCGATCGAGAAGTGTCCGGCACTGCTCGGCTGCGGCGTGAGGTAGAACTCGCTCTGCACGAGCACGAATTCCTTCGCCGCCGGGCGGCCGCCCGCGGGATCCACGATGAATGCGCCGTACATCCCGTTCGCGATGTGGAGTGCCACCGGCGCCGTCCCGCAGTGATACATGAACGCGCCGGGCACGCGCGCCACGAAGCGATACTGGATCGAGTCGCCCGGCATGAGGTTCCGGTAGTACTTGTCGGGCGCGATCTCGGCCGCGTGGAAGTCGAGGCTGTGCGGAATCGGCGCACGGTTGACGAGCGTGAACTCGATCGTGTCGCCCTGCGTGGCCCGCAGCACCGGGCCCGGGACCTGGTCGCCGAAGGTCCACGCCGAGTAGGTCTTCCCCGGCGCGATCTGCACCGTCGTGTGCGTCATCTCGAGGCGGAGCCGGTGCAGCCGGCGCCGCTCCACCGGCTCGAGCACCGCGCTCACCGGGGGCGGCGCCGCATCGGCGCCGCCGACGGGCGCTTCACCGTGCGAGACGTCTGCCGGAGGGTTGGTGTCGGGGTGCGCGGCGCGGGACTGCGGAAGGCCGATGTCGCGCGTGGCCTGGTTCGTATCGTCGGCCGCGCGCCCTTCATCCTGGGCGGGGCGGCAGGAAACGGCGGCGAGGAGAAGGGCAAGGATGAGCGTGCGATGCAAACGGTGCCTCCAGGTCCGGGGTCTCCGTAGCGTAGGCACGTCCCCGGCGTCCCGGCAAGCATCGGGCGGCCGCGCCGGGCCGCCGTCGGCTCAGACCACGATGAGGTCTCGCTGGCAGTCCGCCGGCGTCACCTCGAGTCCCCCGGCCGTGGCGTAGCCGTTCACCTCGCTCCGGAGCCCGATCTCGCCCGGGATGTAGATCCCCGGCTCGACGGAGAAGCCGACGCCGGGAATGATGCGGCGCGCGTCGAAGCTCTCGGTGTCGTCGATCGTGGGGCCGAAGCCGTGGAGGCCCATCCGGTCGATCGAATGCCCGGTGCGGCAGATGATGCGGTCTCCGTATCCCGCGGCGTCGATGACGGCCCGCGCGGCGCGATCCGCCTCCGCTCCCGTGACGGGCGCGCCGGAAGCGAGCCGGGCGTCGAGGAGGTCGAGCGCCGCATCGCGCGCCGCGCGCACGATGCCCCAGAGTTCCGCCGCCCGCGCCGACGGCTCGCCCACGGAGGCCATCCACGTCTGGTCGGCGAAGATCCCGCCCGGCTCCTGCGCCCAGAGATCGAGCAGGATGAGCGCCCCGGGAACGAGCGGCTCCGAGCCGCTCTCGGGCGCGTCGTAATGCGGGCGGGCGGCGTTCGCGCCGTACGACACGCTCGGCGGCCAGTTCGTGACGAGCCCGCGGCGGTCGAACTGCTCGAGGATCCAGCGCGTCAGGTCGTATTCGGTGAGCGGCGCCGTGCGGGCGCGCTCCCCGGTTCTCCGGAACGCCTCCTGCGCGATCTCGGAGATCGCCGCCGCCGCGCGCCGGTGGCTCGCGAGATCGTGCTCCGACCACGCCGAGCAGCAGCGCGAGACGAGCTCCGCCGAGGATACCGGCGTCGCTCCGGCGGCGCGCACCAGCTCGAGCGTTCCCGCGGGCACGTAGTCGCCGTACGGTACTGCGCCGCCCGGCGAGTACTCCATCGCGACCGTCTTCCCGCGGACGAGCGACGCGACGGCCGGCGCCAGCTCCTCCCGCCGCACCCATACCGTCTTCGGCCATTCCTCCGGCCAGTCGCGCCAGAGCTCCGAATCCACCATGTGGACCACCGCGGACGGTGCGCCGCTCGCCGGGATGTACACGTACGCGCGCCGCGATCCGACCGCCTCCGGGCCGACGATGGCGGCCATGACCGGATTGATCCCGCGGAAGTCGAACAGCAGCCAGCCGTCCACG
>DASUXZ010000025.1:0-9187 GCA_036377655.1 Gemmatimonadales bacterium
GCCTACCGGTTCGCGGTCGCGCCATTCGAATTCGCGCCGCTCGTCCTCGATGCGCTCGCGCGGTGGGACGGCGTCTCGCTCGTCGACGAGCGGCAGATGGCGGCGGACGGGTCCGGGCAGGGCGACTCCGATCGCGCGCGCGCTGCGGCGCACGGCGCCGGCCGCCTCATCCGGGGGCAGGTCGAGCGCGCGGGGGCGGAGGTCAGGATCAGCGCGCAGCTCCTGGATACTCGCACCGGCGAGCTCCTTGCCCGCCACGCCGTCCGTGCCCCCGCCGGCGGATCTCCCGACTCCGCTGTCGCCGCTCTGGCAGACGAGCTGGTGCTTCTCGCCGCCGGCCGCCCGGCCGATGCCGGCTTGCGAAACGCGACCCGTTCCCTCCCCGCCCGGTATGCCCTGGCGCGTGGGCTGCGCGCCGTGAATGCCTGGGACCTGAGGGCGGCGGCGGACGACTTCTCGGATGCGGCACGCCTCGACCCCCGGTTCGGGCAGGCGCTCCTCTGGGATGCACTCGCCCGCGCGTGGTCCGGCGCGCCTGCCGCCGCGTGGCGCTCCTCTGCCGAGCGCGCCCATGCGCTCGAGGCCGGCCTCTCACCACGGGAGCGGATCGTCGCCGCCGCCGCGGTCGCCATGAGTCGGGACGACATGGTCACCGCCTGCGCGCACTGGGCGCGACTCGCCCGCGACAATCCCGGGGACTTCATCGCATGGTACGGCTGGGGCGACTGCCTGAGCCGCGACGATACCGTGCTGCGCGACCCGGCGAGCGCCTCGGGCTGGCGCTTCCGGACGAGCTACCATGCCGCACTCCGGGCCTACCAGCGTGCCCTCCAGCTCCAGCCCTCCGTGCACGAGGGGCTGAGCGCGGGTGGTTTCGAGCCGGTCTCGACCCTCTTCAAGCTGCGCCCCACGAGCGCACGCTTCGGCAGGTCTGCCACGGCGGGGCAAGCACGCTTCCTTGCGCTCCCCGGCTGGGTGGCCGACACCCTCGTCTTCGTCCCGTGGCCACTCTCCGAGTTCCGGACCCCGCCGACGCTGCTCGAGGCGGTGCAGCACCAGCGAGAGCTGTTTCACGAGATCGCGACCGGATGGACGACCGCGCTGCCCTCGAGCCCCACGGCACTCGTCGCGCTCGCGCATGCCATCGAACTGCTGGGACAGCCGGGCGCCCGGGAAACGATCGAGCGCGCGCGCAAGCTCGCCGCGACGCCGACGGACAGCTTCCGTGCCGCGAGCCAGCTCGTCTGGGTGCGTCTCAGGCTCGCGGCACCCCACGACCCGGCCGGCGTAGCGGCGGCCAGTGCACTCGCCGACACGCTGCTTGCGCGCTCCGGCGAAGTCCCGGTCGATCCGCTCGCGCTCGCGAGCCTGGCGGCCCTTCGCGGACGGACCGGCGCCGCCATCGCCGGGATCTCGCAGCCCGATGTCCGGCTCACCCTCGAGGTCCCGCCGGGCCTCTTTCCGGCGGCCCCCCGCCTGCTGCTCCATGCGGCGCTCGGAAGTCCGGCGGACACGCTGCGCCGGCTCGAGCGCGAGGTCGCGGAGGCGATCGACCGCTCGATTCCGCCGCGTGACCGGGCTGCGGCCCGGGAGGCCTGGATCGCGCGCGCGGTGACGCTCGCGTTTCCCGGCGTGCGGCTCGAAGGCGCGGAAGCCGGCGGCGATTACCTCCTCGCAGCACTGCGCGCCCTGGCGCGCGGGGATAGCACGGCGGCGAGGGCGATGCTGGCCGCCGGACTCGGCACGTCCGGGCCGCTCGCCGAACGGCCGGCGGATGCGCTCTTTCCCGAAGCGTGGCTGCTGGCGGCGAGCGGCGATACGGTCGCCGCCGTCGCGTGGCTCGATCGCCTCCTGGGCTCTCTCTACGGCAAGGCCGCACGGGCCGCGTCCGATCCCGTCGAGGCGGCCGCGCTCGTCCAGGCGATGCAGCTCCGAGCCGACCTCGCCGCGGCGACCGGGGATACGGTTGCCGCGAACGCATGGGGAACCACCGTCCGAATTCTCCGAGCCGATTGACGTTGCACGGGAGTGACCGAAGCGACCGCAGCCCTCATCCCAAGGAGGTCCCCTTGCCTGCGAGGTCGAACCGGAGGTGGCTCCGCCTGTCCCTGCTCGGCCTGGCCGTCGGGATGGTCGGCTGTCCGCCCGGGAAAGCGCCGACGGGATCCGTGATGCCGGCATATGAGCGTCCGGAATGTCCGGAG
Source organism: Gemmatimonadales bacterium (assembly GCA_036377655.1). GTDB lineage: Bacteria > Gemmatimonadota > Gemmatimonadetes > Gemmatimonadales > GWC2-71-9 > CAMLLJ01. Next base: position 2,205 of record DASUXZ010000025.1, read on the forward strand.
CACGACATCAACCTGACCGTGTACCGGGACTCGCACGATGTGCTGGTCCCGCATGTGGTCACCGACATCCCGATCGCCCCGAGCATCGACGAGATCCCGGAGTTCCACGATTGCCAGCGGCTCGTCCGGACGGGCACGCCGGAGTACGGTCCGCTCGTCGGCGTCTTTGCATCGGAGCGGATCGATTCGCTCTTCGGCACATTCCGGCCCGACGGCGCGCCCGCCGACCTTCGCGCCATTGCCGTGCTCAACCGCACGCGTCCCGCGGCCGCGCAGCTCTTCAACTACGACGACGAGCCGTACGAGCCGCTCGGGATCCACCGGCAGTTCAGCTGCCTCTATCTCATGCAGCCGGAGGAGAGCGGCGGACGCTGGCGGGCGTTCATGCTCGACGCGAAGTGGGACGACAACCGGTGCAAGGAGCCGCTCGGCGATCCGGCGAAGGCCACGGAGCTTCCCGTCGCCGTGCACGACATCCGCACGAGCGGAGGGGAGCCGCTCATCGGGAAGGCGATCCCGCCGGTCGCCCGATTCGACATGGACGTGACCGGTCGCCAGACGATCGGCATCAAGTGCGGCGTCGCCTGGTGCTCGGTCGGGACGGATCGGCCCCGGCCCTCGGAAGGCGCGGCGGCGGCGGCGCTCATCGCGTCGGCGTGGCCCGCGGACGTGCCCGCGGATCCGGCAGGGGTGCGGCGCGTCACGCTGGTTCCGGGATGGCATGACGAGCAGACACTGGCCCTCGCGCTTCCGGCCTCCGCGGTGGGCCTCGCGCCGCGCGGGCCACGAGCCGTCTTCTATCCCGATCCGGCGATCGGGGGCCTGAACGAGCCGTCGGCGTTCGACGAATGGCGGACGGTCGGGTACGTGATCGCGCACGGGCCCGTGCTGCGTTACGCCGAGAAATTCAACCTCGCCCCCGGGGCCGTGACCCGGCTCGACATGCTGTATCGCGGTACGGGGGCGGCGGCGCCGGAAGGACTGGGCGCGTGCAGCGCGTCGGCGGGGGGGACGTGGTGGATGCGCATCACGCGCGCCGGAGCGGAGCCGATCTATCGCTGCGTCACCGCGCGGGAGCACCCGAGTGCCGCCACCCTCCCCGGTACCGCGCGGTGGCGCTGGCAGCTCGAGGACGAAACGACCTGGGTCCGCTGCCCGCTCGGCTGCTGCTCGACGAGATAGCCGACAGCGGCTCGACCCGGCTGCGCGTTCGAACGAACCGGCCTGCGTCATCCTGATGACGCAGGCCGGTTCGCACCCTCCAGCTTTGTGCCATGCTCGAACGAATCCACCTCGTCGTCGCGGCCAGGACCGCGCATGCTCTCGCGCTCGAGCTGTACCGGTTCACCGCGACGTGGCCGTCATCGGACCGGGAGGGGCTCACGCTGGAAGTACGCCGGGCGGGATTCGCCCTCGCCGCCTGTCTTGCCGAGGCGAGCGAGCGGCTCGACGGCCACCCGCTCGATCGCGCGCTCGATCACGCGCGCAGCCGGCTCGCCCGTGTCCGGTACCTCCTGCGCTTCGCTTCGGACCTCGGGTACCGGAAGCTCTCCACGGGCGGCGCCATGGACGATGCCGCGGTCCGGCTCGAGGCGGCGCTCGACCTCGTCACATGGGAGCGTTCGGTGGGCTCCAACGGAAATCGGAATGCCCGCAGACCCCCGCCCGGATTGCGATTCGAGTCCGCCTTCCCCTCGGGCCATCCGCGGCGCAAGCGCCGGTCACGGCGCCGTCACCGTTGAAGAGCCGGGTCAGGGCAGCCCTCCCATACCCAGGAGGACCTTCCATTGCTCGTCCGGCACCGGAACCACCGAGAGCCGCGAATGGCGGACGAGGCCGAGCGTCGCGAGCGCCTTCTCGCCCTTGATGGCGGCCAGACTGATCGGCCGGGCGAGCGCCCGCTCGGGCACGAGGTCCACGACCACGAGCTTTCCGTCGCCCGCCTTCGGGTCGGGATAGGGATCGCTCGCGATCGTGGCAAGGCCGACGACCGCCTTCTCCCCGCCGGTATGGTAGAAGAGCGCCCTGTCGCCCTGCTTCATCGCGCGAAGATGGATCAGGGCCTGGGCGTTCCGGATCCCGTCCCACACCGTGCGGCCGTCGCGCTCGAGATCCGCGAAGGAATACGCCGACGGCTCCGACTTGAGGATCCAGTGCGCCGCCATCAGGCGGCGCCGGGGCTCGCCGGCGCCTCGCGGCGCTCGATCTCGGTCACGCCCTTCACCCGCCGCACCGCCTTGAGCACCTTGGCCAGGTGCGTCAGGTTGTCCACTTCCACGAAGATGTTCCCGAAGACGGTGCCGTCCTTCGTGTGGATGTCCGCCGAGCGGATGTTGGTGCCGCTCTGGCTGATCGCCTGCATGATGTCGGCGTAGAGGCCGCGCCGGTCCTCGCCCGACAGGATGAGCCGCACCGCGAACGATTCGCCCGCGGACTCCTGCCAGTCGATGTCCACCCGCCGTTCCGCCGCGGACAGCGTGAGCAGGTTGGGGCAGTCCGCGCGGTGAATCGAGATGCCGCGCCCCTGGGTCACGTATCCGACCACCTTGTCTCCGGGCACCGGCTGGCAGCATTGCGCGTAGCGCACCATCAGCCCGTCGGCGCCCTGCACCTTGATTCCGCGGCCCAGGCGGATGCGGTCGATGACGCGGCCGAACACCGTCGGCTTCGGCTCGCTCAGCTCGTCCGAGGGCAGGTCGGGATAGAGGGCGCGGATCACCTGCCCGATCGCGACGTCCCCACGGCCGACCGCCACCTCGAGCCCCTTCGCGTCGGCGAGCGAAAGCGTCGCGGCGGCGCGCTCGAGCCGTGCGTCATCGGGCGTGTCGAGCCGGCGGCGCCGGACCTCGCGCGCCAGGATCTCCCTGCCGAGGGCGAGACTGATCGTCTCCTCCTCGTGCCGCACCCACTGCTTGATCTTCTGCCGTGCGCGGCCGGTATGGACGTGCGCGAGCCAGTCGCGGCTCGGCCTGGCCGTGGGGCCGGTCAGGATCTCGATCGTGTCCCCGTTCTTGAGCTCCCGGTGGAGCGGCGCGATCCGGCCGTTGATCCTCGCGCCCTGGCACTTGAGCCCGACCTCCGTGTGCACCATGAACGCGAAGTCGATCGGCGTCGCGCCCTTCGGAAGCCGCTTCACGTCCCCCTGCGGCGTGAAGACGAAGATCTCGTCCTGGTAGAGGTTGATCTTCAGGAACTCGAGGAACTCCTCAGGGCTGTGGGTGTCCTGCTGCAGCTCGAGGAGCTGGCGGAACCACCCGAGCTGCTCGTCCAGCTCGTCCGCCGGGTGCTCGTCCTTGTAGACCCAGTGCGCGGCGATGCCGTATTCGGCCGTGCGGTGCATCTCGAGCGTCCGGATCTGGACCTCGAAGAGCTGGCCCCCGGGCCCGAAGATCGTCGTATGGAGCGACTGGTACGCGTTGGACTTGGGGCTCGCGATGTAGTCCTTGATCCGTTCCTGCAGCGGCGTCCAGTTGTGGTGGATGATGCCGAGCACGTGATAGCAGTCCGGCACCGAGCGGACCAGCACCCGCACCGCCATGAGGTCGTAGATCTCGTCGAACGCCTTGCCGCGCTTCCGCATCTTCTGGTAGATCGACCAGAGGTGCTTCGGCCGGCCGGTGATCTCGAACCACTCGATGCCCGCCCGCCGGAGCTCTTCCTCGAGCGGCATCCGGAGGCGCGTGATGAGCTGCTCGCGCACCGCGCGCTTCGACGCCACCTGGTGCACCAGCTCACGGTACTCCTCGGGCTCGAGGAACTTGAACGCGAGGTCCTCGAGCTCCGCCTTCATTCCCGCCATGCCGAAGCGGTGCGCGAGCGGCGCGTAGATCTCCCGCGTCTCGAGCGCGATCCGCGCGCGCCGCTCCGGCGGCAGGTGCTCGAGCGTCCGCATGTTGTGCAGGCGGTCGCCGAGCTTGATGATGATGACCCGCGCGTCGCGCGCGATCGAGAGGAGCAGCTTCCGGTAGTTCTCGACCTGCTCTTCCGCCGATGACCGGAAGGTAAGGTGGGCGATCTTCGTGAGCCCGTCCACGATCCCGGCGACTTCGCTCCCGAACTCGCGCTCGATGTCGGCCGTGGTGACGTCGGAGTCCTCGACGACGTCGTGCAGCAGCGCCGCCACGATCGAGGTGCTGTCGAGGAGCTGCTCCGCGAGGATCTGCGCGACCGCGATGCTGTGGGAGACGAAGTCCTCCCCCGACATCCGCTTCTGCCCGCGGTGCGCCGACGCGCTGAACGAGAGCGCCCGCTCGATCAGGTCGAGATCGAGGCGGTCGGCGTGCTTCGCGAGGGCCGCCCGGAAGTGGGCCGGGTCCATGGCCCCGGACGCCGAGGTCGGAGGGGTACGGGTGAGCGGTGATTGCACACCGTAGGATGCCGCCCCCTCCGGGCGGCGTCAACTGCCTGCCCGCACGGCGTTTCCGGTCAGAGGAGACCGGTGGCGGCGAAGCTCGTGAAGCGATCGCCCGCGATGATGACGTGGTCGTAGAGCGGCAGGTCGAGCAGCTGGCCCGCCGCGACCAGCTGGCGCGTCACCGCCCGATCCTCGGCCGAGGGCGTCGGGTCCCCGCTCGGATGATTGTGCACCACGATGATCCCGGCCGCGGCCTCGGCGATGGCCGGCCGGAACACCTCCCGGGGATGCACGAGGGAGCTGTTGAGGAGTCCCCGGGTCACGAGGACCTCGCGGAGCACCCGGCTCTGGCTGTCGAGCGCGAGCAGATGGAACTCCTCGACCGGCAGGTCCCGGAGGCGCGCCGAGAAGCGGCGGACGATATCCTCGGGCTCGCGAATCCTGGACGACGCCGGGCGCTGCTCGAGGGAAAGACGGGCACCGACCTCGAACGCGGCGACGAGGCGGGCCGCCTTCGTGGGGCCGACGCCCGACATCCGGAGAAATTCCGCGGGCGGCCTCGCGGCAAGGCGCCTCAGCGAGCCCTCCTGCCCATCGAGCAGGCGCACGGCGAGTGCGGTCACCGACTCCCCGCGGTTGCCCGTGCCGAGCAGGATCGCGAGGAGCTCGGCCGCCGTGAGCACGGACGGACCGAGCGACCAGAGGCGCTCCCGCGGCCGCTCCGGCGACCCGTCGACGTCAGGCATCCGCCAGCATACCGCAGCGCCCGATCCCCTCCGGTCTCGTTATCCCGCCGGCCCAACCCCCGCGACGCGGGCACGGCTCCGGGGCACCGGCCGGGCGCCGCCCGGAGCGCCGGAGCAATTCACGCGCGGCGTCCGTCCAACGAAGTCGTCACTCCGAGCCGGACCCCCGGACCCGGAGCCATCCGCGACCCCGACTTCGCCACGGACCCGACCATGACACGCCACGCCCACATCACGAGCCTCCTCCTCGCGGGCCTCGTCGTTGCCTGCTCGGGAACCGAGCCCGGCGGCGACGAGGTGCTCCGAAGCTCCATCGCGTCTCACGACTTCGGCTCGCTCCCGATCGGGGGACAGAGCCCCGAGCTGACGGTGACCTTCTCCAACGTCGGCGAGTCGATCAGCATCCCGCTGACGATCTCGCTGACCGGGACCGGCGCCGCCGATTTCACGATCACGAGCACCGAGTGCAACAACCGCACGCTCGCGCCGTCGGAGAGCTGTGCCTTGCGGATCCGGTTCAAGCCGAGCAGCGCGGGGGTCCGCGAGGGAACGCTCCGGGCGGAGGGGAACGACGTCGTCGTGCCGGTCCTGCTCCGGGGAACCGGCGGCGGCTCGGCGCTTCAGGTGCCCGTGGGCGGACTCGCCTTCGGCGACGTCCGGGTCGGCGCGGAATCGCCCACCCGGTCGCTGGTGGTGCGCAACAACAGCACGGTGCGGACGGGGCCCCTCACCGTGGCGCTCGGCGGGACGCACGCCGGCGACTTCAGGATCGAGCGGGACTTCTGCTCGGGCGTGCAGCTCGCAGCGGGCATCCAGTGCGTGATCGACGTCCGGTTCCGGCCCAGTCTCGACGGCACGCAGACGGCGTCCCTCCTGATCTCGGGGGACCCCGGCGGCTCCGTCTCGGCGCCGCTGAGCGGCGTCGGCGGCGTGCCGACCGTCCTCTCCGTCACTCCGACGTCCCCGGTACTGGCCGCGGTACGCGTCGGGACGGCAGGGGAGCCCGAGCTCTTCACCGTCTCGAACACCGGCTCGAGCGAGAGCGGCGAAATCCTCGTCGCCGTCACCGGAAGTGATCGGACCGACTTCGAGCTCGTCGGCAACCAGTGCTCCGCCCAGCGCCTGACTCCCGGCGCCGTCTGCTCCTTCTCCATCCGGTTTCGCCCGGCCCAGATGGGCGAGCGGACCGCCCAGGTCGAGATTCGAAGCGGCTTCGCCGATACGCGGATCGTGCCGCTGTCCGCCACGGGCACGGCGGTCATGCTCACCTCGACGCCGTCGGATCTCAACTTTCCGGCGACGCTCGTCGGGACCGCGAGCGCGCCGCTCGACCTCGTCGTGAAGAACGTGGGGAACGTGGCGAGCCTCCCGCTCGAGACGGAGATCGTCGATCTCTGCTACTGGTACTACTACTACCAGTGCTACGAGGTTCCGTACTTCCAGATCTCGGCGAACGCGTGCGCCGGCGTGGCGCTCGAGCCCGGCGCGTCGTGCACCGTGTCGATCCGGTACCTTCCGGATTTCCCGGTCTCCCACATCGCGCAGTTTGCGGTCGGCGAGAACCTCGACGCCGGCACCGCCACGCAGCTCACGAACCTGCGGGGCCAGGGTGCAGGCCTCTCCGGATCGACGAACTTCATCGATTTCGGCCCCATCCCGGCAGGCGAAACATCGGCCACCCAGCCCGTCACCATCACGAACAACGCAACCACGGGCACCGGTCCGATCACCGCGCCATCGAGCGGTGGCGCCTTCCAGGTGACGAGCAACGGCTGCGCCGGAGTCTCGCTCGCGCCGGGCGCGTCGTGCACCATGGTGCTTCGCTTCGCGCCGCCGTCGGTGGGGAACTACAGCTTCGAGTTCTCCGTGTCGGCGGTCCAGGG
>DASUXZ010000026.1:0-6201 GCA_036377655.1 Gemmatimonadales bacterium
GTCGCGATGCCGGTGATCACCGCGGCGAGCCCGAGCGCGCGGCCGAGGAAAATCACCCGCCGCGAGAGCGGCTGCGCGAGGAGCATCTCCGTGCCGCCGTGCTCCGCGCCGAATGCCGCGGCGCCGGTAATGAGGCCGAGGAGCGGGAGCAGGTACAGCGAGAGCATCATGAGCGAGACGCCGGTCCGCGTGAACCCCTGGACCAGGAGCTGCCCGCTCGCGCCGAGCCCCGCGACGGCGATCGCGAGCGCGAGCGCCGCGAAGAGCAGGCCGAACACCTGTACCATGCGGGCCGCGACGGCACTCCGCACCTCGGTGCCGGCAATCAGCAGGAGCGTGTCAGCCCGTCCGCGCATCGGGTGCCCCCCGTCGAAGCAGTGCGTCCCATCCGCCGATGAGCGTCCCGGCGCCCTCGGGCCCGGAGCGGGCGTGCGCCGTGATGTCGAAGCCCATCGGCGTGCGCACGGCGCCGACCACGTAGGAGGCGCGCTCCGCGGCGATCCACTCCGCGGTGTCGAGCGCCCTTACCATCGGCGCGCCGGCTCTCGCAGGATCCGCCGCGAGCCAGGCCACGAGACAGCCGACCTCGCCGAACTTGATGGCAGCGCCGCGCGCCGGCCGGAACTGCGCGGCGAGGCGCTCCTCGTCGATGAGCATCCGGCACCCCGCGCACTCGTCCACGCCCGGCGTGATCGCCGCCGCGCCCGGGCCGCCGGCCGCCGGGTCGCCGCAGGCGGCGAGGAGCGCCATCGCCCCGGCGGCTGCGAGGAGCTCGCGGCGGGTCATCGTCGCCCTCATGCCGCGACCCGGCGCGGCCCGCGGATGTCGCCCGTCATCGTGCGATAGACGCCCTCGATGCCCCGGCACCCGCACCTCGACTCGAGCTCCGCGAGCGTCCCTGCCCCGGCGATGCGTCCGGCCGCGAAGACGGCGATCCGGTCGGCGAGCGCGGCGACCTCGCCGAGGTCGTGCGACGAGAGGAGGATCGTCGTGCCGCTCTCCCGGATGCGCTCGAGCAGGTCGCGCACCATGAGCGCCCCGGTCGGGTCGAGCGCCGCCGTCGGCTCGTCGAGGACGAGCGCGGCGGGATCCCCGAGGAGCGCCACCGCGAGGCCGAGCCGCTGCCGCATGCCGCCGGAGAACCCGTCCACCACGCGCCCCGCGGCATCGTCGAGGCCGACCCGCTCGAGGAGCGGGTCCACCAGCGACCCGTCGAGGCGGTTGAGCCGGGCGAAGAAGCGCAGCGTCTCCTGCGCGGTCGCGCCCTCCGGAAAGGTGAGGCGCTGCGGCAGGTAGCCGAGGCGGGCGCGGGCGGCGGGCCCGTCGGTGAGCGCGTCGACGCCGCCGACCGTGATCGAGCCGGCCGTCGGACGGACGAGGCCGACGAGCGCCTTGAGCGTGGTCGTCTTGCCCGAGCCGTTCGGCCCGATGAGGGCGAGCGTCTCGCCCGGGCCGACGTCGAGGTCGAGGCCCTGGACCGCGACGACGTCCCCGAAGCGCTTGGTGAACCCGCGGTACCGGATCACGCGGCCCTCCGGAGGGTGCGACGCCGGAGCAGCCCGGCACCGCCGCCATAGGTCACGAGCAGGGCGACGAGAAGTCCCGCCTTCCGGATCGGATGCGTCGCCGGCGGCGATGCATCGGCGGCCGTCGCCGGCGCCGCCGGCGCCGATGCGAGCGGACGTTCGTCCTCCACGCGCGGCACGTCGAACACCGGGAACGCCTCTTCGGCCCAGCCGAGGGCGCGCGCGGCGAGCGTTCCACCGAAGAGCTCGAGACTCGGACGCGTGGCGGCGAGCGATGCCCACGTGTCGCCGACGCGATACGGGCGGTCGCCGATGCCGTCGCCGTCGAGGTCGAATACCGCGGCGTCGTTCCAGAAGTTGCCGGCGCGCCCGTCGTCCCACGCGTTCCGGCCGGTCCCGAGCACCTTGCGCACCGGGATCCGGTTGTCCGCGATCACGTTCCGGGTGAAGAGGTTGTCCTCGGCGCTCGCGAGCAGGTCGATGCCCACGCCGTTACCGCTCACGACGTTCTCGCGGAAGACGTTCCGCACGGCGCCGTCGAGGAAAAGACCGGTGAGGTTGCCCTCGATCCGGTTCCGCTCCGCCACGATGTCCTCGCCGGTCTGGAGCAGGATGCCGTAGGCGCGGTAGCCGACGTGGCGGCTGAAGGTGTTCTCGCGGAGGGTGATCCGCTTGCTGAACATGATCGCCGCCCCCGCCGCGTTCCGGGTGAAGCGGTTCCGCTCGAACACGTTGTCGTCGGAATACATGTAATGGAGCCCGTACCGCACCCCGGAGACGTCGTTGTCCACGACGCGATTGCCGCTCGCGAACGAGAAGTAGATCCCGTCACGCGTGCTCCTGATCCGGTTGCCGGCGATCCGGTTGCCGCTCGAGCTGAACAGGTGGATGCCGTTCCCCCGGAGCGGCTCCTCGAGCGCCGCGGACCCGGTGATCTCGTTCCGCTCGATCGTCACGCCCTGCGAGCGAAGGAGGTAGATGCCGTGCAGCGGCTCCGTGATCGTGCTGCCGCTGATCCGGCACCCGGTGCACTCCTCGAGCCTGATCGCCGCCTCGTCCCGGTCGAGCGAGCGCCCCGAGCCCGTGAGCACGAGGCCCTCGATCACGACCGAGTCGGCGCGGACCGTCAGCACGGTGCCGCGGCGGCCGCCGTCGAGCGTCGCGCCGGGCATCCCGAGGAGCGTGAGCGGCTTCGCGATGACCACCGGCCCCTGGTGAATCCCGCTTCCGAGCCGCACGGTGTCACCCGGCGCCGCCGCATCGACGGCCGCCTGGACCGACACGGCGCCCGCCTGCACGGCGGTTGCACGTGCCGGCGGCGCGACGGCCTGGGCGGCGAGGAGGAGCGGCAGGAGGAGCATCGCCTCAGGCCGCGAGCGCGAGCCGCGCCTCGGCGCGCGCGGGACCGCGCGCGGGGAGCCCGGCCCAGAGGACGAGGGCGACGAGCACGCCCGCCGCGATCGGCAGGAACGTTCCCCAGGAGAAGTAGGTGTAGCTCGCGAACTGCGCGATCTGGTTCAGCCCCACCATCGGCGGGGTGAACGGCTCGATCGTGATGGGCGCCGTCGGGTCGAGGTCGTGGCCGAACTGGTAGAGGCGCTCGCGCATCGCGAGGAAGCCGTACGCCGCGACGGTCGCCATGCCGAGGAGCGGCACGATCGGCGACCACCGGGTGCGCACGATCGCGGCGGCCACGATGAGCGCCGCGACGGCGCCGAACGCGATCGGCAGGAGGCGCAGCTCCACGAAGAAGTCGCTCGAGATCGGCGTCATCCCGATGTAGCGGTTCAGCGAGTTGATCTCCGCGAGGTCGCCGGCGATCCGGCCCGGATAGACCACCATCCGGAGCCCCTCGGGATACTGGATACTGACGAGCGTCATGCCCCAGAGCGGCAGCACGATGGCGAGGGCCATCAGTGCGGCTGCCGCGACGAGGATCGCCGTCCGCCAGCGCTGGATGAAGCTCCGCATGTCCATGTCCTCGGCGGTGGCAGGGGCGGGCACGGTGCCCGCCCCTGCCGACCGTCCGAGTGGGAGGTACCGCCGGCGCCGTGTCCGGCGTGCGGATCGGCGGCCGGGGCCAGGGCCGTCTGCGGGGGCCGGCGCTCGAACGACATCTCGCCGTCGTTCCCCTGGTACAGGGCCATCGTCCGGCCGCGCGGCACCACCTCGAGGTAGCCCTGCATCTCCTGGTGGAGCGCCGAGCAGAAGTTGGTGCAGTAGTACGGGTACACGCCCGTCTTCCGCGCCACGAACTTGAGCGTCTTCGTCTCGCCCGGATCGATCACGACGTTCTTGTCGAACGCCACGAGCCCGAAGCCGTGGATCTCGTCGCGCTGCTGCTCCGCGTTCGTGATGTGGAGGATCACCGTGTCGCCCTCCATCACCTGGATGCGGCCCGGCTCGAAGTAGCTCCGGATCGCATAGACGTTGCCCTCGACGGTCCGGCGCGCGGCATTGCGGGTGACCCGGGCGTCCGCCGGCTGCCAGATCGCGTTCGGGTGGCGGTTCTCCGCCTTCGGGTAGAACTCGATCGGCTTCAGCACGTCCCGGTGCACCAGCTGCGCGAAGTGCGGCTCCGGCTCGGTGTACGCCTCGTAGATCATCCGCATCTTCATGCCCGAGGCGATGTCGATGAGCTGCGAGCTCTCGGGGATGGACGGCCCGACGTTGAGGTGCCGGCCCTTCGACATCTTGTTCATCGCCACGAGCCAGTCGCCCTTCGGGTGGCGGGTGTCGCCGTGCGCGGTCACGAGGTGCCCGACGTTGAACTGCACCGGGATCTTGTCCACCACGAGCGACTTCGGGTCCACGTTCGCCTCGTAGGGAGGCAGCTTCCACTTGGCGATGGCGCTCTCGACGTAGAGCGACGTGTAGGCGTAGCCCTTGCCGTCGAACTGCGTGTGCAGCGGGCCCAGGCCCACCGGCACTTCCATCATCATGGCGTCCTCGTAGCGGATGACGGGGATGCCGTCCTCCTCACCGCTGAAGGCCCGCCGCCCGATCGCGTCCTGGATCTTCGCGAACGAGAAGACGGTGCTCGTGGGCTGGAGCTTGCCGGAGCAGATCACGTACTCGCCGCTCGGGTCCACGTCCACGCCGTGCGGGCTCTTGCCGCAGGGGAGCAGGAACATCACCCCCGGAACCTTCGCCGGATCGATGACCGGGACACCGGAGATGGAGGTCGTGGTGCCGGCGCGCGCGGCGGCCTCGGCGGCGCGCCAGTTCACGACGGCCACGTAGTCGCGGTCCTTCTGCGAGGAGTTGGTCTCGAGCTTCCCCGTGGCGCGCTCGGTGTTGTACGAGGTCCAGAAGGCCCAGTCCTCCGACGGCCCCTTCCCCGTGGCGCCGAGATCCCAGTTGAAGGGCGGCGTCATGATCTGCCAGCCGAGCGACATCGTGCCGGTGGCGCTGTCGATCCGGATGCCGGAGACGGCGCCCTTGTAGCGCTCGGCGTAGTTCTCGAGCGGCTCGTAGGCCGATCCCATCGGCACCGAGAAGCGGGTGGCGACGAGCGCGTACTCGCTGTTCTCGGTGACCATGGACGAGCCGTGGTTGCCCATCGTGTTCGGGATCGGCCCGAAGATCTGCTTCGTCTTGAGGTCGCGGAGGTCGATCCGGGCGATCCGGTTGTTGCCGTTGTCGTTCACGAAGAGCCAGCGGCCGTCGTAGTCGCCGGCGGTCTTCGAGAGCGCGGGGTGGTGCACGTCGCCCCAGGTGTACTCGCCGAGCATCGCCTTCGTTTCCTCGTCGTAGCCGTAGCCGGTGCCGGGATACGGCGCGAAGACCGGGATCGTGGCGATGTGGCGCATGGACGGGACGCCGGCCACGAAGACCTGGCCGGAGTGCCCGCCGGAATAGAAGAGGTAGTACTCGTCGAGGTCCCCCGGCTTGACGTAGCTCGCGGCGGCGGCCGCCTGCACGTCACCGGTGGCCATCTGGCGCTGGCCCGGCGCCTCGGGAGTGACGCCGCCGCACGCCGTGAGGCCGGCGAGCAGCGTGACGGCTGCGAACGGAAGGCGCGACATGATCGGTGCTCCGAAGTGTGAGGAAGGCATGGGGTCGTTCAATCGTCCTCGACTTCCAGCTTCCCGACCATGCCGAGGAGCGCATGCGGATCGCACTGGAAGTAGTAGTGGCCGGGGCCCATCGTGATCGGGACGTCGAGCGTCTGGCCGGGGAGCTGCAGCATCTCGCTCGCGGGCGGGAGGCCGGTCGCGCCGGGGTTGCTGTCCGGGAGGAAGTGGAGGTTGTGGACGCCGCTCACGAGCACGAGCCGGAGGATGTCGCCCTGGCGCACCTCGACGTCCGCGGGCTCGAACCGGTTCCCCTGGTCGTCGGTGATCATCCGGACCTCGACCACGGCGCCCGCTCCGCCGGCGGCAGGCGCGTCGCTGGTGGCGGGGCCCTGATCGGCCGCCGGCGCGTCGCCGCTGCCGCCGCCGCAGGCCAGGGTGTACATGAGGACCGCGAGGAAGGGGACACGCTTTCGTAGCATCGGGATCTCCAGCCTGCCGGGTGAATGCGTAAACTTCATATTCACATGCGGTTAGCGACTGCGAGGGAACCCGGAACGTGCCACCGGCTCCGGCCAGGCGCTTTGCCGTGTGGGCGCATGGTAAGGACCGGCGGATGAACGGATCGTGAAGTTGGGGGGAAACGGCGTTAAGGCAGG
>DASUXZ010000027.1:0-10078 GCA_036377655.1 Gemmatimonadales bacterium
ACCACGCCCCCGCTCGTCCTCGAGGCCGCGATCCCGATGCCGCCGGGGTTCGTGCAGCTCCGGTATCGGGTCGATCGTGTGCACCCTTAGCTGGCTCCCGCTCGACGGCGGCCACCTCGTCTGGCACGGCCGCGACGAGCGGACCACCCGCCAGCCCGGCGAGCCGCCGAGTCTTGTGACGCGCGGAGGTGTACGTGCGCTCGCGCCGCGGGATCCGGACGCCGGCGGCACCTGGGTCGGCGTCAACGAGCTCGGCCTCACGTTCGGTCTCGCCAACCTCTACCCGCCCGAAGGCGTCGCCGCGGCGCCCGTTCCCGTCGGCCTCGTGACGCGAGGTCGCATCATCGACGATCTGCTGCCCGCCGAGTGCGCCCGGTCCGCCGCCGATCTCCTCGCCGGGATGGATCCCACCGTTTTCGCCCCGTTCACCCTCGCCGTGCTCGAGCCTGGCGGCGTGCCCGCGCTCCACCGCTGGGACGGCGCGGCGATGACGCACCGCACCGTCACCATGCCCGGCCTCCTCCTCACGAGCTCCGGCGCCGGCCGCGCCGTCGAGGAGCTCCGCGTCGCCGAGTACGCCCGCCTCGCCCCCGGCTCGCCGCCCCGCGCCGAGGACATCGAAGCGATCCACCGGTCTCACCTCGAGAGCCTCGGCGCCGATTCATTCTGCATGCATCGTGAGGAAGCCCAGACCGCGAGCCTCACGCGCGTCCGCGTCGGGCCGGATGCGATCGAGATGACCTACGTTCCGGGTCCGCCGTGCCGGACGGAGCCATTGGCCCCCGTCCGAATCGTCGGGCGGACGGCGCCTGGGGGTCCCCACGGAGCAACGACAGGGTCATGACCCGTGTTGCGGAGTGGGGACCCCCGTGCGCCGGCCGCCGGCGTCCCGATCTGGGCGATTGTCGATTCCCGGCGACCCCGTTCGACGTACAGGCAGAACGAGTCGCCAACGCACACCAGGAGACCGAAATGCAACGAGCCACGATCATCGCCGGCGCACTCACGCTCGCGTCCGCCGCGGCTGCCGAAGCGCAGGATGCAGGCAAGCGCGTCGCCGTAAATGGCATGCAGATGTACTACGAGGTCTCGGGCCAGGGCAGCCCGATCGTCGTCCTCCACGGCGCCTACATGGACATCCCGACGATGGGCGCCATCATCCCGAAGCTCGCCGGGTCGCACCGGGTGTACGCGCTCGAGCTGCAGGGCCACGGCCGGACATCCGACATCGACCGCCCGATCACCTACCAGAACCTCGCCGACGACGTCGCCGCGTTCATGGAGGCGGTGGGTCTCGAGAAGGCCGACGTCTTCGGGTACTCGATGGGCGGCCAGGCGGGGCTCCAGCTCGCCATCCGTCACCCGGCAAAGGTCGGCAAGCTCGTCGTCGCGGGCGTGGCCTACGATCTCCGCGGCTGGCAGCCGGAGTACACCGCCTTCATTCCGCAGATGTCGGTCGAGGGCTTCCTTCAGATGCCCTTCTTCCGGGAGCAGGCCGACCGGAAGCCCGGCTTCCGCGAGCTCGTCCGCAAGCTGATCCAGCTCGAGAAGGAGCCGATGGCGTGGGAGGCCGAGGTGAAGCGGATCACGGCGCCCGTCCTCGTGATCGCCGGCGACGCTGACGTCTCGACGCCCGAGCACAACGTCGCCCTCTTCAAGCTCCTCGGCGGCGGCGTCATGGGCGACATGGGCAAGCCGCTCCCGCAGTCGCGCCTCGCGATCATGCCGGGAACGTCGCACACGGCCGTCATCACGCAGGTGGAGATGCTGCACGCGTTCATCGAGCCGTTCCTGCGAGGCGAGACGGCGAAAGGGATGTTCGAGCAGTAGCGGGGCCGGGTCGCGCTGCGCCCGGGTGCGTGTCGCCCGTGGCAGCGGTGCTCTCGCTCCGCGACACGGGTTAGGACCCTGTCGTCGCTCCGCGAGAGCACCACTGCCCCGGGCTCCCGTGCACCGTCCGCCAGCGCACCGATGATCGATTGCAAATTCCAACGAGAGGATTCGAAATGCTGACAGCGAAGGAAATCCTGCAGGAGCTGGAGCAGGAAGCCCCGGCCACCCGGCGTCTTCTGGCGCGAGTGCCCGCTGCGAAGTTCGACTGGCGCCCGCATCCGAAGTCGATGACCCTCGGTGCCCTCGCCAATCACATGGCCGGCCTGCCGAAGGGCATCGTCTACGCCACGCTCCAGCCGAGCTTCGACCCCGGCGCGCTTCCGCCGCCGGCGGCGCCGGAGAGCGAGGCCGCGCTGCTCGAGCGCTTCGACGCGGGGATGGAGTACGCCCGCGCCACCCTCGCCGCGATGCCCGACGCCGACCTCGGCATTCCCTGGAACATCATGCGCGGCGAGAAGCTCCTCGTCGCGATGCCGCGCGGCGCCGCGTACCGCACGATCCTGCTGAACCACATCTACCACCACCGCGGCCAGCTCACGGTCTATCTCCGGCTCAACGACGTGCCGCTCCCGTCCGTCTACGGCCCGACGGCCGACGAGCCGCCGCTCGGGATGTAGCTCCGGGGATGCCGCTGCGGCCGCCGCCGTTCCTCGTCCTGGTCCTGTCAGCCGCCTGCGCCGCGGGCGGCCGGCGCGCCCCCGACCCCCTCCACGGCCGCACCATCGTCGTGGACCCCGGCCACGGCGGCACCGCCGCCACCGACAGCTACCGCGTCGGTCCCGGCGGCGAGCGCGAGGAGTGGATCGACCTCCGCGTCGCCCTCGTCCTGCGCGACCTGCTCGAGGCGCGCGGCGCGCGCGTCATCCTCACGCGCGACGCGGACACCGACGTGCCGCTCAGGGCCCGCGCCGACCTGGCCCGCGACTCGTCGGCCGACGCATTCGTCTCGATCCACCACAACGCCACTGCCGACACCGCGGTCAACTTCCCCATCATCTACTACCACGCCTACGCCTCGGCCAACGAGGCCGGCGTGAAGCTCGCGCGGCACCTGGCGCACCACCTCACCGCGGCGCTGTTCGACGGTCATGCCGAGCCGTCGGTCGTCTCCGACCACGTCATCTTCGCCGGATCGGGCACCGCCGTGCTGCGGCACTCCTACGGGATTCCCGGCGTGATCGGCGAGGCGAGCTTCTTCACCAGCCCCGACGAGGAGCGGCGCCTGCGTGACCCGGCGTACAACCGCCGCGAAGCCGAGGCGTACGCGCGCGCGCTGGCCGACTTCTTCGCGGAGCCGGTGCCGCCGATCCGTCCGAAGGAGAGCGTCGCTCCGCTCGAGCCATTCCGCACGGCAGAGGAGGCGGAGCGGATGAGCGACGAGGCGCGGCGGTGGCGGGAGGACTTCGAGGAGGGGAAGCGGCTGGTGGAGCAGGGAGGGGACCTCGACCGCGCCTTCGAGCTGCTCACGCGGAGCGCGCGGACATTTCCCGATTCACCGGTGGCCGGAGAGGCGCACCGCCTTCGCGCGCGGATCCTCGAGGCGCGCGGCTCGAGGCGGGAAGCGGAGGAAGCGAGGCGGCGGGTCCGAGAGCTGTACCCGCCTACCTGACGCCCATCTCCCGCTCGATCCTGAGCCGCAGTGCTTCCATCCGCGGATCATCCCGGAGCGGCTCGAGCCCCGGCTCGTAGATCGTCGTCCGGTGCGGCCAGGTCCAGCTGGCATGCTGCTCGAGCACGGCGAGAGCGCTGTCCCTCTCCCCGAGCGCAACGAGGGCGCGCGCCAGGACGCCCGCATCTGCCGGGGCTATCCCGCGCACGCGCGCGAGCACTTCGCGTGCCGCCTGCCGCTCACCGACCTTGGCATGCACGAAGGCGAGCTCCGCGAGCCGCGTCGCATCCGGCATCAGCTCGAGCGCCTTGCGCGCGGAGGCGACCGCCTCGTCGCGACCGCCGAGATAGGCGTGTGCGCGCGCCTTCAGCATGTGACCTCCGACCCACTCCGGGTTCAGCTCCAGCGCTCGAGTGGCATACTCCAGGGCGCCCTCCCAGTCCCCGACGAGGGTGGAGAGCCAGCTGTAGCTCACCACGGTCATCGGCGCATACGGATCGAGGTCGAGCG
This sequence comes from Gemmatimonadales bacterium, assembly GCA_036377655.1. Lineage (GTDB taxonomy): Bacteria > Gemmatimonadota > Gemmatimonadetes > Gemmatimonadales > GWC2-71-9 > CAMLLJ01. The sequence goes on from DASUXZ010000027.1 coordinate 4,013, forward strand.
AACGGCGTGACATCCGGCGCGCCTCGTCGAGCCGGCCGAAGCCGGGGAGGAGGAGCGAGTACCAGTGGAGTGCGCCCGAGTGGTTCGGATTGAGCGCGATGGCTCGGCGGAACTCCCGCTCGGCGCCGGGCCAGTTCCCCTGCCACCAGAGCGCGGTCGCGAACGAGGTGTGGGCGTCGGCCGACGCGTCGTCGAGGGAGATCGCGCGTTCCGCGGCCCAGACGTAGCGCCGCCGCACCTCCTCCTCCGGCGTGTTCACGTGGCCCAGCTGCCACTGGACCAGCAGCGCATCGGCCAGGCCGGAGTAGGCGTCGCCGTACGCGGAGTCGGCCGCGATCGCGCGCTCGAAGTACGCGATGGCCGCGACGACGTCCGACTTCGTGCGACGGTTCCAGTGAAAGCGCCCACGCTGGTAGGCCTCGAGCGCCGCGGCGTTCCTCGTGCCTCGCCGCACGATCTGGGCGCCGGAGTCGCCGCGGAACTCGAGCTCGAGCGCGCGCACCACGTCGCGCGCGATGCGCTCCTGCACGCCGAGCGTGTCGTCGAGCTCGGAATCGTAGGTGTTGGCCCACAGCACCCGCTCGCGCGCCGCCTCCACGAGCTGCGCCGTGACGCGGGCGCGATTCCCCTCCCGGCGGAGCGTGCCGTGCATCACGTGCGCCACGCCGAGCTCGCGCGCGATCTCGGGAATCGTCGCGACCGACGAGGCATAGCGCATCGCCGAGGTCCGGCCGATGACGGTGAGCCCGGGCACCGTCGCGAGCCCGGTGATGATCTCGTCGGTGAGCCCGTCGCTGAAATAGTCCCGCTCGCCGCTCCCCGAGAGATTCGCGAACGGCAGCACCACGATCGACCGCGCCGGCGGCGCCCCGCGCCCGAGCGCGATCCACGCCGCGAGGGCGAGCGACAGCGCGAGGGCGGCCGCCGCCGCGAGCGTGCGCCGGGACCGGCGGGCGGGGACGGGGATGCCGGGTAGTTCGAGGGGGGCGGAAGGAGATGGCCTCGGGGCGGAGAGGCTCGGCGTCCCCGCCACCTTCGTCCTGAGGGCCGCCGCCTCGGCGAGCACGTCACCCGCGTCCGCGCCGAGCTCCTCGCGAAGCCGGCGCGCGTGCGCGTCCGCATGCTGGATCGCCGCGGCCCGGTTGCCGCTCGCCTCGAGCGCGCGCATGAGCCGGAGCGCCACCCGCGAGTCCCACGGATCGTGCGCCGCCCGCGCGCGCCATCGTTCCACCGCCCCTGCGTGATCCCCCGCCGACTCGGCGGCCTCGGCGAGCGCCTCGAGACTCCGGCCATGCAGTCCCGCGAGCCGCTGCCGTTCCCGGTCGCTCCATTCCTCGAACGCTGCGGCATCCGGCAGGAAGAACCCGTCGAGGAACGGTCCCGCATGCCATTCCGCCGCCCGCGCGTGATCGCCCGCCCCGGCCGCCGCCTCGAATTCCCCGACGTCGACGCGGACGCCGTCCCCGAGCCGGAGCTCGTCGCCGGCGGTGACGAGGAGCTCGTCGCCCAGGGCCGAGCGGAGCTCATATACCGAGACGTTGAGGAGCTTGCGCGCCCGGTCTCCGTCGGCCTCGGGCCAGAGGAGGGCCATCGCCTTCTCGCGCCCGATCCGCCGGCCGGGCGTGAGCGCGAGGAGCGCGAGGAGGGCGATCCGATGCCGCTGCGCGGCGCGCCCGGTCACGGGCGTCCCGTCCCCCCGCTCGAGCGAAGGGGTCCCGAAGAGCCGGATCAGGACGGGCGGGCTGGGATTCATCGCGGGTTTATCGGAAAGGGAACGGCCGTTGACCGTGCCCGATCAATATATCCCGCGACCGCGGCCGGAGGGGCTGCGGGAGCCGTCCACTTCTCACCCCCGGAGACCCACGATGTCGCATCGCCGCTTCATGCTCGCCGCCGGACTCGCCATCCTCCCCGCCTGCGCGGGGTGCGGCGCCGACAGCCCGACCAATCCCGAGACCGCGCTCGTCGAGGGCGCGGCCCTCACGCGCATGCCGGGCGACCCCGGCGCCGCCGCCGACCGCCTCTTCTACAAGGTGAACCTCCGTCCCCAGGGTGACTCACGCGCCACGGGCGTGGCGCTCATCGAGATCGTCGGCGGGTACCTCCGCGTCCGGATCCACGCGGCCGGCGTCGAGCCCGGCGAGCACATCCCCCAGCACATCCACCTGAATCCCGGCTGCAATCCCGGCGGGGGAATCCTCGTGAACCTCGACGCCGGCCTCACGGTCCCGGTCGAGGGCCCGGGCACCGGCGCGGCGTATCCGGTCGCCAATGCCGCCGGCGTGATGAACTACGAGGCCACCCGCTCGCTCGACGACCTCCGGGCGGCGTTCAATACGTACGCCGGCACGGACCTGGGCGACACCGCCGAGCTCCTGGCCCACCTGAATCTCGAGGAGCGGAACGCGCACATGCACGTCGCCTTCGGACCGCCGTTCCCGGCGGTCAACTGCGGCGAAGTCGAACGGATCAACTGAGGCAGCGAGAGGCCGCGGAGCCCGGCTCCGCGGCCCCCTGGCGGGGCCTTGTCGTCCGCCGGGCCGATTTTCCGATCTAGGACAGGACCCGCAGATCCCTCATCCTGACCCTTCCAAGGAACCCCATGCACCCGCTTCGCCTGGGCGCGCATGCCGCGCTCGTCGGACTCCTGGCGCTCGGCGCCTGCAGCAGTGAACCGGTCGAGCCCGGCGGCCCGGCTGCCGATGCGTCGATCCGTGTGTCCGCCAACGTCTCGAACACGCCGATCGACCTGCTCGTGGTCACCGTCTCGGCGGGGGATCTCCCCGTTGCCGCGGTGTTCAACCTCCCGGTCCAGAACGGGACCGCGAGCGGCACCATCCGGATTCCACCGGGCACAGCGCGCCTCTTCACCGTCGAGGCGTTCGATCCGGACGGCGAGGTGACGCACGACGGCGCCGCGACGCGCGACGTGCAGCGCGGCCCGAACCCGCCGCTCGCCATCCCGCTCACGCCGAGGTCGGGCCAGGTGCCGCTGACGATCACCTTCGGCGATTACAGCGTGGAAGTCTCGCCGGCGACGGCGGAGATCGATCTCGAGGTCGAGCCGACGGTGCAGCTCTCCGTCGTGGTCGAAGATGCCGAGGGGAACCTGGTCGCGGGGCCCGAGGTGCAGTGGGCGACGACCAACCCGGGGCGGGCCACGGTGTCGTCCACCGGCCTCGTCACCGGCCACCTTCCGGGCACGGTGGACATCGTCGCGACGTACAACGGGATCGCGGGCGTCACCCACGTGACCCTGCTCGGCGCCGCGCCGGACACCTACTACGCCGACGCGGACGACGACGGCTTCGGCGATCCCGCCGCGAGCGTGGCGGTGCCGACCGGGTCGCCGGCGCCCGCCGGCTACGTCGCCGACGGGAGCGATTGCGACGACACCGACAACGCGAAGTTCCCGGGCGCGAACGAGATCTGGAACGGCTACGACGACGATTGCGACGGGAACGTCGACGAGGGGATCCCCATCGCCACCTATGTGGACAGTGACGAGGACGGCTACGGAAGCAGCTCGGCGCTGGCCCAGTTCGTGATGACGCTACCCGGCGGGGTCATAGAGCCGGCGCCGGGCTACGTGCTCATCGCCGGGGACTGCAACGACGCGAACGCCGCCATCAATCCGGCTGCGATCGAGATCGCCGGCGACGGGGTGGACAGCGATTGCGACGGGATCATCGACTGACGGTGCGCTGGCGCGGCCGCGCGGCCGGCGGTATCCTGCGGAATGCCCACTGACAATCTGGATGGCGGCGCCCGCTCGCGCGGGCGCCGCCCCGCGTCGCTCCTCCTCGGAGCCGCCGCCCTCCTCGCCGCCTGCAGCACCACCGAGCCCGAGCCCGACCCGCCGGCCGCGACCACCGTCCTCTGGTTCGGCTGCTACCTCTCGGGCGGTGGTGGGGGTATCTGCCGCGTCTTCCCCGACGGGTCCGGCTTCACGCTCGTCGAGAGCGCGGACGCGTCCGGCGCCCTCAAGTCGATCGCGGCGAGCCCCGACGGGCGGCAGGTCGCGTTCACCTGCCCGGGGGTCACCGCCGAGGCGGTCTGCATCATGGATTCGGACGGCGAGAACCGCCGGCGGATCCTCGAGGACGCGGAGGCGATCATGCCCGCCTGGTCGCCCGACGCGTCACGGATCGCCTTCTCGCGGAACTGGCGGATCTGGACCGCGAACGTGGACGGCACCGGCGCCGTGCAGCTCACGCCGGACAGTCTCCTCCTCATCGATCCCGCCTGGTCGCCGGACGGCACGAAGATCATCGCGGCGGAGCCGGGCCCGGGCGACGACCTCTGGATGATCGACGCCACCGGCGGGAACCTCGTGCGTTTCTCCGACTTCGAGCGCGCGCCGGCCACGCCGTCGTGGTCACCCGACGGCACGCGCATCCTCTACACCGGCTCGAGCAACCAGGGCGCCGACCTGTTCATCATGGACCTGGCCGGCAGCCCGCACGTGCAGGTCCGCACCCTCGGCGGGATCGGCGAGGGCGACTGGTCGCCCGACGGGACGGAGGTCGTGGTGGAGAAGTTCGACGGGGTGCAGATGCAGCTCTACCGGCGGACGCTCGTGAACGAGCATCTCGAGCCGATCACCCGGCAGCTGCCGCTGCACCAGCTGCATTCGCCCGACTGGGCGGTGCGGGCGGGGTTCTAGGGACTCGTCACCGGCTCCACGGCGGCACGATCCGGTTCATCCGCGCGTACGCGATGAGCTGGCCCAGGTGCTCGTGCATGTCGGCGAGCGCCATCGTGATGCCGGCCTCGACCGTCATCGCGCGTCCCCACGTCTTCCCGTCGGCCGCGTGGGCCGAGTCGCTCATCCCGGCGAGCGAGCGGGCGAGGTGGTCGAACGCGCGCTCCACTTCGGCGATGAGCTGCGCCTTCGTCGGGGCCGCGCGGCCGATCCGCGCCGATTCCGCCACGTAATCGTCCGCCGCCCCCTCGGCCCGCGGCAGTCCCCAGTTCTCCGGGTAGGTGTTCCCCTCGGCGGCAACGAGCAGGAGCACGTCCCGCACCGACCGCACCCCTTCCATCGGGCGCCAGTCGTATCGGTCCTCGGGGATCGCATTCGCCAGCGCTACGAATTTCGACTTCATCTCCTCGACGTCGGCGACGTGCCAGGCCTTGAGGGTCTGGACCTGCGCGTGCGCGGAGCCGATCGGCAGGATCAGCCCGGCCGCAAGGAGCGCCGCACGCCAGGGAACGTTACTCATGATCGGCTTTCCCTATTCGATCTGGAACGGATTCGTGTGCAGCTGCCCGATGAAGTCGCCATCCTTGCTCTCCAGGGCCGAGAACGTGATGCGGTACTCGCCGGCGACGAGGCCCGCCGGCGCATCGAACGGCCGGCGGCAAGGCACCGTGGCATCAGCATCTTGCACGCTCCGGACGGGTCCATGAGAATACGCCGGCAGGAACATGATCGGGGACGAGAGCGGATCCCGCAAGCACACATGAGGAGTGGCACATGAAGAGAGCCGGCCTCGCGATCACCCTCCTGGCGCTTGTGTCGTGTGCCGGCCCTGGCGCGGCGGTGCAGGACACGCCTTCTCCTCGCGATGCGACTCGCGATACCGCGGCGGGTGCCTCGACGCTCGACCTGGCGCCGCTCCGGGCCTTCGCCGCCCGCCTCCGCGCCGGCGACTTCGGCAACGCCGACCACCTCGTCATCATGCACGCGGGCCGGGTGGTGCTCGACGAGCGGTTCCCGCGCGACTACGAGGCGATCAGCCGGGGGAAGGTGAGCGCCATCGGCTGCGGCATCGACGCCTGTCCCGACTCCGCGTCGCTTCACCACTACAACTATCTCCACCCGCGCTTCCATCCCTGGTGGCAGGGCGGCGACCTCCACACCCTCCAGTCGGTGACGAAGTCGGTCACCGCGACGCTCATCGGCATCGCCCAGGCGCAGGGCGAGATCGGCGGCTTCGACACCCCGCTCCTCTCGTTCTTCGGCGCGTACGACCTGAGCAACGTGGACCCGCGCCTTCGCCAGGCGACGCTCGCCGACCTCCTCACCATGCGAAGCGGCATCGAGTGGCACGAGAGCGACCG
>DASUXZ010000028.1:0-2922 GCA_036377655.1 Gemmatimonadales bacterium
CCTACGCGGCGTCGCGCGGTTCGGGGCCGGCGAGACGGCGGCGGCGCTGACCTACGAGGTGCACGCGGATGCCGCGTGGATGACCCGGCGCGGGTCGGTGAACGGGAGGGCTGCCGCGCGTGCGGTGGAGCTCGAAGTGGAACGGGAGCCGGCCGGCGCCTGGCGCGTGAACGGCACCGTCGCGCCTGCGCTCGCGGGCCTGATCGATCTCGACCTCGGCTTCACGCCCGCCACGAACGTCTTTCCCCTGAGGCGGCTCGGCCTCCGGCCCGGCGAGGCGGCGGACGCGGAGGCGGCGTGGCTCGACGACGAGCGATGGATGCTGGCGCGGCTTGCGCAGCGCTATGAGCGACGCGACGCGACGCACTACTGGTATGAATCGCCGAGCGCAGGGTATCGTGGACTTCTCGCCGTCCGCGAGGACGGGTTCGTGCGTGAATATCCGGGGCTATGGGTAGCGGCATGACCAGGAACACTGGACATGCGATGACCCAACTGGAGCACCTCCTTTACGGATACGGAACGGGGCCGCTCCTGGTCATTCCGAAGGTCCGGATCGAGGCGGAGGCCCGGCGCGCAGCGGAAATCGCCGCGGGTGAGGAGCGCGCGCGCCGGCAGCTTCCGCTGCTTCTCGCCGCGTGCTGGGGCTGGAACCTGCTCGGCGCGGTGTGCTTCGGTTGGGCGGCCCACATCGACGATGGGTTTCTCGGGGACACGTGGATGCTGACCGGGTTCGCGCTGGGGTACGGCGGGAGCCTTTTCACGGTGATCGCCTATTACGTGCGGCGGGCGGAGCGCGGGGAGTGATCATGAGCACACACCGCTGGTACTCCCGCCCGGTCTTCTTCGTCACCGACATCAACCGCGCCATCGATTTCTACGTGGGCCGGCTCGGCTTCGCGAAGAAGTGGCACGAAGCCGAAGGAGCCGGGACGGTCTGCCAGGTGGACCGGAGCGACTGCGAGATCATCCTCTGCGAGGACGCCGGGCGGAAGGATCGGAGCCGGCTCTTCCTCGAGCTCACGCCGGACGGGGTCGAGGAGCTTCTCCGCGAGATCGCGGGGCGCTCGGTGCCGACCGAGCGGAAATGGTGGGGCTACGAGGTGCTCCGCATCGCCGATCCGGACGGCAACGAGCTCCTCGTCTGCCTCGAATGGTGAGCGTCCTCGCCGGGGCGGCGATCGGCGCCGGCGCCACCGCCGTGATGGATCTCTGGAACCTGCTCCTCAGGCGGGCGTTCGGCATTCCCTCGCTCGACTATTGCCTGCTCGGGCGGTGGCTCCTCCACATGCCGACGGGCACGTTCCGCCACGCGAGCATCGCGCGGGCCGAGTCGAAGCCGTACGAGTGCCAGGCCGGATGGATCGGCCATTATGGAATCGGCGTCACGCTCGGCGTGGCGTTCCTGATCCTCGCTCCCGCCGGATGGCTCACCAATCCGACGTTGCCGCCCGCACTGATCTTCGGCCTCGTCACTGTCGTGCTTCCATATTTCCTCCTGCAGCCTGCCCTCGGCCTGGGCATCGCGGGTGCGCGGACGCCGAAGCCCGCCCAGGCGCGGGTCAAGAGTCTCGCGACGCACGTGGTGTTCGGCATCGGCCTGTTCGCATCCGCGTGGCTCCTGAGCCGGATCTGACGCCATGGACCGGGAGCAGGCGCGGGGCGTAGCCCGCGGCGCGCTCACGGTGTGCGACGATCTCATCATCGCGCCCGACGGACGCTTCGCCGGAGAAGTGCCTTGAGTTCGTAGACACGACGCGGGGGTCGCGGACATCTTGTGGCATGCCCGTGACCCCGACGCCCCTCGCGCCCCCGGTCGATTCCCGCGATCACGTGCTCGGCCCGGCCGACGCCGAGATCACGCTCCTCGAATTCGGGAGCTATGCCTGCCCGCGCTGCCACATCGTCCACGAGGCGGTGGAGGCGCTGCGCAACCGGTTCGGCGACCGGATGCGCTACGTCTTCCGGCACCTTCCGATCCCCGACAGCGATGCCGCCCTTCCCGCGGCCGAACTCGCCGAGTACGCGGCGGGCGCCGGCCGGTTCTGGGAAGTGCACGAGGCGCTCATGGAGCGCGGCCCCGATTTCGCGGACGGGGACATCGAAGCCATCGCCGCGGCGGCGGGCCTGCCGCGCGAGCTCCCGGACGGACCGGACCTGGAAGCGGCACGGGCGCGCGTGCGCGACGACGTCGAAAGCGCCCGGGCGAGCGGCGTCCGCCTCACGCCGACCTTCTTCATCAACGGCCGGCGCTACATCGGGACGTGGGACGAGAGCTCGCTCGCCGACGCGATGCTCGGGTCGCTCGGCTTCCGGGTGCAGCGCGCGGCGTTCGAGTTCGTCCGATGGGGCCCCGCCTCGGGCATGCTCCTCGCCCTCGCCACGCTCCTCGCGCTCGTGCTCAGCAATTCGCCGGCGGGCCCGGCGTTCCAGTCCGTCTGGGGGACCGAGGCGGGCCTTCGGTGGGGTGATTCCGCGCTCGTCCTTTCACTCCTCGACTGGGTCAATCACGGGCTGCTCACGATTTTCTTCGTCGTCGTCGGACTCGAGATCAAGCGCGAGTTCACGGTCGGCCACCTCGCGAGCGTCCGGTCGGGCGCGCTCCCGGTGATCGCGGCGCTCGGCGGGATCGCCCTCCCGGCGCTCATCTACGCTGCGCTCGCGCCGCCCGAGCTCCGGCACGGGTGGGGCATCCCGATCGGCACCGATACCGCCTTCGCGGTGGCGCTCATCGTGCTGCTCGGCGCACGGGTGCCCGTCGAGCTCCGCGTCTTCCTGACGGCCGCCGTCATCATGGACGACATCGTGGCGATCCTCGTGATCGCCCTCTTCTACTCCGGCGCGATCCACCTCGGCTACCTGGCGGCCGCCGGGGCGGTGACGCTCGCGCTCCTGGCGCTCGACCGGGCGCGGGTCTATCGC
>DASUXZ010000029.1:0-5890 GCA_036377655.1 Gemmatimonadales bacterium
AGGAGCCGGCGAGGATCCCCCAGTCGGCCCAGGTCGGGCTCAGCCGGTGATCCCACGCCCACGGCACGTAGTCGTTCGCCAGCGACGACGCGATGATGACGTACCGCTCGAACCACATCCCAATGTTGATGAAGATCGAGATCACGAACAGCGCGGTGAGGTTGGTCCGGATCTTCCGGAACCAGAGCAGCTGGGACACGAAGGCATTGCAGATGATCATCGACCAGCCGGCCCACCAGTCGGGGCCGAACGGCCGGAGATAGAAGGTCGTCTGCTCGAAGGTGTTGCCGCTGTACCACGCCACGAAATACTCCATGGCGTAGGCGTAGAAGAGGATCGTGCCGGTGAGGAGCGTGAGCTTCGACAGGTTGTCGAAGTGGTAGTCGGTGATCATGTGCTCGATCCGGAGCGCCTTGCGGAGCGGGATGAGCAGCGTGAGCACCATGCCGATGCCCGAGTAGATGGCGCCGGCCACGAAATAGGGCGCGAAGATCGTCCCGTGCCAGCCGGGCACGATGCTCGCCGCGAAGTCCCAGGACACGACCGAGTGCACCGAGAGCACGAGCGGCGTGGCGAGCGCCGCCATGTAGAGGTACGCCCGGGAGTAGTGCCGCCACTGCGTGTCGGTGCCCTGCCAGCCGAGCGAGAGCTGGCCGTAGACGAACTTGCGCCATCCCTTGACCCGGTCCCGCACGGCGGCCACGTCGGGAATGAGGCCGAAGATGAGGAAGAGCGTCGACACCGTGAGGTAGGTCGAGATGGCGAAGACGTCCCAGATGAGCGGCGACTTGAAGTTGGGCCAGAGGTACCGCGCGTTCGGGTACGGCAGGAGCCAGTAGAAGATCCACTGCCGGCCGATGTGGATGATCGGGAAGAGCCCCGCCGTCATGACCGCGAACACGGTCATCGCCTCCGTGGCGCGATACACCGCCGTGCGCCAGGGCGAGCGGAAGAGGAAGAGGATCGCCGAGATCAGGGTGCCGGCATGGCCGATGCCGACCCAGAAGACGAAGGTGGTGATGTACACCGACCACATGATCGGCGGGTTGTACCCCGCGTGGCCCAGCCCGTCCTTGATGAGGATGAGGAAGGTGATGAGCCCGACGAGGAAGAGCGCCACGGCGCCGAACAGCAGCATGTAGTAGCCGCGGCTCGGCGTCTCGAGCGTCGCGACCACGTCACGGGTGACGTCGGCGTGCGACTGCGTGAGCCGGAGCTTCGGCGCGAAGTCGGGGAGCTCGGGGGCGGACGTCGTCATGTCAGGCCTCCGCCGGGTGCAGGACCTTGGCCAGGTAGGTGATGGCCGGCCGCACGTTGGTGTCCTCGAGCACGTGGTATCCCCGCGGGTTGGCCCGGATCTGCGCCACCCGGCTCGTCGGGTCGCGCATGTCGCCGAAGACGATCGCGTCCGACGGGCACGCCTGCGCGCAGGCGGTGGTGAATTCCCCGTCGCGGAGCGGGCGGTTCTCGAGGCGCGCCTGGTGCTGCGCCCCGCGGATGCGCTGGACGCAGAAGGTGCACTTCTCCATGACGCCGCGGCCGCGCACCGTGACGTCCGGGTTGAGCTGCAGGTGCAGCGGCTCCGGCCACGAGCGCTCGTTGTACTTGTACCAGTTGAAATACCGCACCTTGTACGGGCAGTTGTTGCCGCAGTACCGGGTCCCGACGCAGCGGTTGTAGACCTGTCCGTTGAGCCCGTCCGGGGTGTGGTAGGCGGCGTACACCGGGCAGACAGGCTCGCACGGGGCGTTCTCGCAGTGCTGGCAGAGCATCGGGATGAACCGCGCCTCGGGATGCGCGTGCGCCGCGGCGCCCTCGCCGTGGGCGTCCCCATGCTCCGCATCGGCAGCGCCGTGCGCCGCCGCCGGCTCCTCCCAGTACCGCTCGATCCGGATCCAGGTCATTTCCCGTCCGCGGATCACGTCGTCCTCGCCGACGGTCGGGATGTTGTTCTCGGCATAGCAGGCAGTGACGCAGGCCGAGCACCCGGTGCAGCGAGAGAGGTCGATCGCCATCCCCCAGGCCGGGTGCGTCGTCGCGTAATTGCCGAGCTTCCGGTCCTCGACCACGCCCTGGCGCCAGCCCTCGATCGCTTCCTTTTCGAGCTCGGTGTTGATCTCGTGCTTGCCGTGTCCCGCCTCGATGTAGGCCTGGCGCACGGTGAGGCCACGCCGTGCCGCGTCGAGCGGGATCGCCTCGGCGATGCCGCGCCCGAGCTGGCGCGGGTTCCCCTCGGTCGTGGCGAGCTCCTTGTAGCGCCCGGTCTTCTCGAGGCGCACGCGGGTCGAGACGTAGGGAATGAACGCCGCGGCACCCGGGGGGCCGACGAGATCGAGGGGATTGGTGCCACGCCCGGATGCGAACTGCCCGTACTCGGTGTGCCCGAAGCCGAGCGGTGCCGCGATCACGTCGTCGCGGAGCCCGGGGTACGGGAGCGCCGGGCCCTCGAGCTCGCCGTGCGGGGAGACGAGGCGGACGATCTCGCCCCGGCGGATGTCGAGCCGCTTCGCGGTGGCCGTGCTGAGCTCGATCCACGAGTACCAGGTGAGCTTGGTGACCGGATCGGGATTCTCGAGCAGCCAGGGACGGTTGGTGCCGCGACCGTCGTACAGGAAGGGATGCGGATACGGCGCGAGGACGAACTCGCCGTCGCCGTCGAAGGCCGGCAGGGCGGTCGGAAGCTGCGGCGTCCCGCCGGCGGCCGGCGCCTCGCGCGGCGCGTCCTCGTAGACGCCCCCGCGCGCGAGCGCTGCGATCCAGAAGGTGTCGAAGTCGCCCGTGGCGCGGCTGCGCCAGGCGTCCTTGAGGTAGGTCTCGAAGTCGGGCGCCGTGAAGCGGGCGAGCGCACCGCCCGCCTTCTGCGCCACCTGGAGGAGCACGTCGCCCGTGGCGCGCGTCCCGAAGACCGGCTCCATCACGGGCTGCATCAGCCCGGCGACGCCGGCCCGGGGCCGCGCATCGTCCCACCGCTCGAGCCCGTGATGATTCGGCAGGAGGAGGTCGCAGGCCGCTGCGGTCTCGTCGAGGTAGAGCGAGGTGCAGACCTTGAACGGCACCTTCGCCATGCGCTCGCGGAACCCGGCCGTGCGCGGCAGGGCGTAGACCGGGTTGGCGTCGTGGACGAGGAGCAGCCCGACCTGGTTGGCGTCGATCGCCGCCATGAGCCGCGCGAGGCCCTCGTACCCGTCGCCGGAGGCGGGTCCGTTCCCGAAGTGGACCGTGCGGCCGACGTTCCCCGCCACGGAGTTGAGGATGTGGACCGCCGTCGCGAGCTCGACCGCGCCGCGATGCTGGTTCCCCGCCCCGCCCGCCACGGCGAGCGACGGCTGCGCCGCCGCGAAGGCTCGCGCCACGCGCTCGATCGCCGCGGCCGGAATGCCCGCCTGGGCCGCGACCGCCGACGGCGTGTACGCCGCGAGCGCGCCGCCCATGGCGCCGCTCCCGCCGATCACGTTGGCCATCGCGAGCGCCACGAGCGCTTCGCTGCCGGGCGCCACCGCGTGCCACTCGTCGGCGTTGAGGCCGGTGAGGTCGCGGCGCGGCGAGAACGCGACGAACCGCGCGCTGTCGGTGGTGAAGCCGTGCGACTCCGCGAACCCGCGCTGCGCCTCCATCGGGCTCAGCCACCCGTCGAGGAAATCCGCACCGAACGAGACGATGTAGCGCGCGGCGGCAAAATCGTGCGACGGGACCTCGTCCACGCCGAACACTGCCCGGCTCGCCGCGCGGATCGGCTCGTGGCCGATCGGCTCCCAGCGCACGACGCTTCCGCCGGCCGCGGCGGCCCAGTCGGCGAGGAGGTCGGAGAAGGTGCCCGCGTGCGCCCCCGAAAGGACCGCGACGCGCCCCGCGGCCTTGGTCACCTCGGCCGCGAGCCGGGCGATCGCGTCGTCCCAGCTGATCTCCGCGAAGGTGTCGCCGTTCCGGATCATCGGGCCCTTGATGCGGCCCGGATTGTAGAGCCCCTGGAGCGACGCCTGCCCGCGGGAGCAGAGCTTGCCGCGGTTGGTGGGATGCTCGGGATTCCCCTCGAGCTTGATGGCGCGGCCCTCGCGCGTCTTCACGTGGAGGCCGCAGCCCGCGGCGCACTCGGTGCAGGTGCTCGCGTACCAGGTCGGGACGCCGGGGACCTGGTCCTCCGACTGCACGAGATACGGAACGAGCTTCTCGACGCGCGAGGTCGAGCAGCCGGAGAGCGCCACGGCGCCCCCGCCGGTGACGCCCAGCACGGTGAGGAACTTCCGGCGGTCGAGTGTCTGGCTCGGGCCTTCGTCGGGCATTGCGGCTCCAGGAACGGCGGGGGAGCGGAAGCTCAGTAGTGGCACGCCGTGCAGTCGCGCGTCACCTGACGCTCGACGTGACAGCTGATGCACCACCCCATGTTGTTCACGTTGTTGACCTTGTAGACCTGCGGCATGCGGCTCACGTCGCCGTGGCAGGTGGCGCAGGCGTTCGGCCCCATCGCCTGCACGTGCCGCTGGTGCGGGAAGTGCACGTGGCGCGGAAGGAAATGCACGCGCACCCACTCGATCGGCTGCTTCTGGCTCCACGCCTCGCGCAGCTTCCGGATCTCGGCGCGCCCGCCGCTGTCGCTGCCGGCCACGATCGCGTGACAGCCCATGCACGTCTCGACCGAGGGAATCCCCGGCTCCGGCGAGACATTGACGGAGTAGTGGCAGTACTGGCACTCCATCTTGAACTGGCCGGCGTGGAGATCGTGGCGGAAGAAGATCGGCTGGCGGGGGCCGCGCAGGTCGGCGGTGTCCGACGCGGCGAGGTACGTGGCGGCGATCGAATCGGCAACGGCGGGTCCCGCCTGCTGCGCGCGCGTCGGCGTCCCGAACGCCATGACGCCGGCGATGCCCGTGAGTGCGGCGCCCGCCACGACCAATGCGAGCTTCCGCGTCATCGAGCCGTATCTGTTGAGGCGTGCGTCATCTTGTGAAGGGATTCACGAGTTGGCGGAAGAAGTGCAGGGAGCCCCGGTCCGACGCGCGCATAAGTATAGTACGGCCTTCCCCATAGACAACCCGATGGGACAACCCGGCGCACCCGCTATTCCGAGTCCGGCAGTCGGGATAGTTCGGACCCGGCGGAGCCCTCCGTCCGCCCCGTCCGCTCCATGTAGCGGACCACCTCGATTCCCATGGCCCGGACGAGGCTCGCCTCGCGCCCGTCGAGGTCGCTCCGGTAGAGGACCTCGCGGAGCGACCGCATGACCGACGCGGTCTGGCGGGTCTTGAAGAACTCGATGGCCTGGAGCGCGCGCTCCCAGTCGGCGAAGAGCGCCTCGAGCTGCGCATGCGTGGCGGGCGCGGCTTCCTTCCGCGGCGGCTTGAGCGGGATGGCGTCGCCCCCGCGCGCCACCCAGAGCTCGTGGCACATGATCGCGACCGCCTGGGCCAGGTTGAGCGACGGGTGCGACGGTGCCGTGGAGATCGTGACGAGGAGCTGGCAGCGGTCGAGCTCCTCGTTCGTGAGCCCGCTGTCCTCGCGCCCGGCGACGAGCGCGACCGGGCCCTCCGCGATCCGGGCCGTGAGCTCCTGCGCCGCGTCGCGCGGGCGGAGGACGCGGCGCTTCGCCGCGCGCTCGCGGCCGGTGAGCACCGCGGCGAAGGTCACGTCCGCGAGCGCGTCGTCGAGGGAGTCGAAGAACTCGATCCGCTCCACGAGGTCCGCCGTGTTGTGCGCGATCCCCTCGATCCGGTAGGCGTCGAAGATCTCCGGCTGCACGAGCCGCATCCGCTCGATCCCGAAATTCTTCGCGATCCGCACCGCGCTCGCGATGTTGACGATGTCCTGCGGGGCCACCAAGACGAGGATCGGCGGCGCCGGGCCCGGCCCGGCGGCGGTCACGCCTCGCCCAGGAACGACGTGTCGTGCCGCTTGG
>DASUXZ010000030.1:0-13684 GCA_036377655.1 Gemmatimonadales bacterium
TCCTCACGTCGCCCGCCGACGAGGTCGCCCCCGCGGTGTCGCGCGATGGGCGGTGGATGGCGTACGTTTCGAACGAGTCGGGACGGGCCGAAGTGTACGTGCGCGAGTTCCCGGGGATGGGCGGGCGCGCCCAGGTCTCGCTCGACGGCGGCACCGAGCCCGCCTGGTCGCGCGACGGGCGCGAGCTCTACTATCGAAAGGGCGGCGCGCTCTACGCGGCGTCCGTGCGGCCCGGCGCCGGGTTCGAGATCGCGAGCCGCGCGCGCCTATTCGTCGAGCCCGACTACGCCGCCGACCTCACCCACCGATATTACGACGTCACGCCCGATGGCCGCTTCGTGATGATCCGCGACCTCGAGGGCGGCGCGCGGCTCAACGTCACGCTCAACTGGTTCCAGAACCTCGGCACGAACCGCAAGGAGGACGAATGAAGGCAGGCACGTCGGCCATGGTGGTGCTCTCGCTCCTCGCCGCCTGCTCGGGCGGCGACACGCCGCCGCCACCGGCGGCAGGTACGGCGCCCGCGGCCGCCCCGCGCGTCGTCGAGCTCACCGCGACCGAGTACGCCTTCGACGCCCCCGACACGATCCCCGCCGGCTGGACCACGCTCCGCCTCGCGAACCGCGGCGGCGAGATCCATTACGGGCACATCGTCCGCCTCGACTCGGGACGCACCGTCGAGGAGCTGGTGGACGCGTACGCCGAGGCCATCCGCACCTCGGGCCCGCGGCCGAAGTGGGTGACGCGGTTCGGCGGCCCGGGCGGCGTGGCGCCGGGCGGCACCTCGGTCGTCACGCAGCGCCTCGAGCCCGGCGAGTACGTCTGGATCTGCCCGATCGAGGACGAGAGCGGGGCGCCGCATTTCGGGAAGGGGGAGGTGAAGCGGTTCGTGGTGGCGGACGGGGCGGACGAGGCGGACGAGGCGGACGAGGCGGAGGCGCCTCGGGCGGATGTGGTCGTCCGGTTGATGGACTTCGACTTTGCGCTCGATTCGGCGCCGGCGGCGGGGAAGCATACTATCCAGGTCGAGAATGCGGGGGTCGAGCCGCATGACCTCGTGCTCTTCAAGCTCGCGCCGGGCGCGACGCTGGAGCAGCTCAGGACCTGGCTCAACCCCGAGAAGGCTCGGCGCGACGTGCCGGCCGGCGAGCCGGAGCCGTCGTTCGAGAGTCTCGTCTCCGTCGGCGGCGGCGTCGCGGCGATGGCGCCGGGGATGCAGGCCTTCTTCGAGATGGACCTCACGCCGGGCGACTACGTGCTCGCCTGCATGGCGACGGCGCCGGACGGGCGGTCGCACATCGAGCACGGGATGATCCGGCAGGTCACCATCCGCGAGCCGGGTTCCCGATGACCGCCCCGGACGCGGCGACCGTCACCGTCGTCATCGCCTATCGCGCCCAGCCGGGCCACGCCGAGCACGCCCGCGCGGAGCTGCAGGAGCTCATCGAGACCGTCGTCGCCACCGAGCCGGATTGCGCCGGCATCCGGCTCCTCCAGGACCTCTCGGCGTCCGAGCGGATCCTGCTCGTCGAGGAGTGGACGAGCGCCGAGGCGTACACCGGGCCGCACATGCAGACGCCGCACATCCAGGCCTTCATCGCGCGAGCACCCGGGTTCGTCGCGGGGCCGCCCGAGATCACCATCTACCGCGAGGCAGGCGCGGCGCACCCGGAAAATCGAGCCAGATGATGCGACACCTCGTTCCGGCGGTCCTCCCGCTTGCCGTCGCCTTCGCCGCTGGTGCCTGCGCGACTTCCGCTCGAGGACCCCGCTCCGGCATGCCGGTCGCCCAGGTTCCCGCGGCGCGCCCCGCCGCGCACGACTCGATCGTCGCCGTCGTCGAGCAGTTCTTCGACGCGATGGAAGCGGGCGACACGGCGGCGATCGCCCGCCTCGTCTTCCCGAACGCGCGCTTCACCCTCGTCGAGCGCCGCCAGGACAGCAGCCGCATCGGCAGCTCCGCGGTCGAGGAGTTCATCGCGCGGCTCCCGACGGTGCAGGCCCCCCTCCGCGAGCGGATGTGGAGCCCCCAGGTCCTCGAGCACAACGGCCTCGCCGTCCTCTGGGCCCCGTACGACTTCACGATCGGCGACCGGTTCTCGCATTGCGGGGTGGATGCGTTCACGCTGCTCCGCGCGCGCGACGGGTGGCGGATCGCGGGCGTCGCGTACACGGTCGAGCCGACCGGCTGTCCCGAGAGCCCGCTCGGACCACTGAAGTAAACCGCCGCTGTCAGCTCCGGGCCGGCAGCGGCGGCCTGCGCAGCTCCCACTCCTTCCAGAGCGAGTACACCGCCGGGATCACGAGGAGCGTGAGCACCGTGCTCGTCACCATCCCGCCGACCATCGGCGCCGCGATCCGCTTCATCACGCTCGCGCCGGCGCCGCCGCCCCAGAGGATCGGCAGGAGGCCGCCGATGATCGCGGTCACGGTCATCATCTTCGGCCGCACCCGCTCGACCCCGCCCTCCATCACCGCCGCGTACAGGTCGCGGAGCGACGTGCGCCCCTCGGCGACGCGCGCCCTCCACGCGTGATCCAGGTAGATGAGCATCACGACGCCCGTCTCCGCCGCGACCCCTGCGAGCGCGATGAACCCGATCGCGACGGCGACCGACCAGTTGTAGCCGAGCAGCCAGATGAACCAGATCCCGCCGACGAGCGCGAACGGCAGGGAGAGCATCACGATGAGCGCTTCCCCGACGCTCCGGAAGTTGAAGTAGAGCAGCAGGAAGATGATGACGAGCGTCGCCGGGACGACGAGCCTGAGGGTCGCGGCCGCGCGCTGCATGTACTCGTACTGCCCGCTCCACACGATCGAGTACCCGGCCGGCAGCGTCACCTGCTCCCGCACCGCCTGCTGCGCATCGGCGACGTACCGCCCGACGTCCCGGCCGGCCACGTCCACGTAGACCCACGCGGTCGGGACGGCGTCCTCGGTGCGGACCACCATGGGTCCGGCGACCTGGCGTATGCTCGCCACCTGCCCCAGCGGGACGTACCCGCCGCCGGCGGGCGAGTGCGTGGCGGGCACGAGCACCGACGCCAGCCGCTCGGGCGTGTCGCGCAGCTCCTGCGGGTACCGGATGCGGACCCCGTACCGCTCGCGTCCCTCGACCGCCTGGGTGACCGTCATCCCGCCCACCGCCGTGGCGATCACCGTCTGCACGTCGCCGACGTTGAGCCCGTGGCGCGCGGCGGCGGCGCGGTCGATGTCGATGTCGAGGTAGTAGCCCGAGACGGCCCGCTCCGCGAACGCGCTCCGCGTCCCGGGCACCGCCTGGACCACGCGCTCGATCTCCTTGCCGATCCGCTCGAGCTCCGCGAGATCGGGCCCGAACACCTTGATCCCGACCGGAGTGCGGATGCCCGTGGCGAGCATGTCGTTCCGGCCCTGGATCGGCATCGTCCACGCGTTGGTGATGCCCGGCATCCGCACCGCTGAATCCATCTCGGCAACGAGCCGGTCGTACGTCATCCCCGGCCGCCACTCGGACTCGGGCTTGAGCGTGATCGTCGTCTCGAACATGTCGAGCCCGGCCGGATCGGTGGACGTCTCCGCGCGGCCCGCCTTGCCCCACACGTGCTCGACCTCGGGAAACCCGGCGAGAATGCCGTCCTGGATCCGCAGCATCTCGCGGGCGCGGGCGATGCTGATCCCCGGGAGCGTGGTCGGCATGTAGAGGATCGTGCCCTCCCCGAGGGGCGGCATGAACTCGCTCCCGATGCGCGCCCAGGGGACCCAGGTGAGCACGAGCGCCACGGCCGCGGCCGCGATGACCCCCCACCGGTGGCGCAGCACGCGGGTGAGAATGGGCCGGTACCCGCGGATCAGCGCCCGGTTGACCGGATTGGCCCGCTCGCGGTAGATGCGGCCCGTGACGAAGACGCCCATCGCCACCGGCACGAGCGTCACCGAGAGGAGGCTCGCTGCGGCCATCGCGAAGGTCTTCGTGAAGGCGAGCGGCTCGAAGAGGCGCCCCTCCTGGCCGCCGAGCGAGAAGACCGGGATGAACGAGACGGTGATGATGAGGAGCGAGAAGAAGAGCGCCGGCCCGACTTCGCGGGCCGATTCGAGCACCACCTCCCACCGCCGCGCCGTGCCGAGCACCCGGGTATCGAGCGACCGGGCATCCGGCACGAGGCCCCGGGCCCGCTCCTCGGCCTCGACCGCGCGCTCCAGGTGCTTGTGCATGTTCTCGATCATCACGATCGCGGCGTCGATCATCGCGCCGATGGCGATCGCGATCCCGCCGAGCGACATGATGTCGGCGCCCACGCCGACCTGGCGCATCGCGATGAACGCGATGAGGATGCCGACCGGCAGCGTGAGGATGGCGACGAGCGCCGAGCGCGCATGCAGCAGGAAGGCGATGCAGACGAGGGCGACGACGATGCTCTCCTCGATGAGCTTGTCGCGCAGCGTGCCGATCGCGTGGTGGATCAGCTCGCTCCGGTCGTAGACCGGGCGCACCACGACGCCTTCCGGCAGCGTGCCCTCGACCTGTGCGAGCTTCTCCTTCACGCGCTCGATCGTGGCGAGGGCGTTCTCGCCGAACCGCATGACGACGATCCCCCCGACCGCGTCGCCGCGCCCGTCGAGGTCGGCCACGCCGCGCCGCACCGCCGGCCCCACGCCGACCTCGCCGAGCTCCGCCACCCGGATCGGGGTGCCGCCGGCCGTGGCGCCGACCACCACGTTCTCGATGTCCCCGATCGACTCGAGGTAGCCGAGGCCCCGCACCATGTACTCGCGCTCGCTCAGCTCGACGACCATCGCCCCGACGTCGGCGTTGGCGTTCTGGATCGCCTGCATCACCCGCGTGATCGGGATGCCGTATCCCTGGAGCCGCGCGGGGTCGAGGTCCACCTGGTACTGCTTCTCGAACCCGCCGATCGAGGCGACCTCGGAGACGCCGGGCACCGCCGTGAGCGCGTACCGCAGGTGCCAGTCCTGCAGGCTCCGGAGCTCCGCGAGGTCGAGCCGCCCCGTCGTGTCCTCGAGCGCATACTGGAAGATCCAGCCGAGCCCGGTCGCGTCGGGCCCGAGCGACGGCGTGACGCTCGCCGGGAGGCGGCCCTGGATCCCGTTCAGGTACTCGAGCACGCGGCTCCGCGCCCAGTAGAGGTCGGTGCCGTCCTCGAAGATCACGTAGACGAACGAGACGCCGAAGAACGAGTAGCCGCGCACGGTCCGGGCGCCCGGCACCTTGAGCATCTCGGCGGCGATGGGGTAGGTGACCTGGTCCTCGATGATGCGCGGCGCCTGCTCGCCGTACTCCGCCTCGACGATGACCTGGACGTCGCTCAGGTCGGGCAGCGCCTCGAGCGGCGTGTCGCGCACCGCCCGGATCCCGAGCACCACGGCGGCGGCGGTGAACAGCCAGACGAGGAGCCGGTTCTGCACCGACCAGGCGATCACGCGCGCGAGCATGCGCTCACTCCCCGTGCCCGGCGTGCGGATCGGCGGCCGGCGCGGCCGGCGCCGGTGCCTCGCCCGGTCGCGTCGGTGCGGTCATGTCCATGCCCGGCATGTTGCCCATCCCGCCCATGAGCGTGCCGAGATTCGATTCCGCATCGACGAGGAACGTGCCCGATGCCACCACCGAGTCGCCCGCCGCCACGCCCGACAGGACCGCCACGCGCTCGTCGGTGGCGAGGCCGAGCGTCACGAGGCGCGGGATGAACTGCCCCTCGGCGCCGCGGAGAAAGACGAGGTGGCGCTCGCCGGTCGAGAGCACGGCGGAGCGCGGCACCGACAGCACGGGATCCGAGGGCGCCTCGAAGCGGATCGTGCCGTACATCCCGGGCTTGAGGGCGAGCCCCGGATTCGGGAGCTCGACCCGGATCCGGGCCGTCCGCGTTTCCGGATCGACGGTCGGATAGATGTAGGTGAGCTCTCCCGTGCGCACATCGCCCGGGAGGGCGGTGAACTCCGCGCGCACCGGCAACCCGAGCCGCACGGCGGGGAGGTCACGCTCGAAGACCTCGCCCTCGAGCCAGATCCGGCTCAGGTCGGCGAGCTTGTACGCGGCGTCTCCCGGCATGATGCGCTGGCCCTCGAGCACGCCCTTCTCGATGACCACTCCCGGGAAGGGAGAGCGGAGCGTCACGGTCCGGCGAACCTCGCCGCTCGCTTCGATGGCCCTGATCTCGTCGTCGGCGATGCCCCAGTACCGAAGCCGCCGCCGCGCGGCGTCGAGCAGGTCCCGCGCACCGCGCGCCGCGTCGTCGGTGCCTCCGGCGACGTCGCCCGCGAGCTGCCGCGCGAGGAGGAGCTCCTGCTGCGCGGCGACCACCATCGGCGCGTAGATCGTGAACAGCGGGTCACCCGCCCGCACCGCCTGGCCGGTGAAGTCGACGTGGAGCCGCTCCACCCACCCGTCGATGAGCGGCGCCACCGTCCGCACGCGGGTCTCGTCGAACGTCACCTGCGCCACCGTCCGGACCTCGCGCTCGAGCGGGGCGCGCTCCACCGCGGCGAACGTGACGCCGATGCGCTGCTGGTCCTCCGGGCCGAGCGTCACCGGCATCGCGTCGCCGGCGGCGCCGGCGCCGTGGACGTGGGCCTCCGCGCTCGGCGGGGGCGCCGCGTCCCGGGTGAGCACCCAGGCGACGGCAACCGCCGCCGCGAGCGTGCCGCCGAGCAGCAGGCCGCGCACCCTCCCGGAAAGTCGTGGCGTGCCGAAGGGGGACGGTGGGGCCGGGTCCGGAACGCGTGTCATCGCAGGGTTCCCGTGTCGGCCGCGACGGAGCCGGGGTCGAGCAGCTCGCGGCCCACGAGCATCTCGAGCTCGGCGAGCGCCTGACCCTGTTCCGCGTCGAGGCGGTAGAGCTCCTGGCGGTAGCGGTTCACCGTCATCCGGCCGTCGAGGAGCGTCATGAAGTCCACGCCGCCGACTCGATACGCGGCGAGCGCGGATGCGACGGTGGCCTCCGATTGCGGGAGCACCGTGGTGCGATAGAGCGCGGCGAGCCGCCGGGACCGTTCCACGGCCGCGTGGAGCTGCGTCACGCGCCCCCGCGTTTCGGCGCGCATGTCATCGAGGTCCGCCGCCGCCATCTGCTGCATCGCCTCCGCCTCACGGCGCATGGCGAGCTGCCGGCGTCCCGCGAAGATCGGGACGTTCACGCCGAACATCAGGCTCACCATCCGGTCGGTGCCGCCGTCCATGGGCCGCTGGCCGTAGCGCACGCCCAGCTCGAGATCCGGCCAGATCTCGCGCCGCGCGAGGCGCACCGCGGCGTCCGCGGCGCGCGCGTCCGCCTCGCCTGCCGCGACCATCGGGCGCCGGGCTTCCGCCTCGGCGGCGAGCGTGGCGGCCGGGGGCAGCGATTCGGGGAAGGCGGGGAGGACCGGGGAGCCGACCGCCGCATCGCCGGCACGCGCGAGCAGCGCGTTGAGCGCGGCCGCGGCGGAGACGCGCTCGATCTCCATGCGGACGATCTCCTCCTCCATCCGGGCGATCTCCACGTGCGCGCGGAGGACGTCCGCCTGCCGCCCCTCGCCGACGGCGTACATCGCCCGCGCCGTCTCGCCGAGATCCCGCAGGAGGCGCAGCGTCTCACGCGCGACGTCGAGCGACCGGTCGAGCTGGTACAGCTCGTAGAAGGACATCGCCGCGCGGGCGCGAACGTCCCAGCCGGCATCGGCCGCGCGGAAGCGCTCCGCCTGCGCCTCCTCCTCCGCGACCTCGCCGGCGAGGCGCAGCTTTCCCGGGAACGGGAGCATCTGCATCACCTCGACCTCGGTCATCCCGAGCGGGTCGGAGAGGCCGAAGCCGGGGAGCGTCCGGTTCATGAGCCCGAGCTGGAGCCGGGGATCCGGCGGCGTCCTGGCGGGCGCCACCCGCGCCTCGGCGGCGCGCGCGAGTGCGGCAGCGGCAGAAAGCCGCGGGTTCTTCGACGCGACCTCCCGGTACACATGGCCGAGGGAGAGGGCACTGCCGGCATCGACGGCCTGTGCCGCGCTCTTCGCGCCCGGGAAGCCGAGCGCCGCGAGAAGGAGGGCGCTGCTCCTGACGATGGCGATGGACGACGGGAAGCGGGTCATGGTCGCGCAGCTGAGGGATACGGCAGTCGGGCGCCGCCGGGATCGGCTGCACGAAGGATAGGATTCGAAGGTGCGAACGGGAGTGAAGCGGAGATTAAGCTTCGTTGAGGTGGCCCGGCACGCGCAGCTCGAAGACCGCTCCCGGAGCATTCCCGGCGAATCGGAGCGTGCCGCCATGCGCTTCGGCGGCCGCGCGCGCGATCGGCAGGCCGAGTCCCGCGCCTTCCTGCAGCGACCCGTCGCCCCGCCGGCGCGACGGATCGCCCCGGAAGAACCGGGTGAAGAGCGCTTCCGCCTGGCCGGCCGGGATGCCCGGCCCCTCGTCGCGGACGCGGAGGACGTGCGCGCCGTCGCGGGACGGCTCCACCTCGACCGTCACCGTCCCGCCGCGGGGGCTGTGACGGATCGCGTTGACCACCAGGTTCTCGATCGCGCGCTCGAGGAGGGCGGCATCGCCGTGTGCGGGCGCGGTCCCGCCGGTCGCCACGATGCCGACCTCGCGCGCGCTGGCGAGCGGCCGGTAGCGCTCGGCGACGCGATTCGCGAGCGCGGTGAGGTCGAGCGCTCCGCGCTGCGCCGCGAGCACGCCGGCGTCGCTCCGCGCGAGCGCGAGCAGGTCGCGGACCAGGCCCGCCATGCGCGCCACCTCCTCGCGGCAGCGCGCGAGCACGTCGCGATACTCGTCGGCGGACCGCTCCCGCCGGAGCGCGACATCGATTTCCCCCTGCAGCACGTTGAGCGGCGCGCGCAGCTCGTGGCTCGCGTCGGCGGTGAAGCGGCGCTGGCCCTCGAACGCCCGCTCGATGCGGTCGAGCATGTCGTTCAGGACCGTGACGAGGCGGCCGAACTCCTGCACGTCGGCGTGGGCCGTGATCCGTTCCGAGAGGGTCCCGGCGCGGATCCGCTCCGCGTGCGCGGTGATCTCGGTCGTCGGCCGGAGCGCGTCGCCCGCGAGGCGCCGCCCCACGGCGAAGGCGCCTCCGACCGCGAGCAGCGACAGGGTCGCGAGCAGGAGACCGAACTGGCGGAGCGTCCTGAGGAGGGGCGCGGTCGGGGCGGCGACCTGGAGCAGGTGCATGCCGTGCGCCGCGCCGACCCGCTCGAGCGGAAAGACCACGCTCCGGATCTGCTCCCCGTTCCAGTCATGGGTGGCCCAGCCGATCTCGCCGCCGCGGGCGTGCGAGCGCGCCTCCGCCGGGAGCTCGAGGTCCCGCTCGAGGTTGCGGCTCCGAACGAGCGGCTCGCCGGCGCTCGTCCAGAGCTGCGCGAACCGCGTGAGGGGCGTCGCGGCGTCCTCGCGCGCCTGCAGCAGCACGCCTTCGTGGAAGGCGAACTCGGAGCCGGTGGACGCCGCGCCGTGCCGCGCCTCCACCTCGGCGATGTGGAGCAGGGTCCCGTCGAGCTGGCCATAGAGCAGGGACCGCAGCGCGATCACGCTGGCCACCGCCACCGCGCCGAAGAGCGCGAGCATGCCGAGGGCCATGCGGAGCGCGAGGGCGTCGCGGAAGGACCGCATCGGCTCAGCGAGCCGGGCGGAGCGCATACCCGGCGCCCCGCACGGTCTGGATCAGCCGGGGAGCGCCGCGCTCCTCGAGCTTCCGGCGCAGGTTCGAGATGTGCGCCTCGACGACGTTGGTCCCCGGGTCGAACGACATGTCCCAGACCCGTTCCAGCAGCCGGGTTCGCGTCACGATCTCCTCGGGGTGGAGCAGGAAGTGCTCGAGCAGCCGGAACTCCCGGGGCGAGAGATCGACCGGGTGGCCGGCGACCCTGACCGACCGGCCCAGCCGGTCCATCTCGAGCTGGCCGTAGCGGAGGGCGCCGGCGGGCCCGGCCACGTGGCGCCGGGTGAGCGCCCGGACCCGGGCGAGCAGCTCGTCGAACGCGAACGGCTTGGTCAGGTAGTCGTCGGCGCCGGCATCGAGCCCGTGCACGACGTCCTCGGTCGAATCGCGCGCCGTGAGCATGAGGACCGGCGCCTCGACGCCGTTGCGGCGGAGCTCCCGCGCGAGCTCGAGCCCGGTCATGCCCGGGAGCTGCACGTCGAGAATGAAGAGGTCGTAGGCGGTGGTCCGGGCAGAGCGGGATCCGTCCGCGCCATCCCCCGCGACGTCCACGACGTACCCTTCCTCCTGGAGCCCCTGCCGGACGAAGCGGGCGGCCTTCGGGTCGTCCTCGACGAGGAGAATGCGCATGGTGGAAACCTAGCGTCGGCCCCCCGACTGTCCACGATTTCGAACAGCGCCTGACCGAAATCGGGAACACCAGTCACTGCGTGCCCCGCACCTTCGTGCCTCCCGTGGCATGGTCGGTCCCCTCCCCGATCGCGCGAATATCCTTCGCGCACGGCCGATCTCCGCCGTGCACCGTTGTACGCATCCCGGCAGGGCCCATCCCCTCCCGCGGCCCCTCGGACCCGCGGCGAACACGGACATGATCCCTGCGCCTTCCATCGGTCGTCGCCGGGGCACCATCGTCCTCCGAACGGCACGGTCGCCCTCCGAGCGTGACGCCCTAATCTCCATTCGTACCGTCTCTTGCCTCATCCGTCACCGTCGTCCTTCCCCCGGCACGGCCATGCTCCCTCCGGTGGCCACCGCTCCCCGTCCCTGACCGGACGATCTCTTCCACGTACCGACCGCGCTCGCCGCGTCCGCGTGGCACGCCATCGCGTTCGTCCCATCCGCGATTCGAAGCGCGCCGGACCCGCCGCTGATCGCTCATGCCCCGATGCGTCCGACCGTCCGACCGTCCGACCGTCCGCCTCCCCGCCCATGGCACGACCCTCGCCCTGTCCCCATCCGGAGCCGGCAGCCCGCCGGGACCTCCGACTCCCTTCGCGTTCCGCAATGCACCGCCGGAGCGACGACCCGGCCGCCGCCCGGCATCGTTCGGGAGGTACCGTATGAACAAGAGGATTCGCAGGATCCTGGAGATGGGGTCGCGTGCGCTCGGCTTCACGCGCGCCAACCCCGACGAGAGCGCCGGCTATGCCGCGATGCTCTCGCGGCTGGAGGAGTGCATCGCCGAGGGCGACGCGCTCTCGGACCAGCAGCTCACCGGCACCCGCGCCGTGCGCCAGGCGTCGGCCCGGAAGCGCGAGGTGCGCCGGCTCGTCGAGAAGGCGCACATGCCGCATCTCGTGAGCATCGCCCGCATCGCCGGGCGCGAGCTGCCGGACCTGGCACCGAAGTTCGTGCTCCCCGGCAGCAAGGCGGCCAACTTCGCGTTCCGCACCGCGGCCCGCACCATGGTCGCGGAGGCGCGGAGCCGGAAGGAGCAGCTCGTCGGGCACGGGCTGGTCGAGACGGTGCTCGACGACCTCGAGCAGGCGATCGCGCGGTTCGACGCGGCGTCGGCGCAACTCATCGAAGGGCGCCGCGCGCACGTCGGCGCGAGCGCCGAGCTGAAGCAGCTCGCGAACGAGGTCGCCGAGCTCGTGAAGTCGCTCGACGGCGTCAACCGCCTGCGCTTCGCCGGCGACGCCGAGCGGCTCGCAGCGTGGGAGAGCGCGAGCACGGTGGTGACGACGAGTCGCGCCGTGGCTCCGCCCGAAGTTCCCGCGGCGCCGGCCATCCCCGAGGCGCCGGCCGCATGAAGGTTGCCTCGTTCGGGAAGCAGGAATGAACCGCCGCTGCCGGCTCCGGACTGGCAGCGGCGGTTCACTGTCCGGCCGGCCGATGTCGTGAGCGGTGCCCGATTCTCGTGTGAAGGGGGAGAGGCCAACCCTTCAGCAAGCCGAGAATCCATGCGCCGAACCTGTCGTGTCGCCTGTGCCGTGCTGCTCGCCGCAGTATCGCCGACGCCTGCCGAGGGACAGGAGTCGCCCATCGACCGTGGTGTCTGGCTCGTCGCGGGCACCGGCAGGATCAACGGCACGCACGACCTCGAGGACGATACCCGGCGATTCACCATCGACCTGAATCCCCAGGTCGGGTATTTCGTGGCCCCGCACCTCGCCGTCCATGCGAACGTGGCCTTCACCCACTCGACGGCCGGCGGAGGAGTCCACCGGGCGGGCGGCCTCGGTCCTGGAGTGAGCTACTACTTCGGCAATGAGCGCAGCCGGGTGCTGCCCTACCTGACGGCGCGGACGCTGTTCATCTGGTCGCGGTCCGGACCGGCGGACGACGCATCGTCGGCGACCAGCTTCCGCCAGTGGCTGGCGGGTGGCGGCATCACGTGGATCGTGGCGCGCAATGTCGGGCTGACGGCCGAGGCGTACTACCTGCGGAGTACCCTGCGGGAGAACGAGCGCGAGGGCGCCGATCGCAGCGGCGAGGTCTACACGCTCAATTTCGGGGTCACGGTATTCGCGTACTAGTCCCAGGGAAGTCGTTGTCGCCGTGCTCCTCTATCGAGCCCCCTCCGAACCGTGACATCGACCGGCGACGGCGATAAGCTACGGAATGCGTCTCACCCCCTTGGCAGCGATCCTGGCAGCGGCCGCGGCGCCGCCGATGGCCGCAGCACAGGAGCCGGTCGCCTGCGCCCCCGCCGCCCGCGCCGCGTTCGACACCGGCCTCGTCCTCCTTCATCACATGACCTACCCCCAGGCGCGCGAGTCGTTCGAGCGCTCGGTCCGCCTCGACGCGCGCTGCGCGATGGGGCACTGGGGCGTCGCGATGACGCTGTTCCAGCCGCTCTGGCCAACGCGGCCGGGCCCGGCGGAGCTCGCGCGGGGGCGGAAGGAGCTCGAAGCGGCGCGCGCGATCGGTCCCGCGTCCGCCCGCGAGCGTGACCTGATCACCGCCGCCGAAGCGTTCTACGCGGAGCCCGCGCGCGACTACTGGGAGCGGATCCGGCGCTGGGAGCGCGCGATGGGCGACGCATACGCCGCGCATCCCGGCGACGACGAGATCGCCGCGCTCCGTGCGCTTTCGCTCCTGGCGGCCGCTCCGGCCGACACGTCGCAGCGCGGCAACGCCGAGCGAGCTGCCGGGCTGCTACTCGCGATCCTCGAGCACGATCCGCATCACCCGGGCGCGCAGCACTACCTCGTCCACGCGAACGACGCGCCGGGGCGGGAAGGGAAGTCGCCCGAGGTGGTGCGCCGCTACGCCGCCGACGCGCCCGCCAACCCGCACGCGCTCCACATGCCGACGCACATCTACGTGCGCCAGGGCGACTGGGCCGCCGTCGTGTCGGGCAACGTGCGCGCCGCCGAGGCCGCGCTGCAGCATCCTGCCGGCGAGAAGGGCGACCTCGTGTGGGACGAGTTTCCGCACGCGATCGAGTACCTCGCCTACGCCTGGCTGCAGCAGGGCGAGTATGACTCGGCCGCGGACGCACTCCATCGCCTTCGCGCCACGCCGCGCCTCGAGCCAACCTTCAAGACGGCGTTCCATCTCTCCTCGACCGCTGCGCGCGTGGCGCTCGAGCGGCATGCGTGGGAGGAGGCCGCCGCGCTTCCCGTGCGCGAACAGGCCACGCTCGCCTGGGATCGCTTCCCGTGGCCCGAGGCCGTGACCTGGTTCGCCCGCGGCCTCGGCGCCGCGCACACGAAGGCGCTTCCGGCTGCGCGCTCCGCCGCCGCGCGGATCGACACGCTCGAGCGCGCCGCCACCGCGTCCGGCGAGGCGCTCTTCGCCCGCAACATCCGCCTCCTCGGCATGGAGCTCCGCGCGTGGAT
>DASUXZ010000031.1:0-7223 GCA_036377655.1 Gemmatimonadales bacterium
CGCCGGGCCCGGCGGGATGACCTGCCGGCCATCGTCGCGCTGCTCGCCGACGACGCGCTCGGCGCGGTGCGCGAAAGCGCCACCGATACGCTTCCGGCGGAATACGCCCGTGCGTTCGATCGTATCGCCGCCGACGCCGCCCAGGAGCTGATCGTCGCGGAGCACGGCGGCGAGGTGATCGGGGTGCTGCAGCTCACCGTCATCGCCTCGCTCACCTGGCGCGGCACGGCGCGCGCCCTCCTCGAGGGCGTCCGGGTGCGGTCCGACGCGCGGGGATGCGGGATCGGCGAGCAGCTCGTGCGTGAGGCGATCGCCCGGGCTCGCGCGCGCGGCTGCGGCATCGTCCAGCTCACCACCGACCGGTCCCGGGCCGATGCGCACCGCTTCTACGAGCGGCTCGGGTTCCGCGCGACGCACGTCGGGATGAAGTTGCACCTGAACGGATGACCTGCGCTTCGCGAGTCGGGTCGCTTCTACTCGTCTCCGCCCTGATCGCCGCGTGCGGGCCCCGGAGTCCCGATGGCGGGGCGCGGCACGGCGCGGACGGCGACTCGCTGCCTCGAGCCGCGGACAGCGCCGGACTTCCGGATGCGCCCGCCTTGGAGATTCTTTCGCCGACGAGCGGCGCCGAGTGGCACGAGGGCGGAACCTACGTCGTGCGCTGGATCCGCCGTCCTCCCGGCGCGACGAGCGTATCGGTCGCCATCGGCGGCAAGGACCGGGGGCACCTCGCCATGGGACTCGCGGCGGGAGTGGATTCGCTCCTGTGGAGGATCCCGATCGGATTCGTCACCGGGTTCGGCCCCGAACGGTCCGACGAGGCGCGGATCCGGATCGAGGATGCCGAGGATCCTGCGGCCGGCGTGGCGAGCGCGCCGTTCACGATCCGGGCACTGGCCGCGGCCGACACGCCGGCCGTTTCGATTCGCGGCCGTTCCGTGATCGCCTTCTGGCGGGTTCCCCTGTCCGACGCCGAGCTCGAGGTGGACCCCGGGTTCGCCACGGCCCTCGACGACCTCATGTATCACTGGGCCGAGACGCGCCCGCGGCTCGAGGCCGCCGGATTCGCCGCGCTCGACCAGCCGGGCACCCGCTTCG
The DNA here is from genome assembly GCA_036377655.1 of Gemmatimonadales bacterium. Taxonomy (GTDB): domain Bacteria; phylum Gemmatimonadota; class Gemmatimonadetes; order Gemmatimonadales; family GWC2-71-9; genus CAMLLJ01. Next base: position 1,099 of record DASUXZ010000031.1, read on the forward strand.
TCCTCGTTGCCGGGAACGACCGCACGCCGTTCGCAGCGGATCGCGACAGCGGTGACATGGGCTACGTATTCGTCGAGCCCGGTCGGCCGCCGGCGACGCTGCATGGCGTGCACGCGGCCGTCGAGGTCCTTCAGGCGGCAGCGCGATACTTCGGAGAGTGATCGAAGGGGCCGAGCGAGCGGCCGACGTCGTCCTGCTCGGTGAATTCACCCTGCTCGTTCCGGCGGACGTACCGCTTGTCCCCGGGATTCGGTTCGATCGTTTCGCGCCTGCTCTGGTCTGCCATGCGGTCCTCCGCGTGGGTGGTGCCTGCAGCATGCGACGATCGTCGTGCGCCCGATGTGCTCGATGTCACGAACGGAGGCGATGATGCGGCGAGGCCACTGGGTCGGTGCGATTGCATGCCTGGCAACCGCCTGCGCGAGCGAGCGCGGCACACTCCCGGTCGCCGTCGCATTCCGGGACAGTGCCGGCATCCGGATCGCGGAAAATCCCGCGCCGGACGAGCGCCTCCCGAGGTGGGACATCCCCGATTCGGCCCTTCTCGACATCGGCGGCGCCGAAGAGGGTCCGGCGGCGCTGGCCAGGATCACGACGGCCTACTGGGACGGGTCCGGCAGGATCGTCGTCGCCGACAATGGCGCAGGCGAGATCCGGCGCTTCGATCCCGAGGGCGATTCCGTCGATGCATTCGGCGGCCGGGGCGAGGGGCCGGGCGAATTCCGGTTCATCGCGCGCGTGTGGGGCGTCGGAGATTCGACCTGGGCCTACGATCCGATTCTCAGGCGCATCTCGGTCTTCGATGCGGGCGGGCAGATCGCCCGCACCATTTCGATCGCGGGGATCGGGCGTCCGTATTCGCTGGAGCCGCTCGAGGGCGGGCGCCTCGCGATGTCGTTCCTGCAATCCGACACCTCGGGCGCGACGAGCGGCCCGACCGTCCGGCTGCCGCATACCGTCGCCATCGCGTCTTCGGATGTCACGCGGCTCGACACGGTGCTGGTGCTTCCCGGCCTCGAGACGTATCCGGTCCTCGGCCAGGAGGGGGAGGCGAGCTTTCCCGCCGAGCAGTTTCCGGTCTTCGGCCGGTCGAGCGTCGTCCACGCCGTCGGCGGTCGGCTCTACGCCGCGACGAACGAATCCTTCGAGCTCCGGGAGTTCGACGCCGGGGGCGCGCCGAAACGCTTCATCCGGGTCCTCGTGCCCGCGCAGCCGGTGCGGCCGGAGGATCGCGCCGAGCAGCTCGAGCAGTCGCTCCGCGCGATCGACGAGTTCAACGCGCAGGCACCCGAAGCGTTGCGCGAGCAGTGGCGCCGGATCGAGCGCGAGCGGCGCGTGGCAGCCGAGTTTCCGTTCATCGGCGAATTTCTCGTGGCCCCGTCCGGGGAATTCTGGGTCGAGGAGTACGGCTGGCGGCGGGCGGCGGCGCGCCGCTATCTGGTCTTCGATTCCGCGGGCCGCCTCGTTGCCCGGGCGGAGGCCCCGCTCCGCGCACGGCCCCTCGCGCTCCGCGACGACGCCATGCTCGCCGTCTGGCGCGATGCGGACGATATTGAGCATCTGCGGGTGTACCCGGTGCGTCGGCCGGGAGGAGCGCCTGCTCACCAGGAGAAGCCATGAGAATTGCCACGCTCGCGCTGCTCGCCGCCGCCATCGCGCCGGCGGCCGGGGCGCAGACCACGCCGTCATCCGCGAAGATCTCGGCTGCGGTGCCGACCATCACCACGTCCGGCGAGGGGAGGGTGACGCTTCCACCCACGCGGGCGCGAGTCCTCGTCTCGGTCTCGTCGCGGGGCGCGTCGGCCGCCGCCGCGAGCAGCGCGAACGACGCGCGCGTCGGCCGCGTGCTGGCGGCGCTCCGCGGCGTTGCGGGCGTCGATTCCGCCCGCGTGCAGCGGGTCCATGTCGCCGCCAACGAAAACGAGAACCGGCGTATCGTCGATTTCCAGGCGACGGCATGGATCGAGGCGATCGCCCGCCAGCTTCCGCGGCTCGGCGCCGTGCTCGACACGGCGCTCGCGGCGGGCGCCTCGTCGGTGGACATGGTCCAGTTCGAGGCGGACAGCCTCGATGCGGCTCGGCGGCGGGCGCTCGGGGAGGCGTTCAGGGCCGCCGAGCAGGATGCGCGCGCGCTCGCGGCGGCGACGGGCCGCGCCCTCGGGCCGCTCGTCGCGGTGTCGTCCGCGGGCAACGAGCCGCGTCCGCTCGCGTACATGGACGTCTCGATGTACAGCCGCAACGCGGGGATGGGCGAGGCGGCGGCCAACGCGGTGCCGGCCCCGCAGAACATCGAGGTCACCGCGCGGATCATGGGGCAATGGCAGCTCGCTTCGCCCTGATCGCGCTCGGCCTGGCCGCGTGCGCCGGAGACCGGCGCGCGCCGGGGACGGCCGCCGATACCGCCGCTGGCACGCCCGAAGCGCCGGCGATGACGCTCGACGGGAGCGGCGCGGGGTGCGTCCGCGTCGGCATGACGCTCCCGGAGCTCGCACCCGGATGCCTCGTGATCTCGCGGGACACCGTCCCGGGGCCCGAAGGGATGGCGGAGGACCGCGCTGCGGTCCGGGCCGGCGGGGACCCGCTGCACGCGGTGCTCGTTCGCGACACGGTCTGGCGGATCGAGGTGACGCGTCCCGGCCTCGCGACCGACGACGGCATCGGCGTGGGATCGTCGGCCGGCGAGCTGCTCGCGCGCCCGGCGAGTGCCATCATCGGCGGCGAAGGGAATCTCTTCGTCACGCTCGGCGCGCGATGCGGCATGAGCTTCGAGCTTGGCGGGCTCCCGCCGGAGGTGAAGGCGCTTCCGCCCGATGCCGCGCGGGGCCGCATTCCCGAGGGCACGACGATTTCCCGTATCCTGATCTTCGGATGCCCCGTCGAGTGACGCCGGCCGAGCTGGCGACGATCGGTTACGAGGGCGTCACCGTCCAGCGGGTCGTCGAGGTACTTCGGGCGGCCGGCGTCGAGATCCTCGTGGACGTGCGAGCCGTGGCGAGCTCGCGCCGGCCCGGCTTCTCGAAGTCGAAGCTCGCCGCTCACCTCGAAGAGGGCGGCATCGGCTACGTTCACCTCCGGGGGCTCGGGACGCCGGCGGAAGGGCGGGCGGCGGCGCGCGCGGGGCGCCACGAGGAGATGCGCCGTATCTTCGCAGGACATCTCTCGATGCCCGAGGCCCAGCGCGAGCTCGACGACCTCGCGGAGCTGATCCGGAGCGGCCGGCGGCTCTGCCTCCTCTGCTTCGAGGCGGACGCCACGCATTGCCACCGGACACTCGTCGCCGCGGCGGTATCGTCGCTCGTGCCGGTCGAGGTCCGCCACCTCGAGCCGCACCGGGACGAGTGAGGGAGCGGCATGTTCACGACGGTCTGGGAATACGAGGTTCCCGAGGCGCGACGTGCGGAGTTCGAGACGGTCTACGGCCCGCAGGGTGACTGGGTCCGCCTCTTCCGGCAGGGGGGCGGGTTCCGCGAGACCGTCCTCCTCCACGACGTCGTGCACGAAGCGGTCTACGTGACGCTCGACCGCTGGACCTCGCGAGCCGCGTACGAGGAATTCAGGGTCGTGCATGCCGCGGCGTACGCGGCGATGGACGAGGCTGCCGCCGGACTCACGACCTCGGAGCGCCACCTGGGGACCTTCTATGGCTGACCTCGCCGAGCGCCCGCTGCGGCCCGACACCTTCCCGGTGTCCGCATCCGCGCACATTGCCGCGCCGCCCGAACGGGTGTACGGCATCATCGCCGACTACATCGGCGGCCATCCGCGCATCCTGCCGCCGCGGTACTTCCGCGACCTCGTCGTCACGCGCGGCGGATACGGAGCGGGGACCGGGATCGAGTTCACCGCCGTCGTCGGGGGCCGGAGCGAGCGGATCGCGGCCACGATCACGGAACCCGTGCCCGGGCGCGTGCTCGTCGAGACACCGCACTCGGGCGCATTCGTGACGACGTTCCGCGTCGAGCCGGCGGCGGGCGGCGCGGACGTCACGATCTCGACCGAGTTTCCGCGCCGCCCGGGCCTCCGTGCGGCACTCGAGCGCTGGATCAGCGGCATCGTGCTGCCGCGGATCTTTCGCGAGGAGCTCGAACGCCTCGGAGACGTCGCGCGAACCGACCCGGGGCCGGACAGGAGGCCCGTGGAATGACGCGTCTCGTCCTCGCGGCACTGCACCTCATCGCGCTCGGCATCGGCCTCGGCGCCGTCTGGGCACGCTCCCGGTCGCTCGGCGGGAGCGTGGGGCCGGCGGAGGCGCGCCGCGCACTCACGGCCGATGCGTGGTGGGGGGCCGCCGCGGCGCTCTGGCTCGTCACCGGCCTCTGGCGGCTCTTCGGGGAGACCGAGAAGCCGTCGGCGTACTATTTCGACAACCATGTCTTCCTCGCCAAGCTCGGGCTCTTCGCCCTCGTCGTGATTCTCGAGATCTCGCCCATGCTGGCGCTCATGCGCTGGCGGAAGGCGCTCGCGCGAGGCGAGACGCCGTCCTTTGCGGAGGCACGGCGGATTTCGGCGATCAGTGTCGTGGAGGCCGTGCTCGTCATCGCCATCGTGGCGGCGGCGGTGGCGATGGCGCGCGGGTTCGGCGCGTCCTCACCGGCATGACGTCCCGGGCGCCCCCGTATCTCGCGCGGCTCCGGCGCGTCTGCCTCGGCCTGCCCGAGGCGCACGAGGTCGAGGCGTGGTCGGCGCCGACCTTCCGCGTGCGCAACAAGCTCTTCGCCATGTATTCGGAACGCGGCCACCACGCGGACCGGAACGCGGTCTGGTGCAAGGCCCCTCCCGGAGACCAGGAGCTCATGATCCGCATGGCGCCGGACCGCTACTTCCGGCCGCCGTACGTAGGACCGAGCGGCTGGGTCGGGGTCTGGCTCGACCGGTCCACCGACTGGCGGGAGCTCGGGGACATCCTCGAAGAGGCGTGGCGCATGACCGCGCCGAAGCGCCTCCTCGGGCAGCTGGAGGGACGGGGCGCCCCCCGCTGACGCACACACCGACGCCGGAGCAGGGCATGGGCAAGCGCATCCCGCAGGTCGACGCGTACATCGAGAAGGCGGCGCCGTTCGCGCGCCCGATCCTCTCGCACATTCGCGAATCGGTCCACGAGGCGTGCCCCGAGGTGGAGGAGGCGATGAAGTGGAGCATGCCGCACTTCATGCACCAGGGGATGCTCGCAGGGATGGCCGCCTTCAAGGAGCACTGCAGCCTCGGCTTCTGGAAGGCGTCGCTCATCATGGAGCGGGGCATGATCAGCAGGGACGCCATGGGCCAGTTCGGCTGCATCCGGAGCATCGACGACCTGCCGCCGCGGCGCACGCTCCAGGCCTACGTGAAGAAGGCGGCCGCGCTGAACGAGGCGGGGATCAAGGTGGCGCGGAAGCCGCGCGGCGCATCCCGGGCCGTGGAGGTCCCGCCGGAGCTCCGCGCCGCGCTGGGGCGGAACCGGAAGGCGCGTGAGGCCTTCGAACAGATGAGCCCGAGCCACCAGCGTGAGTACGCCGAGTGGATCGCGGAGGCGAAGCGGGAGGCCACGCGCGAGCGCCGGCTCGCCGCGACCATCGACCTGCTGGAGGAAGGAAAGGACCTCAACTGGAAGTACGCGAAGAAGTGACGGTGCGGCGGGGGCGGGTGGAGGATGCGCCCGCGCTCGCCCGGTACGCCGCTGCGTGCTTCGAGGCCGCATTCGGATCCGCGAACGATCCCGCGGACATGGCGGCATACGTGCGCGAGGCCTTCGGCCCGGCGCAGCAGGCGAGCGAGCTCGCCGATCCGGCGTTCGCGACGTTCCTTGCGGAGATCGGACCGGCGCTTGCCGGGTATGCCCAGCTCACGGCCGGCCGCCGCGATCCCGCCGTCGCGGGCGCCCGGCCGATCGAGCTCAAGCGCTTCTATGTCGGCGCCGAGTGGCACGGCCGCGGCGTGGCCCAGGCGCTCATGGCTGCCGTGCTCGCCGAGGCGAGGCGCCTCGGCGCGGACGTGGTCTGGCTCTGCGTGTGGGAGCACAACCCGCGGGCGCGCGCGTTCTACCGCAAGGCCGGCTTCGACGATGCGGGCACGGCGCCGTTCCAGCTGGGCCGCGACCTCCAGACCGACATCGTCATGACGCGGTCGGTGTGACTGCGACGGCGTCG
>DASUXZ010000032.1:0-5600 GCA_036377655.1 Gemmatimonadales bacterium
CCGGAGCAGCTCGTCGAGCGTCGGCTGGCTCGAGCGGTGGTCGCTGATCGCCACCTCGCCGATGCCGATGATCCGGTCGACGAGGACGATGTCGCCCCGCACGCTTCCCGTCACGGTCGCGGGCGGCAGGTGGTAGCCGCCGGTGAGCGTGAACGCGGTGAGGCCTTCCTCCTCGAGCGCGCGCGCGACGGTCACGAGCTCCGCCGGCGTCCGGACCACGTCGTCGGTCCCGAGCACCCCGATGACCGTGGTGGTGCCGCCCGCCGTGAAACGGCTGAGCGGCACCGGCGGCACCCGCGTCTGCGGCCCCGCCTCGCCGCCGCCGCCGGTGAGGTGCGCGTGGCAGTCGATGAGCCCGGGAACGAGCCGCGCGCCGGCAAGGTCGGTCACGTCCGCGCCGAGGGTGGCGGGCAACGCCAGCGGGCCCTCCCCGATCCAGGCGATGCGTCCCGCGGCGACGAGGACGTCCCGCACGCCGAGCGGCTGCGGCGAGTATACGTCCGCATTGCGGAGCAGGTGCATCATGGGCGGGAAGTTAGTCCGCGATGGGCCCGAACGTAACGGATGAGGTCGGCGGTCCGCTCCACCACCACGATCCCGGGCATCCGGAGCGCCGCCTCCCGCGGCTCGAGCTTGAGGTCGAGGTGGGGCCACTTCCGGTTGCGAAGCTGGAGCGCCGCCGGCGGCGCTCCCACCCGGACCCGGAACGCCTCGAGCTCGGCGATGTCGTTCGTCGTCGAGACCACGTGCGACCATCCCGGCGCGAAGAGGTTCTCCCGGTCCATCACGATCACCGGGCCGTCGCTCCGCCGCGTGCCAGGAACTCGACCGTGCTCTCGACCACCGCCCGGTCGCGGATGATCGCGCGGTGGCCCAGCCCGGAGGTCACCATGAGCTCCGCGTCATTCCATCCGGCCGCGATCGCCTCGGCGTCGGCGACGCTCACGTCGGGATCGTCGGTGTCCTGGACGACGAGCGCCGGCGTCGCGAGCCGGGTCGCGATGGTCGGGAGATGCAGGTCGCTCCAGACGACGCCGAGCCGGCGCTCCAGGTTGGCCTGCATCGACCGGCGCACGGCGGGCGGGATCGCGAGCACGTCGGCGAAGCGGTCCGCGAACGATTCCGGGTTCGACGGCGCGGCGATCAGCACCGCGCGCTCCGCACGGAGCCCGCGGTCGAGCGCCACCGCGATCGCCGCGCCGCCGAGCGAATGCCCGACGACGCCGCGCGCCGGGCCGAGCGTCGCGACGACGCCGAGCAGCGCGTCGGCGAATTCGGGCAGCGACGCGAGCCGCCCCGGCGAGCGTCCGTGTGCCGGGGCGTCGTAGCTCACGACGCGAAAGCCCCGAGCGACGAGCGCCGGCGCGAGCGTCGCCCACCGGCCGGCGCGGCTGCCCCATCCATGGGCGAGCACCACGAGCGGTCCGCGTCCCCACTCCCACGCCTGGAGCGACATGCCGTTGACCGGGAGGGTGAGCGCGCGCCCGGTCGCGAGGAAGGCTTCTTCGGCCGGCCGGGCTTCCTGCCGGGGCGGGCGGCAGAAGATCGCTTCCGCCCAGCGTGCCGCGAGGGCGGGCGCCATCGGGCCGACGGTGCGGAACGCGGCGCGGAGCGCGCGCACCTGCGGGCCGCGCGGACCGGCGGGGGGTGGTGGTGATGCCATGCGGGAAAATAGCAGGGGATCGGGTGCGTCCGGTCACAGCCCTCCCGCCGTCGGGAGCGGTAACCTGATCGAGGCAATTCAGGAGGAAACGATGCTTCGAATGCTCATCCGGGCCGTCCCCGCGGCCTTGCTGGCTCTTGCGCTCCAGGCGGGGGCATCCGCAGCGCAGGTGGCGCCGACGCTCCCGAGCGACACCCTGCAGGGGAGGAAGCTCCCGCCGGAAGCGAACGTGCCCCGGCAGGTCATCGCACCGACGCTTCCGAGCGACACGCTCCGCGGCGCCGGGCCCTGTCCTGCCGAGCTCGCCGTACGGCCCGTCCCGAGCACCCCTCGCCCGCCCGCCGCTCCGCGGGATACCGCTGCCGCGCCCGATACTGCAGGCGCAGTCACCATTCGCACCGGCTGCCCGCCTGCGGCTGCCGACACGACCGGAACGAAGGGAGATCCCGATGACGAATCCTGAGGAACGCCCGCTCGACGCCGAGCGCGGGGCCGCGGACTCCGTGGACCGCGAGGCGGCCGACCCCACCTGGCTCGCCGCCTGGGAAACGGAGGACAATTACTGGAACGAGAATTTTTCCAGTCGCCCGTATACGATCGGCGCGGACTATTACGAGCGCTTCCGGCCCGCCTATCGCTACGGGTTCGAGTCGGCCACCCGGCTCGGCGAGCGGTCGTGGGAGGAAGTCGAGAGCGAGCTGCGCGCGGGATGGGATCGGTATGAGTTCCGGAAGGACCACACCAGCACCTGGGACGACATCAAGGCGGCGGTGCGGGACGCGTGGGACCGGGCGCGAGGGCGGGGGTAGGCGGGCGGTTGGACGGTCGGACGGTCGGACGGTTGGAACGGTGCAAAGGCGAAGGCCGGAGGTGTCGAGGGGAAGAAAGGCCCCGTCCCCTTCCGACCGTCCGACCGTCCGACTTTCCGACCGTCCGACCGTCCGACCCCCTACGGCTCCAACCCCGCCGGCACCCCACCCGGGAACTCCGCCGCGATCGCCTCCTCGAGCCGTCCGATCCGGTTCTCGGGGCTCGGGTGCGTGCTGAAGAACTCGGGCTGGCGGCCGCCGCCCGAGGACTCGGCGAGGATCTCCATCACCCGGATCATGCCGCGGGGATCGTAGCCGGCCTCGCCCATGAAGCGGACGCCGAGCCGGTCCGACTCGAGCTCGTCCTCGCGGCCGAACTTCATGTTGATGAGCTGGCCGATCATCATCGCGACGGCCGCGCTGCCCTGGCTCGAGGGGTTGTTCGGGTCGTAGGTCGCGAGGACGGCCGCGCCCGTGAGGCCCTGCGTGAGCTGCTGCTTCGCGATGTGCTCTGCCCCGTGGCGGCCGACGACGTGGGCGATCTCGTGGCCGAGGACGCCGGCGAGCTGCCCTTCGGTATCGAGCCGGCGCATGAGCGCCTCGGTGATGAAGACCTGGCCGCCCGGCAGGGCGAAGGCGTTGACCGTGTTCTGGTCGGCGAGGAGATGGCAGTCGTACCGGTAGTACTCGGTGCTCGGCTGGACGCTGCTGCGGGAGACGAGCCGGGCGCAGACGTCGGCCACGAGCTGGCGCGCTTCGGGCGACGGGCTCAGGCCGCCGAACTGCTGCGCCATTTCCGGCGCCGCCTGCAGGCCGAGGGCCACTTCCTGGTCCGGCGTGATGTCGCCGACACGCTGCACTTCGCCGGTGACCGGGTTCTCGCTGCTCTTCCCGAAATACGCCACAAGACTGATGACCGCGATGATCGCTGCGATCAGGAATCGTCCGCGACTCATGTCCCCATCCTCCGGCGCTGTGTGCGATTACGCGAGCCGGAACCCTCCGACTGCGCTGGTGAGCTTTTCCGCCGCATCCGCCAGGTGCCCGGCGGACGATGAGATCTCCTCGGTGGACGCGTTGAGCTGCTGCGCCGCGGCGGCGATCTCTTCGGCGGCCGCCGCATAGTCTTCGGTGCCGGCGGAGACTTCCCGCATCCGGCCGGCGATCCCCTCGATGAGCCCGCGCACCTCGTCCGCCGAGGCGGAGATGCGCCGGGTCCACTGGTCGTTCTCCTCCGCCTCCGTGGCGACGTCGACGAGGCCGTCCGCCGCCGCGTGCGCGGCGTCCCGGGCCACCATGCCGCCCTCGCCGAGCCGGATCAGCCGCTCGCGGGCCGTCTGCACCCGGTCGAGTACCGCCTGGACGGTGTTGCTCGTCGAGGCCGCCGCCTGCGCCGCCTGGTTCGCGAGCTTCCGCACTTCCTCGGCGACGACGCTGAACCCCTTGCCTTCCTCGCCGGCCCGCGCCGCCTCGATGGAGGCGTTGAGCGCGAGCATGTGGGTCTGCTTGGCGATCGCCTTCGTCTGCGTGACGAACTTCTCGATCTCCCCCGATGCCGCGGCGAGCGCATCGGCCTCGGCGGCGCCCCGCTCGACTTCCTCCGTGAGCCGCTCGAGCTCGGCGGTGCTCGCGTCGAGCCGCGCTTTGTGGGCGCGGGCCGCGCGCGCGAGCGCGGCGTTGCGCTCGGCCGCCTGGACCGCCCCCGCGGCGAGCTCCTGGGAGATCGTGAGGATCTTCCCCGCGTCGTCCGCCGCGGCGCGGACGATCATCGCCTGCTGGTTGGCGCGGTCGGTGAGCTCGCCGGTGGTGCTCGCCACCTCCTCGGTGGAGGCCGTCATTTCCTGCGTCGAGGCGGCGATCTCCTCGGCCATCGCGGCCGCGTCGGTCGAGGCGTTCTGGATGGCCCCGGTCAGGTCCCGGAGCGCGCGCACCATCCCGGAGACGCTCGTGAGCAGCTGCCCGCCGCGCGTCCGCCCGTCGCTGCCGAACTCCGCCGCCGTGAGGTCGCCGCGCGCCACCCGCGCCGCGACGAGCTCGGCGGCGGCGAGCGGCTCGACGATCTGTCGCCGGAGCCACCAGACCATGAGCAGCTCGAGGAGCGTCACGGTCACGAGGAACGCGAGGAGCGCCGGGAGCACCAGCTCGCGCACTTCGGCCCCCGGCGCCGCGCGCCGCGCCACGATCCAGAGGAGGAGTGCGGCGAGCGCCGTGAGCGCAAGAACGGCGAGCGCGCCAACGCGATGGAGCGCGCGCGTCAGGTTGAGATGGTCGGCAGCCATGCTTCCGGGTGAGGCTCGGTGGTGGGAGTCGCGTCCAAGTTAGTGCGCTCCCGAGCCCCTTCGCCACCCGCGGCGGCGGTCCGTCGGTGGGAAAGTGGCCGGCGCGAGCTCCACTCGCGATGACGCCAGTCACATCCCGATCGCGGCGGCCCCGCCGAATGGCGCTAACCCTGTGGGTCCGATAGATTTACCGCTCGCCCGAATGCTTCCTCGACCGCAGTGACCGATGAGCGACGCCGAAACGCCCACAGAGCAGGCCTACCACCCCGAGATCGTCGAGCCGAAGTGGCAGCAGCGCTGGGAGGAGCGGGGAACGAACGCCCCCGACCTCGACGCCGCCGAGCGCCCCTTCTTCAACCTCATGATGTTCCCCTATCCCTCGGCGGAGGGGCTGCACGTGGGGAACATGTTCGCGTTCACGGGAAGCGACGTCTTCGGCCGGTTCAAGCGGCTCCAGGGCTTCGACGTCTTCGAGCCCATCGGGTACGACGCCTTCGGCATCCACAGCGAGAACTTCGCGCTCAAGGTCGGCGTGCACCCGGCCCGGCTCATCCCGCAGAACATCGCCAACTTCCGCCGGCAGCTCGTCCGGATCGGCGGCATGTTCGACTGGCGGCACGAGCTCGCCACCACGGACCCGGCGTACTACCGCTGGACGCAGTGGCTCTTCCTCCAGCTCTACAAGGCGGGGAAGGCCTACAAGAAGGCCGCCGCCGTGAACTGGTGCCCGAACGACAAGACCGTCCTCGCCAACGAGCAGGTCGTGGGCGGCCGCTGCGAGCGATGCGACGCCGTCGTCGAGCAGCGGACCCTCGAGCAGTGGTTCTTCCGGATCGGCGAGTACGCCGG
>DASUXZ010000033.1:0-6357 GCA_036377655.1 Gemmatimonadales bacterium
CCGCGCGGGTCGAGCGGCTCGTCCTCGTGTCGCCGGCGCCCGCCTCGCGTGCGGCGCGGGAGACGTTCGAGGCGCGTTTTTCGGAGCGGAACACCGCGCCGGCCCTGCAGGCCGAGCGCCGCGCCCTCCGGGAAAGCGGCCTCCGGGACACGGATCCCGAGGCCTACCAGCAGCGCCTCTTCGAGCTGAGCGTCACTCCCTATTTCCACGATCCGGCCCGCGCGCGCGAGCTCACGCCGTTCCGCGTCACCGGCCGCACGCAGCAGGAAGTCTGGGAATCGCTCGGCGACTACGACCTTCGCTCCGCCCTGCGCTCGCTGCACGTCCCTGCGACGGTCCTGCACGGCGAGTCGGACCCGATTCCGATCGACTCCGCGCGAGAGACCGCGGCGTCGCTCCGCGCGGAGTTCCATCCGCTCGAGCGGTGCGGACACGTGCCGTACGTCGAGCGGTTCGACGCGTTCGTCCGCATCGTGAGCGACGTCCTCTCCCGCCCCGCCGCCTGATCGTGCAGCGCACCTCGCCCTTCGAGCTGGTCTTCGGTCGCGTGGCCGACGAGCGCTTTCCGGCGCTCCGCGACGCGCTCGCCGGGGCCGAGCCGACCGATCGCGACGCGTTCATCATGACGCGCGAGGCGATCCAGCTCGTGCGCGACCTCCGGCCGGAGGACGGCATCGGTGAGGCGATCGACCAGCTCGTGGCGCTCGTCCACCATGCCTATCTCTTCTGGGCCGGCGGACGCCAGGTGGTGGATGCGCCGGTCGGTCTGCTCGACGCGAGCGCCGACGGCGCGGCGCCGGCCGCGAGCGCCGCGCGCTACGTGCGATTCCCCGAGCGGCGCGTCTGGGCCCAGGTCGTCGAGGGCGCGGCGCACGAACCGCTCGATGGATGCTTCACGCATTCCCTCCCGGAAGAGTCGCTCCGGGTCCTCGGGGTCTTCGGACTCCATCCGGATCGTGCCGGGTTCAGCGTCGTCGAAGTGGCGGGTCCGCGGGCCGGGTCCCTCGCGCGTCCGTCGGGCGCCGCGCTCTTTGCGCCACTGATGGAAGGCGGCGCCGCGGCCGGCCTCCGCTCGATCGCCGGCGAAGAGGAGCTGCTCGAGCTCGGCTGGCGCGCGCGCGGGCTGGAGCCGACCGGGTGAGCCCGGGCCTCGCGGGACCGCTCGACCGGCAGGCCGCCGCGCGGGTGCTCGAGCAGATCGCCGACTTCCTGGAGCTCCGGGGAGAGAACAGCTTCCGGGTCCGCGGCTTCCGCGTCGCCGCGCGCGCGGTCGGCGGGCTCACGACGGACCTGCGGACCGCCATCGCGACGGGCGCGCTCGCGGAAGCGCGCGGCATCGGTCCGGTGACGCTGCGGATCGTCACCGAGCTCGCCGAGACGGGGCGCTCCACGATGCTCGAGGAGCTGCGCGAGCAGATCCCGCCGGGGCTCGTGGAGATGATGCAGGTCCCGGGGCTCGGGCTCGCGAAGATCAGGCAGATCCACGAGCTCCTCGACATCGACTCGCTTCCCGAGCTCGAGGCGGCCGCGCAGGACGGCCGGCTTGCGCGCCTCCCGCGCTTCGGGCCGAAGACGGCGGCCAACATCCTCCGCGGCATCGCCTTCGTGCGGCAATCGGCCGGCCATCGCCTCTATCATCACGCGGCGGACGAAGCGGAGACGCTCCGCGCGGCGCTCGCCCGGCAGCCGGGTGTCCTCGCGGCGCACGTGGCGGGCGAGGTCCGGCGCTGCACCGAGATCGTGCGGCAGGTGGCGCTCGTGCTCGTCGCCGACATCGCGCCCGCGGAGCTCTTCCGCCGCCTGAGCCAGCTTCCGGGGGTGGACGAATTCGCCGGGCAGGACGAGCGGCGCGTCACGCTCCGCTTCACCGGCGGAACGAGCGCGCAGGTGGTCGTGACGACGCCGGTCAATGCCGGCGCGGTGCTCGTGCAGGCCACGGGAAGCGACGAGCACCTGCGCCAGCTCGCGCAGCGGGCGGCGTCCGAGGGGTTCGGCCTGCAGGGCGCGGCGCTCTGGCGAGGCAGCGAGTTCGTCCCGACGCCGGACGAGGAGCGGTTCTACGCCGCCCTGGGGCTGGCCTGGATCCCGCCCGAGATGCGCGAGGGCATGGGGGAAATCGAGCTCGCCGCCGAGGGGAGGCTCCCGCGCCTCGTGGAGCGGCGCGACCTCGCGGGGCTCCTGCATTGCCACACCCGTTATTCCGACGGCTCGAACACCGTCGAGGAGATCGCGCTCGCGGCGGGTGACGCGGGCTATGCGTGGGTCGGCATCACCGACCACAGCGCCGCGGCGGCGTACGCGGGCGGGCTCCCGGCGGCCGACCTCGAGCGCCAATGCGACGAGATCGACGCGCTCAACGCCCGCCTCGACGGCATCCGCGTGCTCAAGGGAATCGAGGCGGACATCCTGCAGGACGGGCGCGTGGACTACGACGAGCCGATGCTCGCGCGCCTCGACTTCGTCATCGCGTCGATCCACGGCCGCTTCAACATGGACGGCCCGGCGATGACCGCGCGGATCCTGAGCGCCATGGACAATCCGTACCTCACGATCCTCGGCCACCCGACCGGGCGCCTGCTCCTCGCGCGCGACCCCTACGCGGTGGACATGGATGCCGTCATCACGAAGGCGGCCGAAACGGGCGTGGCCCTCGAGATCAACGCGGACCCGCACCGCCTCGATCTCGACTGGCGGATGGCGTCCGCCGCGCGCCGGGCCGGCGCGGCGATCTCGCTCGGCGTGGATGCGCACAACATCGCCGGCCTCGCGAACATCGAGTTCGGGATCTCGGTGGCGCGGAAAGCCGGGCTGCAGGGGAGCGACATCGTGAATACCCTCGGCGCCGACGACTTCCTCACCTTCGCGCGCCGGCGCCGATGAACTGGAAGCCACGCGGCCGCCGGGGGCGCGCGGAAGCGGCGGAGATGCTCCGCCGGCTCAAGCGGGAGTATCCGGACGCGCGCTGCGAGCTCGACCATCGCGACGCCTACGAGCTCCTCGCCGCCACCATCCTCTCGGCCCAGTGCACCGACGCACAGGTCAACATCGTGACGCCGGCGCTCTTCGCGCGCTATCCCGATCCCGCCGCGCTCGCCGATGCCGGGCAGGAAGAGCTCGAGGCGATCATCCGATCGACCGGCTTCTTCCGCAACAAGGCGAAGAGCCTCATCGGGATGGCGCGGGCGGTCGTCGAGCGCCACCGCGGCAGCATCCCGCGCACCATGGAGGAGCTGCGGCAGCTCCCCGGCGTCGGGCGGAAGACGGCCAACGTCGTGCTCGGAAATGCCTGGGGAATGAACGAGGGCGTGACCGTGGACACCCACGTGGGCCGGCTGAGCCGTTACCTCGGCCTCACGAAGCACGACGACCCGGAAAAGGTCGAGCAGGACCTGATGAAGCTGGTGCCGCGCGAGGATTGGACCCTCGTGTCGCACCTCCTGATCTTCCACGGCAGGCGCGTCTGCATCGCGCGGCGGCCCCAGTGCGACCGCTGCGTCCTGGCGGACCTCTGCCCCTCGGCGTTCAAGGCGCCCGGCGCGCCGCCGCGCGTCAGTCCAGCTGCCCCGTCACCCGGGCGAGCCAGCCCCGGACCCCGGGGGGCGGCACCGGCGCGAGGTCGCTCGGCATCTTCTCGCGGGTCTTCAGGTCGCCGAACACGACCTTCCCGGTAACGATCACGAGCAGGCCGTTCGGTGGGACGGGCCCCCGCTTCGGCCGGACGTGCTTCGAGCCTCCGAGGATCGTGCTGCACTCGTTCCGCACCTCTGTGCCCGACGGCACGGTGATCACGACCTCCCCGAACCACACGTCCGCGTGGATCTCCAGCACGCCGGCGCCGAAGGTGGCGTCGCGAAGGTCGACGTGCACCTCGCCGAAGATGCATTCGATGTCGAGCGACAGCGGCGCGGTCCAGCGGCCCTCGCGCTTCGTGCTGCCGAAGACCGCGGAAAGCCGCGTGTAGTCCGGCGCGTTGATCCACGCCGTCTGCGTCTCGTGGGCAGCGAGGTCGTACCCGCCGGTCGGCGCGAGGTCGGCGACGATCGCCGCGACCGCCGCAGCGGACGGCGCCTCGCCGATGAGCGCGAGCCGGAGCTCGAGCACCTCGCCCGAGATCCGCTGCTCCTCCGCCGCGGCATGAAGCAGCTCGCTCGCCTCGGCGCGGGCGCGCGTCAGATCCTGCGAGGGCTCGGCCGGGTTCATACCGCAGAATATATCGCGTACCTTCCGGGATGAGCGCGCACCGTCTCGCCTCGGAAGCCTCCGCCTACCTGCAGAGTGCGGCGCACCAGCCGGTCGACTGGTATCCGTGGGGCACCGACGCCTTCGCGGCCGCGCGGAGCGCCGAGCGTCCGATCCTGCTCGACATCGGCGCCGTCTGGTGCCACTGGTGCCACGTGATGGACGGCGAATCGTACGAAGATCCCGACCTCGCCCGGTTCCTCAACGACCACTTCGTGTGCGTGAAGGTGGATCGCGACGAGCGGCCCGACGTGGACGCCCGGTACCAGCGCGCCGTGCAGGCCATCACCGGCCAGGGCGGCTGGCCGCTCACCGGCTTCCTCACGCCGGATGGCGAGGTGTTCTACGGCGGCACCTACTTTCCCCCCGAGGGAAAGTACGGCCGCCCCGGATTCCGGACGGTGCTCGAGAGCGTGCTCGATGCCTGGCGCACGCGGCGCGACGAGGTCGGCGCGCAGGCCGCGGCCATCCGCAGGGCGGTCGAGGCCGACCTGAACGAGTCGCGCGCGGGCGATGTCACCGCCGAGGCGCTCGAGGCCGCCGTCGGCCACATGCGGCAGACGTTCGACCGGGTGCACGGCGGGTTCGGTACCCAGCCCAAGTTCCCTCACCCGGGCGCGATCGCCCTGCTCCTCCATCGCTGGGCGGACGTGCCCTCCGACGAGATCCGCACCATCATCCTCCGGACGCTCGACGGCATGGCGTCCGGCGGCATCCACGACCAGCTCGGCGGCGGCTTCCACCGGTACAGCGTGGACGCGCAATGGATCGTCCCGCATTTCGAAAAGATGGCGTACGACAACTCGGAGCTCCTCCGGGTGTACGTCGACGCCGCCGCGCTCTTCGGACGCGAGGAGTACGCGCACGTGGCGCGCGGGATCGTGCGCTGGGTCCGCGAGGTGCTGGCGCACGACGACTGGGGCTACGGCGCGAGCCAGGACGCCGACGTCGGGCTCGACGACGACGGCGACTATTTCACCTGGACGCTCGCCGAAGCGGAGGCGGTGCTTTCGGAGGCGGAGCTCGAGGCGGCCGCGGCGCGCTTCGACATCGGGACGGCCGGCGAGATGCACCACGACCCGGGACGGAACGTCCTGTACCTCGCCGCGACGATCCCGGCGATCGCACTCCGGACCGGCCGCCCCGAGCCCGAGGTGCGAACGCTCCTCGAGTCGGCGATGACGAAGATGATGGCCGCACGCGGGAAGCGGACCGCGCCGTTCGTGGACCGCACCCGGTACGTCGCGTGGAACGCGATGCTCGCGTCGGCGCTCCTCCGGGCAGGCGCCCTGCTCGAGGACCGCTGGGCGAGGGAGCACGCGCTCGCCACCCTCGACGCACTTCGGCGCCTCGCCGCCGGCGGCGCGCTTCCCCACACCGCCGACGGGGCGCCGGGATTCCTCGAGGACCAGGTGCAGTCTGCGTCCGCCGCCCTCGACGCGTTCGAGTCGACCGGTGACCGCGCGTGGCTCGACTGGGCGGAGCAGGTGCTGGCACGCGCATGGGCCGACCACGAGGATGCCGAGGCTGGTGGCCTCTTCGACACGCCGGCGCACCGCCCCGGGGAAGGCCTGCTCCCTGCGCGCGCCAAGCCGGTGCAGGACTCGCCCACGCCGTCCCCGAACGGGGTGGCGGCCGTGGCGGCGTTCCGCCTCGCCGAGTACAAGGGCTCGAGGGAGTGGCGTGAGCGCGGCGAGGCGCTCGTCCGCGCCTTCGGCGGCAGCGCACCCGCGCTCGGTTTCCATGCCGCCACGTGGCTCCTCGCCGCCGACTGGATGCTGCATCCGGCAGCGCATGTCGTCGTAACCGGCCCCGCTGGCGATGCCGAGGCCGGTCGCATGCTTCTCCGCGCGCTCGCCACCTTTCTTCCGCGGAGGGTGGTGCGCCGGCTCCGCCGAGACGAGTCGATCGACGGCCTTCCCCCGGCCCTCGCCGCCCTCATGGCCACGGGTGGTGGCCGGACGGCCGGCTACCTCTGCATCGGCGCCGAATGCCGCCTTCCCGCCCCCGACGACCACGCCTGGGCGGCGGTGCTCGCGGCGCCCCGCTAGATTCCGCGGTCCGGCAGTTCGAACGTCCTGCGATCGGGAGGAACCGAAGTGGCCAAGAAGGCAACCA
>DASUXZ010000034.1:0-3074 GCA_036377655.1 Gemmatimonadales bacterium
CACTGGCTGTGCAAACAGTCTGACGCTTGGCCCCTCCCCCGCCGCACGTCCGGGTGGACGACGGATCACGCAGTTAGGCCGATCCGGCGAGTCGCCTTTGGTGCCATAGACACCGGAAGCCTCAACCAAGGTTCAAACTGCTTGCAGAGGGGTGTCTTCACGTTAGGAAGCGAGCGACACCGCCGTCACTAGGATAAACCCTAGTTTCGGGTTGGCTTCGGGCCGAGCAAATCCCGAATCAGAACTGGGGTCGGCCTGCGGGTTAGCGCTTCTTCTTGGCCGCGCCGCTCACGGACATCAGTACCGCCGGATCGCGGTCCGCGATCTGCAGCAGCCGCCTCGAGGCGCCATCCGGCTCGCGCTGGCCCTGTTCCCAGCTACGCACCGTCGGGGCGCTGAGTTCGTTCACCCCGGCTGAGCTCGCCGAGCGCCGCACCGGCATCGGCGCGAGCGAGGTCCCCGCGATCTGCGGGCTCGACCGCTTCCGGACGCCACTTGACGTCTTCCTCGAAAAGACGGGCCAGCTGCCCGCGTTCGAGGGGAACGATGATACCGTCTGGGGCACGCTCATCGAGCCCGTGATCGTCATGTTCTACGTCCGGCAGTTCCCGGACCGGACCGTGACCCCCTCGCCCACGCTCCGGCACGCGTCGATCGACTGGGCGTATGCCACGCCCGATCGCATGGTCGCCGACGGCACGGCGCGCTGGCCGCTCGAGTGCAAGAACCGGAGCTTCTTCACCTCGCACGAGTTCGGCGAGGCGGGCACCGACGAGATCCCCGATGCCGTCGCCGCCCAGGGCTACTGGCAGATGTTCGTCACGGAGACGGACCGCTGCGACGTCGCCGCGGTGCTCGGCGGGAAGCCGCCCCGATTCTTCCGGCTCTACCGCGACGAGGCGGTGATGCGGAACATCGTCGAGCTCGTGACCGCGTTCTGGGAGGAGCACGTCCGGCTCGGAATCGCGCCGGCCGTCGGCGCCCGCGACGGCGACACGCTCAAGCGCCTCTTCCCCGCCTCGACCGGCACGATGCTCGACGGCACCGCCGACCAGTACGAGATGCTCCGGATGCTTTGCGAGGCGAAGGCGGAGGCGAAGGAGCTCGAGCAGCAGATCGGGGACCTCGAGGCGCCGCTCAAGATGGCGATCGCCGAGCACGATGGGCTCGCGTTCCCGGACGGCTCGAAGTGCACGTGGAAGAGCGCGAAGGCGTCCGGAGGTGACCGACTGGAAGGCCGTTGCCGCCGCCCTCGCCGCGTACGTCGACGCCGAGACGGCCGCGCGGATCCTGCACACCCACACGACGACCAGGCCGGGGAGCCGCCGGTTCCTCCCCGCGCTCGCGAAGGGAGCTGTCTGATGACGACCGCCACGCACCACGGCCCGGGCGCGCCCGGCGCCGACGCGCCGCCCTTCCCGGGCGAGCGCCCCGAGGTCCACACCCGCCAGAGCGCGGCCGATCCCGGCCTCTCGCTCCAGCCGCGCGAGGCAGCTGCGCCGGCGCCGCAGGCCGAGACGAGCGCCACCGCGGTGGCCGCCCGGGAAAAGGCCACCATTGAGGCCCGGTTCCTGATGGCGATCGGCCGGCCGCGGAACCCGGACCAGGCGCGGCTCCGGATCCTCGATGCCTGCAAGCGGCCGCGCTTCGCCGAGTCGGCCCGGTACCAGAAGCCGGTGGGGAACGGGAAGAAGGTGACGGGCCTTTCGGTCCGCTTCGCCGAGGAAGCCGGCCGCGCGTGGGGGAACCTGGACGTCTCGGCGATGATCGTCTTCGACGACGCCGAGCGCCGGATCTACCGGGTGGTCGGCGTGGACCTCGAGACCAACTGGTCCACGGAACAGGACGTGATCGTCGAGAAGTTCGTCGAGCGCCTGCAGGTGCGCGCCGGCGACGAGGTGATCTCGAAGCGCACGAACTCGCGGAACGAGACGACGTACCGGATCGCGGCCAGCGAGGACGCGCTCCTTACGAAGGCCAACGCCCTCGTCTCGAAGGCGAAGCGGAACATCATCCTCGACCTCATCCCCTCGGACGTCCAGGAGGAGGCCGAGGAGATGATCCTCGCCACGCAGAAGCGGCAGGATGCCGAGGATCCGGCCGGCGCACGGAAACGGCTGCTCGAAGCCTTCTGGACGCTCGGCGTCACCCCGGCCGACGTGACGGCCCTCATCGGGAAGCCGCTCGAGCAGGTCAACCCCGCCGAGCTGCAGCTGCTCCGCACCGTCTACACCGCGGTCCGGGACGGCGAGACGACCTGGGCGGAGGCGGTCACCGAGCTGGCCGGGCGCTTCGGCACCGGTGCGCAGACGTCTGCACCGCCGGTGGCGGCGGCCGCGAGTGGCGGCACCGAGGGCCTCCGGGCCCGGCTCGACGAGAAGGTGGCGCGGAAGAAGGCGGACATCGAGCGCGAGAAGGGCGCGCAGGCTGCGCCAGCGGCGCCCTCGCCGGTGAGCGCGGTCGATCCGGACCTCGAGCTCGACCAGCGGATCGCGAAGGAGGAGGGCTGACATGCGGCTCATGACGAACCCGGCCGATCGCGCCATGCTCCGGACGGCGATCGAGGAGCTGCAGAAGGAGTGCGAGGCGGCGCGGAAGAAGTGCGATCGGCTCGGCGTGGCCACGATGCCGATCCAGATCATCGAGGGGCATGCCGAGGTCGTGCTCAAGGCGATCGACGTCTCGGAGAAGGACGACCGGAACGACGTCGGCATGCAGGCGTCCGTGATCCCGTCGGTCCGGCTCGCCCTCCACCTCCACCTCGAGGGCCTCGACAAGGTCCGCACGAAACAGGTGGATCTCGGGATCCTCGCGCCGAAGGACACGGAAGCCGAGATGGACCGCGCGCGCCGGCTCCACGAGGAGCTCGCCGACCAGTACGCGATGGCGCCGGCCTGAGCGCGACACGGGAAGGGACGACCGATGGCAGCTGAGCAGGAGAAGCCCCGCACCCTCGAACAGGTTCTCGCCGACGCGCGGGAGCGGGCGCAGATGCTCAAGATGGAGGGGCACGGGCCGCAGGCGCAGTCGATCGAGCGCGTGTGCGACGAGGTCGCCGCGGCCGCCGAGGATTT
>DASUXZ010000035.1:0-26251 GCA_036377655.1 Gemmatimonadales bacterium
GGTGACCTGGGGAAGAATCACGCTGTGGGGTCCGTCGGCCACGTCGCTGTCGATCTCGACGCCGCGGTTCATCGGCCCGGGGTGAAGGATGAGGAGATCCTTCGACGCCCGGGCCAGCCGCTCGTTGGTGACGCCGAAGACGCGATTGTATTCCCTGAGGGAGGGAAGGAAGCCCGACTGCATGCGCTCGAGCTGGAGCCGGAGCACGTTGAGCGCGTCGGCCCACTGGATGGCATCTTCGATCCGCGGCAGGATGGTGACGCCCAGCTCGTGCACGTTGCGGGGCAGCAGCGTCGCGGGACCGCACACGCCCACTTCGGCGCCCAGCTTGGTGAGCCCCCAGATGTTGCTCCGGGCCACCCGGCTGTGGAGCACGTCGCCGCAGATCGCCACCTTGAGCCCGTCGAGCCGCTTGAACCGGTCGCGCAGCGTGAGCATGTCGAGGAGGCCCTGCGTCGGGTGCTCGTGCTTGCCGTCGCCCGCGTTGATGACGTTCGAGGCGATCCGCTGGCCGAGGAAGCGCGCGGCACCCGACGAGCCGTGGCGGATCACCACCATGTCGATCCGCATCGCCTCGAGGTTCTTGGCCGTGTCCACGAGCGTCTCCCCCTTCGACACCGAGGACCCGCTCGCCGCGACGTTCACCGTGTCGGCGCTGAGCCGCTTTTCGGCGAATTCGAACGAGATCCGCGTCCGGGTGCTCGCCTCGAAGAAGAGATTGACGATGGTCTTGCCGCGGAGCGCCGGCACCTTCTTGATCGGTCGCTCGCTCACTTCCTTGAACGGCTCGGCGGTGTCGAGGATGAGGCGGATCTGGTCGGCGCTCAGGGGCTCGAGCCCGACGAGATCCTTGCCGAGGGCCGGCGTCATGAGGCGCCTCGCGCGAGCTCGACGACGTCGCGACCGTCCCGCTCGCTCAGGAGCACGTCCACGCGATCGGCGGGCGTGAGGCTCACGGTGGTGCCGACGACGTCCGCCTGGATCGGCAGCTCGCGCCCGCCGCGGTCCACGAGCACGCAGAGGAGCACGCGCCGCGGGCGCCCGAAGTCGGATACCTCGTCGAGCGCGGCGCGCACCGTCCGCCCGGTGAAGAGCACGTCGTCCACGATCACGACGATGCGGTCGTCGATGTCGGGAAGGCTCGTCTCCCCCACCACGGGCCGGGGGCCGATGGTCTGGAGGTCGTCGCGATAGAGGGTGATGTCGAGCTTGCCGGTGGGGAGGTCGGTCTTCTCGGCGGCATCGATGAGGCGCTTGAGGCGGAGGGCGAGCTCGACGCCGCGCCGCTGGATGCCGACGAGCACGATCCCGGCCGTCCCGCCGCACCGCTCGACGATCTCCGACGCCATGCGCACGAGGGCGCGGCCGATGGCGCGGTCGTCGAGGAGCTGGGTGCGTGCGGTCATCGGGGGCGGAAGGTACTCAGGGCACTTCCGCCGCGCTACTTCCAGCGAATGCGCGCGAGGCCGATGCCCGCGGCGTCGCCGCCCTGCCGCCAGGCGACGAGCGCCTCCCCCTCGGCGAGCGCGACGAGCTGCGGGTACGTCCCCCCGGCCGAGCCCTCGATCGTCTCGATGCCGGCGACCGCGCCGCCGGCATCCACGCGCGCGACCCGGATCGCGCGGGCACCGCCCTCGTCCACGTCGAAGGCGACGAGCGCGCCCGAGCCGGTCGCCGCGATCGCCGCGTGCCCGGTCTGCAGCCCGGCGCCCGTGACGAGGGGCGTGGCCGCCGGCGTCGCCCCCCCGCCCGGAGCCACCCGGCCATAGAACATCCCCGCGCCTCCCGGCTTTCCGGTGTACCAGGCGACGTGGCGCGCCCCCGCGGAATCCACGGCGAGCGCCGGTCCCGTGTGCGGGCAGCCCGGATACTCCCAGTCGTCCCGGTGCACGCGCTCGGGCTCGCCCGGCAGGGGCAGGAGCGGCGCCGTCACGACGTCGCGGATGCTGCCGGGAAAGTGCTTCCGCCATGCGGCGATGAGCGTGCCGGACGGGTCGCGCGCGAGCGACACGCGGCAGCACGGGCAGACGGCGCCCCACACGGGGCGGTTCGGCGACCAGGTGGCGCCGAAGTCGCCCGACACGGCGACGAAGATCCGCGCGTCGGATTCGGTGGCGGACGCCGCGCCGTCGTCGTCCGCGGCGTGATGATGCCCGGGGAACGATGCGCCGCCCCGCTCGTCGAGCCAGGCCGCGACGAGCGAGTCGCCGCCGAGCCAGGCGGCGCCGTGGAAGGTGTGAGTGCCGGGGGCGCCGGTACTGTCGTCGTTCAGCGTGTGCGGCGCACTCCAGGTGATCCCGCCGTCGAGCGACCGCGCGAACCGGATCTCGGAGGCCGGCCACCGGCGGCCGGCCACCGGGACGCTCCTGCTCCACACGAGCGCCACCCGGTTCCCGCCGCCCGCGACGAGCCTCGGCGACGATTCGCCGTGCGGCGCGCCGACATCGTCCGCCACGTCCGTCACCTGCACCGGCGCCGACCAGTCGCCGCCCTCGCCGGCCCGGGAGAACCAGACGTGCCGGCTTCCCGAATCGCCCGCCACCCACGCGAGGAAGACGCCGGTTCCGTCCGGCGCACGCGCCACTGCGACGTCGCCGGCGGCGGGCCCGGTGGGGGGCGCCGCAGCCGCCGTGATCTCGAGGCGGTCTTCGGCGCAGGCCGCGAGCCATGCCGCCGCGAGCGCCGTCCCGGCCAGTCGAAGGAGGCGGTGCGCGGTCACTGGCCGAACCTGTACTGGGCGCCGAGGTAGAGCTGGCGCGGCGCGCCGGGACGGAACCGCTCGCCCTGCTGCGCGTTGAACGACGACGTCTCGGCGTAGCGCTCGCCGGTCACGTTGGTGAGGCGCGCGACGACCTCGAGACCGGCGTACACCGGCACGTTGGCCTGCACGTTCATGAGCGTGTGCCCGTCGTAGGTGTGCTCGTTCGCAGGATCCATGAAGTACGATCCGAGGCGCACCACCTCGAGCGCCACGAGCCCGTCCCGTGCGAACGGCGGCCGCACGGAGAGTCGCGCCGTCCCGACGAATCCCGGCGCGAGCTCCATCTCGTTGCCGCTGTAGTCGATCGGATCGTCGCCGCCGCGCGCTTCCCAGGTCACGTACTCGTGCGACGCGAACGACGCCGACGCGTCGAGCCGCACGTCCGGGAGCGGTGCGACGCCAAGGCCGAGCTCCACGCCGCGATGGCGCGTCGCACCGGCGTTCTGCGTGAGCCTGAGCCCGGTGGACGGATCGAAGAAGGTGAGGATGTCGTCGCTCAATCGCATGGAGTACGCCGTGGCCTCGACGGTCACCGCGCCGGCGACGAGCGTCCGCACGCCCGCCTCGAGGCTGTGCGCCTTGACGGGCTCGAGATCCACGGTGCTTTCGGCGGACCCCTGCCGGAAGAGCTGACTCTCCGACGGCGCGCGGAATGCCCCGCGATACGAGCCGAACACCGACGTCCCGGGCCGTACCTCCCAGGCCACGCCGAGCTTCGGCGTGAGGCGCGAGAAGCTCACGGCGGTGGACGCCGGCCGGCGATGCGATCCCGTCGCGAGCGTCCCGAGACGGTTCTCGTAGTCGTAGCCGAGGTTGTCCACCCGCAACCCCGCATTGACCTGCACGCCGCTGCCCAGGGCGAGCTCGGCCTGCGCGTACGGCGATGCCTGCCAGAAGGCCACGTCGTAGTCGTACTGCACCTCGGCAAGCTCGTAGCTGGAGAAGACCTGGCCCGACCGCTCGACCGCGAGGCGCGTCTCGCGCCGGCTGCCCGGGCTGTACTCGAGGTCCACGCCGGCGCTCACGCTCGCACCGAGCGAAGGCAGCTGCCGGCGCGCGCGTGCCAGCACGCCGACCGAGCGATGCCGGCTTTCCCAGAGCTGCGGATCGAAGCTCAGCTGCCACGAGGGGATCAGGTCGAGCTCGTTGTAACGCGCAAAGGCCGTGGCCCCGAGCGCGGTGGCGCCGAGGCGCGCCTGGACCTCGGACGAGAGCCGCCCGGCCAGCACGCGGCGCGCCGCGATCGGCGTGTAGACGAGCGAGGGGTCGGTGGCGAAGTCCTCGGCGCCGATCTCGCCGCCCCCGTCGCCCGGCTGGTCGATGTGCGAGAACGTCGCCACGGTCTTGACCTTCGCGCCGCCGGCGAGGGCCACGTCCCACCGCGCCGTGCCGCTCTGCCGCGCGTAGGACGTCCCGTCACGGTAGCCGTCGGCGCTCGTCACGTTCACGTCGGCGCGGAGGCCGTGACGTCCGGCCGTGGTGCTCGCCGTGCCGAGGGCCCGGAGATAGGTGTTGCTCCCGCCCTCGACGAAGAGCTCGCCCGTCGGCTGACCCGAGGGATCCCGGGTGAAGGAGTTGACCACGCCGCCGACGGCGTCGCTCCCGTAGATCGCGGTGCCCGGACCCTTGATGATCTCGACGCGCCCGGCCTGCGGCAGGTTGATTTCGTAGAGGGCGTTGTGATTGAAGAAGCCCGTGGAGCGGGTGGGGACCCCGTCCTCGAGGAAGGCGTACATCGCCTTCGTGGTGATCGGCTGGCGGATCGCCGTGAAGTGCCCTTCGCCACCTGCGTTGCTCACGTAGACGCCCGGGGAGCGATTGACCAGGTCCGCCGGGTGGTGGCTCCGCGATTCTGCGATCTCCTGTGCACCGATCACGGCGACGCTGAGGGGCGTCCGCGAGGCGAGCTGCTCGTCCCGTGACGTGCTCACGACGAGATCGGGCAGGTTGACCGTGGCCGCGCGCAGGACGACATCGGCGCGCGCCGTCTCGAAGACACGCACGGTCACCGTCTGGACCGCAGTGCGGAATCCGAGAGCGCGAACCTCGAGCCGTCCGTCGCCCGGCGCGACCCCCTCGATCCGGTACCGTCCCGCCGAATCGGCGACCGTGAGGATCGCCGGGGAGCCGAATGCGACATGCGCCCCGCCGACCGCCACGCCGTTCTCGGCGGTGATGACTCCTTCGACGCTGCCGCCGACCCGGTCCTGCGCGGCGGCCGGGACGCCCACCAGCATGAGCGCGGCCAGCAGCGCACACACGCGCGCGCCCGACCGCAATGCACTCCACCTGTCTGTCATCTTCACTCCCGCCTGGCGCCGTCGGCTGAGCCGGGCGCACGCCTCGATGCTCCGGTGTTCCTCTGGCGGAGGACCGGAACGGACACCGACACCGGCCGCAAGGCCGGGGGTCAGGCGCGGGGGGGAGCCGTTGCGGGAGGGAGGAGCCGGAAGGCGCCGAGCGACGGCGCGACGCGCGGACCTGCGGCGACCGGCAGCGCCGCGAAAGGTGGAACCGCGGCGAATGCGACGACCGGAACAGCGAACGGTGCCGCGAACGGCGTGGCCTGGCAATCGCCGATGCACCGGCAGCCGCCTTCATCGTCGGGCGCGCCGTGATCGCCGCCGTGATGGCCGCCGTGATGGATGTCCGCATCCCGGGCCGCCGCCACTGCATCGCGCGAGGCGCAGGAATGCACCGCCTGCAGCGCAGCCCCGCCCAGCCCGGGAGACACGGCCAGGAGGAGGAGCGCAAGAAAGCGGCGAAGGTGCGGCATGCCCGGAACTTAGCGCTCGGGCCCCGACGATGGTAGCGGCCCCCGCCGGAGGGCGCGCGCGGGGCGGCCGACGAAGCGCGCGAGGAGGAGCACGGCGAAGACGACGGCAAACACCGTGGGCCAGGTGACGTCCCGCTTCACCGCCAGGTAGTAGTGCGCCGCCGCGAGGGGCGCGATGACGTAGACGAGCCGGTGGAGCCGCTGCCACCGCTTCCCGCCGAGCCGCCGCACCCAGCCGCTCGTCGAGGTGACCGCGAGCGGCACGAGCAGCAGGAGCGCCGTGAACCCGAACAGCACCCAGGGGTGCTCGACGACGTCCTCGAGAATGCTCGGCACCGAGAGCATATGGTCGAACACGAAGAAGTCGGAGGCATGGAGAAGCGCGTAGAAGAACGCGAAGAGCCCGAGCATCCGGCGCAGCCGGATCATGGCGTTCCAGCCGGTGAGGCGCCGGAGCGGCGTCACCGCGAGCGTGGCCGCGAGGCACGCGAGGGCGCTCACGCCCGTGACCTGGGCGATCGTCTCGACCGGATCGGTGCCAAGGTCACCGGACACCACGCCCCGCACGAGCCAGAGGAAGGGCGTCAGGGCCGCTGCGAAGACGAGCGCCTTCGCCTGCCGCATCGTCAGTAGTTCACGCGGAGGTCCATCCCCGCGTAGAGCGACGCGACCTGGTCGGCGTATCCGTTGAACATCAGTGTCTTCCGGCGGAAGAGCTCGCCGACGCGCCGCTCGCGCGCCTGCGTCCAGCGCGGGTGGTCCACCTCGGGATTCACGTTCGCGTAGAACCCGTACTCGTGCGGGATCGCCACGTTCCAGGTGGTCGCCGGCTGCCGCTCGGTGAAGCGGATGCGGACGAGGGACTTGCCGCCCTTGAAGCCGTACTTCCACGGCACCACGAGGCGGAGCGGCGCACCGTTCTGGTTCGGGATCGGCTTTCCGTAGACGCCGGTCACCATGAGCGTGAGCGGATGCAGCGCCTCGTCGAGACGGAGCGCCTCGACGTACGGCCACGCCAGGATGTCGCTGCGCTGGCCGGGCATCTGTGCCGGATCATGGAGCGTGGTGAACTCGACGAACTTCGCGCGCGAGGTCGGTTCGAGCCGCTTCACGAGGTCCCGCAATGGAAAGCCCATCCAGGGGACCACCATGGACCATCCCTCGACGCAGCGATGGCGATAGATGCGCTCGGCGGCCGGAAACGGGCGGAGGAGATCGTCGAGCGCGTAGGTGGCCGGCTTCGCGATTTCTCCTTCGACGCGCACCGTCCACGGACGCGTCCGGAGCGAGCCGGCGTTCCGCTTCGGGTCGCCCTTGCCGGTGCCGAACTCGTAGAAGTTGTTGTAGCCGGTGACGTCGTCCCACGGGGTGAGCTTGTCGTCGCCCTGCTGCAGCCGTTCTCCGGTCGAGCAGGCGGCGATCCCGGGGGTCACGGCGCCGATCGCGAGCGCGCCGAGCCCCTGCCCGAGCGCCCCGACGAAACGGCGCCGGTCCCAGAAGAGCCGCTCGGGGGTGATCTCGCGAGGGGGTATGTCGGGCGGTCTCCGGATCAGCATGCGGACCTCGGCCAAGGGGGACATCAGATGATACGCAGGGAGGGCCGGCGAGGTTCCCGGAGGGGGATGGGACGGACAGGGTGGGATTCGAACCCACGGTACGCTTTCACGTACACACGCGTTCCAGGCGTGCGCCTTAAACCACTCGGCCACCTGTCCTTGGGAGGCGGAAAGCTAGCGGGCGGAGGGTGGCTTAGGAAGCGGGAGAATCGCTGCGATCCGGTGCGTCAGCCGGCGGCTGCGGCTCCCGCGCGGGCCCGCCGATGCTGCTCGGCGAGGGCGCTGCCGGGGCCGGCGGAGGGGGCGCTCCCGGGCAGGATGCTCGCAAGCCCGAGGCCCAGCCCTTTCAGCTGGTTGTGCCACAGCGGCGTACCGGTGGCTCCGTCGAGGCAGAAGATCTCGCCCTGCGTGGCTGCGAAGATCCGGGTGCCGTCCGTCACCACGTTGACGAAATCGCCGCCCTTGAGCTTGCTCCGCCACCGCTCGGTGCCGGTCGCGCTGTCGAGCGCGACGACATGGCCCTTGATCCCGACGTAGACGTAGGTCTCGATCAGGCCCGCCATGGGTGCTCCGGTGTGGGAGGAAGGTTCAGCCCGGGCGGCGCCGGAGACCGGCGAGACCGACGGCGACCACGCCGGTGGCGAGGAAGAGAAGCCCGGCAGGCGGCCGGCGGTAGGTGTCCTCCGGCGCACGGCAGTATCCCGTCTGCAGGCAGTAATTGCCCTCGAGATCGCCGAGGCTCGCCGCAGGGGCTGCCTGCAGGGCGAGGAGGAGGAGGAACGTCATACGGACAGGGTGGGATTCGAACCCACGATACCCTTGCGGGTATGCCGGTTTTCGAGACCGGTTCCTTCAGCCACTCGGACACCTGTCCAACGCGCGAAAAATAGAAGCCCGGGGCCGCCTCCGGTAGCGCTCAACGGCCGGCTCGCCGCCCGCTCGCGCTCCCGATCCCGAGCTCCCGGCCGGCCGCACGCGCGAGGCCCCTCGCGAGGGTGCGCATCGGCTGCCCTCCGGTGAATGCGGCGGCGATCGCGTAGACCGGCCGCGGCGTGACCGCCGGCCCGTTGCAGATGGCGACCACGGGTTCCCACGCCGCCGGCGCGAACTTGGCCTTGAATTCCTCGAGCCCCCGGAAGTCGAAGAAGCGCCGTCCGTGCGCCCGCATCCAGCCGAGAAGCAGGCGAAGCCACGCGGGCGGCTGGCTCCCGGGCAGCGGGTCGGAACGGCGCGCGAGCGGCGCCAGCCCGAGCGAGACGTAACGTGCGCCGTCCCGCGCGAGCGCCGTCAGCGCCGCATCGATCATCAGCTCGACGGTTCCGTTCGGCGCATCGGGCGCGCGCACGAACTGCTCGACGAGCCAGCCGCGGCGTGCGGGGATCGGCGAGGCGACCAGGAACCCCGCCGTGCCTCCGCTTCGTCTCGCCACGAAGATGCGCCGGTCGCGGAGGTTCCCGAGCGTCTCCGGCTCGACGAGGAAATGGAGGGGCGGGAGTCCTCGCGTCGCGAGCCACCGCGTGAGGCAATCCTCGATGCCGGCATCCCGCTCGGCAGCCTGCGTCGCCTCCTCCGTCACGACGACACCCTTCCGGCGGGCCCGCGCAAGCTGTGCCCGCACGGAAGGTCGCGCCGCGATGCGCTCGGCCCACCCGGCAGGGTCCCACGACGGCTGGGCACCGAGCAGCACGAGCGCGTGCGACCGGCGAGGCCCGAGGAGCCGCCCGAGCCGGTCCTCCGCGCAGAAGTAGCAGACGCTCTTCCCCTCCGCCGCAGCGCTCGCCTCGAACTCGGACACGACCTCGGCGAGCCGATCGGCCGACGCGACCGGAGCCCCCGCGACGACTCGCACGCCGGCGTGATCCGCGTACCCGACGACCGCATCGCCACCGCTCGAGAACCAGTGCGCGATGCCGGGGTTGAGGATCTGGTACGAGGTCGCGTTCCACCCGTGGGCCAGGACGAGCTCGCGCGCTTCCGGGTGGGGGGGCTCGCTCACCGTACGCCGCGCGGCCAGGGCACGGCCGACGACCGCTCCCGCGCCGCGCGCAGCCGCGGCGCGTGCGCGGCGAGCAGGTCGCTCCGCGTGACGATGCCCACGAGCCGGCCCGGGTCGTCCCGTGCGATGACCGGAAGACGGCCGACGTGGGAAAGCACCATGTGGTCTGCCGCTTCGCGGAGCGTGTTGTCCTCGAAGGCGATGACCGGTGGGCGCGTCACGATCTCCCGGACGGCTCGCTCCGGCTCGTCCGCCGCCTCGAGGAGCTGCCGCTGGGTGACCACCCCCAGAAGCCGGCCGTCCCGGTCGACGACCGGAAACCCCTGGTGCGAGCGGCGCGTCATCGTCCCGAGCACCGTTGCGATGCGCTCGTCCGCCGGGAGCGTCTCGACGGCGCGGCTCATCGCGTCGCGCACGAGGACCTGTGCGAGATGATCGGCCGAGTACTCGAGCCGCACCGGCACTCCGCGCCGTGCGAGCTTCGCCGTCATGATCGAGTGGCGCTCGATCAGGAGCGAGGCGAAGTAGGCCGCCGAGCACCCGGCGAGGAGCGGGAGGAGCCCGACCGGCTGCCGCGTAGTCTCGAACGCGAAGACCACCGAGGCGAGAAGGGCGTGCGATGCGCCGGCAAAGATCGCCGCCATCCCGACGAGGCCCGCCATCCGCGGATCGATGCCGAGTCCGGGAGCGATCGCGGCCCCGCCCGCCCCGAGCCACGCCCCGAGGCCACCGCCGATGGTGAAGAGCGGCGCCAGCGTTCCGCCCGACGTGCCGCTCCCGAGGTAGGCGGCCCAGGACACGAGCTTGAGCACCACGAGTACGAGGAGCGCGCGCCCGGCGATGCCCCCGCCGAGGGCACCGGTGATGTTGTCGTAGCCCACGCCGAGCGTGCGCGGCTCGATGAGCCCCACGAGGCCGACCACGAGCGCGCCGAGCAGCGGCCACCACATCCAGTGGACGTGCAGTCGCTCGCCCCACCGTTCGAACCCGTCCTCGATGGCATGCGTGAACCGCGTGATGCCGACCGACGCGACGCCGACGATCGCACCGAGCACCGCATAACTCGCGAGCGCGGCGCCACCCGGCGCCCGCATCTCGGGCATCGGGAAGATCGGCCCGCTGCCCTCGAAGGCGATCCTGACGGCCGTCGCGGCCGATGCGGCGAGGGCCACCGGGATGAGCGATCGCGGGCGGTACTCGAAGAGGAGCAGCTCCACCGCGAGCAGCACGGCCGATACGGGCGTGCCGAACGTGGCGGCCATGCCCGCGGCCGCCCCGGCCGCGAGGAGCGTCTTCCGCTCGTCCGCCGTGACGTGCACCAGCTGCCCCACGAGCGAGCCGAGCGCGCCTCCCGTGGCGATGATGGGGCCTTCGGCGCCGAACGGGCCGCCCGTCCCGATCGCCACGGCGGCCGATGCCGGCTTGAGGACCATGACGCGCGGCGGGATCCGGCTCTCGCCGAAGAGGACGCGCTCCATCACCTCGGGGATGCCATGCCCGCGAATCGCCGCGGAGCCGTAGCGCGCCATGAGACCGATGACGAGCGCGCCGGCCACGGGCACGCCGACGGCCGCCACCCCGAGCCCGTGGCCCACGGGGGACGCGAGCTCGAGCGAGACCCGTCCGAAATACGCGAGGTTCGTGACGAGGCCGATGAGCGCGAGCAGGAGGTGTGCGACGAGACCTGCGGCGGCCGCGAGGACGAGCGAGAGCGCGGCGATGACCGCGCTGCGCCGCGTCAGCGGCTCGTGCTCGGCGGGCGAGACGGGCGCGGTCCGCGGATCGGCCGGCGCCAGCGGGGCGGCGCTCACGGAGCCTCCGGGGTGCGCTCGTGCTCGAAGAACATGCCAGGCTCCTCACCGCCGATTCTCGCGGCACGGATCCAGGCCTCGAGTCCCTCCGCAAGGGCGGCGCGCGCTGCCGGAGAAATGCGTGCGAGGCCGTCGACCAGGTCTGCCTGCGCGGTGCGCGGCGCGGCGCGGATGAGTGCGGCACCGGCCGCGGTCGGCTCGAGCAGGATGCGCCGGCCGTCGGCGGGATCCGCGGACCGCGCGACGAGCCCGCGATCGACGAGGCCCGCGACCACCTGGGACACCGTGCTCTGGCTCGTGAGCGTCCGCGCGACGAGGTCGCCGAGCGATCGGCCCGGCCGGGCGGCGAGCTCGGTGAGGACGAAGAGCTGGGCCCCGCTGATGCCCGTCTGCCGCTCGACCGCCGCCGCCGACACCCGGAGGCTCCGGACGATGCGGCGCAGGGACTCCATGATCCGCCCGGCGTCGGGCCCGGGACGCGGCGCGCGCTGCTTCTTCATGCCGGCAATATATATCGGTGCCGATGCATTCGGTCGGACGCCGGCCCGTGGCCGGGCCACGGGCGGCGTCGCGGTGCTACTTGGTCGGCGTCAGGATGACGTGCGTGAGCTTCCAGCCGCTCATGCCGCGGCGGAGCACCACCGCGTAGCGGTTCACGGACTCGCCCCCGCCGGCTTCGTGCATGGTCCAGGTGCCGATGTCCACGGCCGTGCTCCCGTACACGCGAGTGGTATCGGAGGCGATGACGCCATGCGGCCAGCTCGAGGCCTCGGTGGCCATCGACTTGCCGATTGCCTCGCTGCCGACGAGCATGGTGCCGTCCGCCTGCACGACGATCGCGTCGTCGGCGTACATGGCGCTGACGGCCGCAGCGTCCTTCCGGTTGAACGCCTCCGCGTACTCCGTGCGGAACGTCTGGAGGTCGTCGAGCGCCGTGCGGAGGCGGGCGCGATCGGGTTCGATGCCCTGGGCGAACAGGCTGGTGGGGACGAGCAGGAGGGAGAGGATTGCGGCGCGAACGAGCGATGTGCGGGCCAGCATGGCAGGCTCCGGATCAGGGGTGGAAAAAGGGGACGCCCTATCCTACCCCCCGTCCCGGAATCCGATAGGGGGCGGCCTTCGCCCCGCCAGCCCGCTGGCCGTCCTCAGCGAGGCGCCGCCGTCGTGCGGGGTGCGTCGAGGGCGCGGCGGGCGGCTCGGCGGAGGTCGTCCGGCGCGAAGGGCTTCGGCAGGAACGGGTCGGCGGGATCGTGTCCTTCCTCGGCCACGTCCGAATATCCGGACATGAAGACCACGGGAAGGCTCGGGCGCGACCGCCGGAGCGCGGCCGCGAGCTCGCGGCCGGTCTGGCCGGGCATCACGACGTCGGTCACGAGAAGATCGAAGGTCGCACCCGGCGCGTCGGCGAGCTCGCGCGCGCGGATGCCGTCCTCCGCCTCGAGCACCCGGTAGCCGGCCTCCCGCAGCGTGCGCGCCGCGAGCTCCCGGATCGCCGGGTTGTCCTCCGCGAGCAGGATCGACTCGGTCCCCCCGACCGCGTCACCCTGCGGCACCGTCGGAATCGGCTCGGCATCGACGCCTGCCGGGAGCGCGGGAAGCCGCACGCGGATGGTGGTGCCGGTGCCGGGCGCGCTCTCGACCGCGATGTGCCCGTCGGCCTGCTTGACGATCCCGTAGCACATCGCGAGGCCCAGGCCCGTTCCCTGCCCGATCGGCTTCGTGGTGAAGAACGGCTCGAAGATGTGCGGCAGGACGTCCGGCGCGATGCCCGTCCCGGTATCGGAGACCGCGATCTCCGCGAACGTCCCCGCGTCCTCGCCGCCGTCGGAGCCGCCGAGGGATCGCGCCGTACTCGAAATGGTCAGCATTCCTCCGCCGGGCATTGCGTCCCGCGCATTCACGGCCAGGTTCACGAGGACCTGCTCGAGCTGGCCGGCGTCCACGCGCACGGGAGGAATTCCCTCGCCGAGACGCACGCCCACCTGCACGGTCTCGCCCAGGGTGCGGCGGAGCATCGGCTCGAGGGCGAGGATCGCCGCGTTCACGTCCACGACCGTCGGCGTCACCATCTGGCGCCGCGCGTAGGACAGGAGCTGCGACGTGAGCGACGCGGCGCGCCGCGCGGCCCGCTCGACCTCGTCCACGTCCGCGCGTACCTGCGTGCCCGGCTGCAGCGCGCGCTGCACGAACTTGAGGTGGCCGATGATGCCGGTGAGGAGATTGTTGAAGTCGTGCGCGATCCCGCCGGCGAGATTGCCGATCGCCTCCATCTTCTGCGCCTGCAGGAGCTGCTGCTCGAGCTGGCGCCGGGCGGTCACGTCCTGCACGACCCCGACGAGCTGCGACGGGCGCCCGTCACCGGCGTCCGACATCTGACCCCGGAGCGCGATCCGCCGCCGCGCGGCGTCGGCGGTGCGATACTCGACCTCGACACCCTCGCCCGTGCGGACGGCGCGCGCGATCGCGGCTTCGACGGCGGGCCGGTCCTCGGGGTGGATGCCGCCGAGGAAGCTGCTCATCGCCCCGGCGTCGGCCGACCGCCGCTCCGCGCTGTCGGTGGTGATCGGCAGCGCCCACGTCTGCATCGTGGCGGCGGTGAGGGCGAGCCGGAGCCGGGCCTCGCTTTCCCGGAGGGCCTGCGCGCGCTGGGCGAGCGCCGCCTCCCGTTCCTCGAGCGTGTCGAGCATCCGGTTGAACGCGGTCGTGACGGCGCCGATTTCGTCGTCCGCCCGGTGGGAGGCGCGGATCCGGAGGTCGTTCGTGGTGGCGAGGGTTCGCGCCGTGTCGGCGAGCTGGTGGAGCGGCCCGGACACCGACCGCCCGAGCGTGCCGAGCAGGAGCACGGCGGCGGCGGCGAGCGCGGCGAGCACCGCCGCCGCGACCATCGCGTATTGCGGAAGTCGCGCCGTGAAGCCCGGCACCATGTACTGGATCCGGAGCCAGCCGAGGTGCACGCTGTCCGACTCGAGGCGCGTGACCGAGACGAGCCGGTCCGCGAGCATCCTCGTCTCCGTCTCCCTCGGCGGATCGGGGATGCGGACGACCTCCGGGCGGCTGTACCGTGCGAACTCGCGTCCGTCGGGAAGGTAGATCGCCGCCGATCCGATCTCCGGCCGGTCGGCGAGAGCGGCAAGGTCCTCCTGCGCGGCGGAGGTGTCGGAGAACACGAGCGCCGAGATTGCATTCGCCCCGACGACGCCTGCGAGCGTCGTGACGTCGCTGACCGCGCGCCGCTTGAAGCTCACGGCGTCGTAGATCGACACGAACGCGCCGGCGAACAGCAGGCCCACGAGGCTCGCGAGCAGGATGAGCGCGATGACCTTCTGCCGGATCGGGCGGTCGCGGAACGGACGCATCGCCTAGTCTCCTGCCGACCGCGCGAGGCGCAGCACGCGGGAGCTGAGATCGAGCCCCGCCTCGCGAAGGGCGTCGCGATTGACCTCGAAGCGGACGGTGCCGCCGTCGAGGACGAGCGCGATCATGCCGCCTTCCCGCGTGAAGCTCGGGCCCTCGCCGATCGTCAGCACCGGGAGTCCCTCCAGCCGGTCGAGCCAGATCGCCGCGGGGACACGGTTCTGCTGAGCGATGAACCCGGCGTGGCACCGGTTCACTTCGACCGCCCGCTCGAGCGTCAGGAGCTCGACCCGCCGGCCCTGCGCGCGGCGTCCCACCGTCGCGTTCAGCAGGCGGTCTCCCATCGGGTCGGTGCCGAGCACGCACAGGACGATCGGGTCGTCCTCGCCGAGGGCGGCCGGCGGCCAGGTCGTGTACTGCAGGAAGTTGAGCAGGTACGCGGCCTTCACGTCGTACTCGGACGCCTGCGCGTTTCCCCTGCCCGGAAGCAGGCAGGCGAGCAGCAGCAGGAGCGGGGCGCAGCGGCGCAGGCTCAGAAGCGCCACTCGGCGTGCAACTCCGCGCGCCGCGGCATTTCCCGCTGCGGCGCGGCAGGAAACTCGGCGTGCCGGTCGTGGAGCAGGTTCTCGCCGCGAACGCCGACGGAGAAATTCGGCGAGATCCGCCACCCGAACCGCGCACCCGCTTCGACGTACTCGTCCACGAGCGGGCTCGAGAGGTCGCCGATGTACCGTCCGATGAGGTGCATCTCGAGATCGTGGGGGAGCGTGGCGTACAGTGCGAGCGACGCCATGTGCTCGGGATTGGCACCCGGATCGATCCCCGGCGTCGCCCCCGGAGCGGCGTCCGGGTCCATCGCGACCCGCATCTCGAGGCGGGTATACGATCCACGCACGAGCAGGCGCGATGCCGGCTGCCAGTTGAGCGCCAGCGTGCCCCCCCAGGTCCTGGCGCTCGCGTCGTTGCCGAGGGTGAGCGGCTGGACCGTCAGGTCGTTCTCCGATACCGGCGCGAGCGGATGCACGGTGCGGAGGCGGTCGTACCAGCTGTAGAAGGCGGCGAGGTCCACCGAAAACCGCGGCGAGAGCTCGCCCCGGTAGCCCGCTTCGGCAGAGACCGACGTCTCGGAGTTGAAGTCCTCGTTGCCCTCGATCCGGATGACCGTGCGGGGCGACGTGGGAAGGACCCCCGTGACGAAACGGATGTCGGTGTCGAGCCGGGACGGGATGCGCACCGCGCGCGAGACGCTCGACCAGAGGGTGTGCCGTGGCTCCGGCGACCAGCGCAGCCGCGCGCTCGGCTGCAGCTCGAGGCCGGTGAAGTCGTTCCGCTCCACCTTGGCCCCGAGCGTCGCGATGACCTGGTCCGGCACGAGGTCGATCTCGTCCTGGACGAACGCCGTGAGGAGGTAGGTGGTCCGCGCCGCGGGCACGAGCGCCACGCCGAAGAGTTCCTGCAGCTCGTCGGAGACGAGGCGGTAGCCGGCGCCCCAGACGATGTCCTGCCGGGCCCCGAGGCCGAACCGGTGCTGGAATTCGATGTCCCCGATGTCCACGGCGACGCGCCCGGTCGCGGGAAGCTGCGTCCGTACCGCGCGGTCGTAGTACGCCTGCACCTTGAGCTCGGAGCGCGGGCCGAGCGTGCGCGTCCATCGCGCGAGCACGTTGCCGCCGCTCACCTCACGGCGCCCCGGCACGAACTCCTCGAACGGCGGGTCGAGCAGGACCATGCGCGAGGTCTGGTCGCCCGACGCCGCGTAGGCGTCGCCCTGGAGCGTCACGTGATCCGCCGGCCCGACGTCGGTGTCGAAGCGGAAGCCGCCCTGGCCGCGCTCCCAGTCGTCGTCGGCTTCGGAGCCGTCGACGAATTCCGAGGGCCTCCGGTTCGCGTACATCCCGTACAGGCGGATCGCGCTCGACCGGCCGAGCGCGAAGCCGTAGCGGGCCTGCGCGGCAATCGGCGCGTCGGTGCTCGTACGGGCAAAGACGCGCCCGCCGCGCGTCACCCCGGCATCGCGGGTGATGATGTTGATCACCCCGTTCACCGCGTTCGATCCCCAGAGCGTGGCGCCCGGACCGAGGATCACCTCGATCCGGTCGATGTCGGCGATGGGCCACGACTGGATGTCCCAGAAGACCCCGGCGAAGAGCGGCGAGTAGACCGCGCGGCCGTCGACGAGCACGAGAAGCTTGTTCGGTGACGCTTCGGCGAAGCCCCGGGCGGTGACCGACCAGTCGCGCGCCGTGACCCGTGCGATCTGCAGCCCGGGGGCCAGGCGAAGCGCGTCCGGGATCGACGTCGCCCCGGCGCGGCGCATGTCCTCCCGGGTGATGACGTAGATGGCCGCCGAGGCGTGCGAGACCGGCTCCGGGCCGCGCGAGGCGGACGTGACCGTGATCCGCCCGAGCTGCTCGATGTCCAGCTGACCGAGGTCCGGTGGCGGGGTGCCCTCCTGCGCTGCGAGGAGCGTGGGAGCCGCGAGCAGTGCGGCAACGAGGGCCCCTGCGAATCGGGACCGCATCGCTCAGCGGTCCCGGAGGAGGTCGGCCACCCGCCTCAGCAGGTCGTCCGATTCGAACGGCTTCCTGAGAAAGCTGTGCGGCCCGGGCGCGCTCTGCTGCACGTCGTAGCCCGAGATGTAGAGGACCGGAAGCCCGGGCCAGGATTCGCGGATCCGCCGTCCGAGCTGCCAACCGTCCATTTCCGGCATGCGAACGTCGGTGACGATGAGGTCGAACCCGTGATCGGCGAGCCGGAGCGCCTCGATGCCGTCGGTGGCGAGCTCGACGTGGTACCCGGCCTCAGCGAGCAGCCGCCCGATCCAGTTCCGGACGATCGCCTCGTCGTCCACGACGAGGACGCGGGCGACCGCCGAGTGCCGCCCCGGCTCGAAGGCCTCCTCGGGGTCGGGCCGCCAGGGCTCGATATCGGGGATCTCGCCGTCGAGGGCGAGGCACACCGGTGCCGTCATGTTGGGGGGCTCCATGCCGGATGCGGCCGATGAATGGCGAACGGATCGATCGAAGCTGGAAGATCGCATGCGGACGGCCGTGGTCAAGGCGTCGCCGCCCGCGCGCCGGCTATCGGCGCGAGGCGAAGAACCGTCGCAGCAGATCGCCGCATTCGTCGGCGAGGAGCCCGCCGATCACCTCGGGGCGGTGGTTGAGCCGGGGATGGCGGAGGAGGTCGTGGACCGACCCGGCCATGCCGCACCGCGCATCCCATGCGCCGAAGACCACGCGCTCGATCTTCGCCAGGATGATCGCGCCGGCGCACTGGGCGCACGGCTCGAGCGTCACGTAGAGCGTGGCGGTGGTGAGCCGGTCTTCCCCGACACCCTCGAGGGCCCGCTGGATGGCGAGGAGCTCGGCGTGCGCCGTGGGGTCGCGCCGATGGATCGTCTCGTTGTGCGCCTCTGCGACGACGGTGCCGTCGCGCACCACGACCGCGCCCACGGGCACCTCCTCGCGGACCGCCGCCGCGCGCGCGAGCCGGAGGGCTGCCTCCATGCCCGCGAGGTCCGCGGGCGAGGGTGTCCCCCTACGCACTCGCCGCCTCGGGAGCCGCCGGCCGCCGCGAGAAGGCGATGTGCCCCCCGTCGGCGCCCACGACGATCGTATCTCCCTCCCGGTACTTCCCTTCCAGCACGTCCATCGCGATCGGGTTCTGCAGCTCGCGCTGGATGACGCGCTTGAGCGGCCGGGCTCCGTAGACCGGGTCGTAGCCGATGTTCGCCAGGAGCGCCCGCGCGTCGGGCGTCACCTCGAGCGCCAGGTGCCGGGCGGCGAGCATCCGGTCGAGGGAGCGCAGCTGGATGTCCACGATCCGGGAGAGGTCCGCGCGGCTCAGCGGCCGGAAGACGATGATGTCGTCCACCCGGTTGAGGAACTCCGGCCGGAAATGGTTCCGGAGCTCGTTCCGCACCCGCTCTCCCACCGCTTCCCAGGCCTCGCCCGCCACCTCGGCGCCGGCGTCGACGATGAACTGGCTCCCGACGTTCGAGGTCATGATGATGACGGTGTTCCGGAAGTCCACGACCCGCCCCTGGCTGTCGGTGAGGCGGCCGTCGTCGAGGATCTGCAGCAGCACGTTGAACACGTCGGGGTGTGCCTTTTCGATCTCGTCGAAGAGCACCACGCTGTACGGTCGGCGCCGCACCGCTTCGGTGAGCTGCCCCCCCTCGTCATAGCCGATGTAGCCCGGCGGGGCCCCGATCATCCGGGCCACCGCGTGCTTCTCCATGTACTCCGACATGTCGAGCCGCACCATCGCGCGCTCGTCGTCGAACAGGAACTCGGCGAGCGCCCGCGCCGTCTCGGTCTTGCCGACACCGGTCGGCCCGAGGAAGATGAACGAGCCGGTCGGGCGGTTCGGGTCCTGCAGCCCTGCCCGGCTCCGCCGCACGGCATTCGCGACGGCAGTGACCGCCGCCTCCTGGCCGACCACGCGCTGGCCAAGCTCGGCCTCGAGCTTCGTGAGCCGCTCGCGCTCCGACTCGAGCATCTTCGAGACCGGAATCCCCGTCCACCGGGCCACGATCTCGGCGATATCCTCGGCGTCGACCTCCTCCTTCAGGTACTTCGCCGAGGACTGCGCCTCCGCGAGGCGTGCCTGATCCTCCGCGAGCTTCCGCTCGAGCTCGGGAATCCGGCCGTAGCGGAGCTCGGCCGCGCGGTGCAGGTCGCCCTTCCGCGTGGCCTGGTCGACTTCGTTCCGGAGCGACTCGACCTCGGCCTTCACCGCCTGGATCTCGGTGATCGCCCCCTTCTCCGCCTGCCACTGCGCCTTCATCGCCGCGCTCCGCTCGCGCAGCTCGGAGATTTCCTGCTCCACCGCTTCGCGGCGCTCGACGCCCGCCCGGTCCTTCTCCTTGAGCAGCGCCTGCCGCTGGATCTCGAGCTGCACGATCCGCCGCTCGACCTCGTCGATCTCCTGCGGCAGGCTGTCGATCTCGATGCGGAGGCGGCTCGCCGCCTCGTCGATCAGGTCGATCGCCTTGTCGGGCAGGAAGCGGTCGCCGATGTAGCGGTCCGAAAGCGTGGCCGCGGCGACGATGGCGTTGTCGGTGATGCGAACCCCATGGTGGACCTCGTACTTCTCCTTGAGCCCGCGGAGGATGGCAATGGTGTCCGCCACGCTCGGCTCGCCCACGAGCACGGGCTGGAAGCGGCGCTCGAGCGCCGGATCCTTCTCGACGTGCTTCCGGTACTCGTCGAGCGTCGTGGCCCCGACCACGTGGAGCTCCCCCCGCGCGAGGGCCGGCTTGAGCATGTTCGATGCGTCCACCGCCCCTTCGGCAGCGCCCGCGCCTACGATCGTGTGCAGCTCGTCGATGAAGACGACGTACCGGCCCTCGGCCTCGACGAGCTCCTTGATGACGGCCTTGAGGCGCTCCTCGAACTCACCGCGGTACTTGGCGCCGGCGAGGAGCTGGCCGATGTCGAGCGTCACGAGCTCCCGGTTCCGGAGCGACTCGGGCACGTCGCCGTTCACGATACGCTGCGCGAGCCCCTCGACGATGGCCGTCTTGCCGACACCCGGCTCGCCGATGAGCACCGGGTTGTTCTTCGTGCGGCGGGACAGGACCTGCATCACCCGGCGCACCTCCTCGTCCCGCCCGATGACCGGGTCGAGCTTTCCGCGCCGCGCCTGCTCGGTGAGGTTCCGCGTGTACCGCTCGAGGGCCTGGTACTTCTCCTCGGGCGACTGGTCGGTGACGCGGTGGGCGCCGCGAACGTCGCCGAGCGCCGAGCGAAGCTCGGCGGCCCCGACGCCTGCCGCGCTCAGGAGCTCGCGGGCCGTGGTGCCCTTCTCGTCGGCGAGCGCCACGAGCAGGTGCTCGGTCGAGACGTACGCATCGTCGAGCGAGCGCGCCTCCGCCTCCGCCCGGTCGAAGACCCGGTTGAGCTCCCGGCTCATGCTCGGCTCTCCGCCGCCGCTCTGGGACGGGAAGCGCGCGAGCTCCTGCTCGATGCCGGCCGCGAGCGCGGTGACGTTGAGCCCCGCCTTCTGGAGCAGCGGCTGCACGACGCCCTCCGGCTGCGCGAGCAGCGCTGCGAAGAGGTGGGCATCGTTGACGACGGGGTTCCCGCGCTGACGCGCGAGCTCCATCGCGTCACGAAAGGCTTCCTGCGCCTTGATGGTCAGTCGTTCAGGTCGGATCATGTCGGTCTACGCTCGGCAGAGTTGGGCACCCGCTCCGTGCGCGCGGTCACGAGTGAGGGAACTTGGGCTGTCGCACGGACGAGGGCAATCGGCATGCCTCCCGTCCCTGCCGGTTTGACAGGAGCTCCCGCCAATGGAAAGAGCGGTG
Source organism: Gemmatimonadales bacterium (assembly GCA_036377655.1). Classification (GTDB taxonomy): domain Bacteria; phylum Gemmatimonadota; class Gemmatimonadetes; order Gemmatimonadales; family GWC2-71-9; genus CAMLLJ01. The sequence goes on from DASUXZ010000035.1 coordinate 20,568, forward strand.
GCACGGAAGTCCGTGCCACCGCTCGATCGGATCGCGTCACCGCGAGCTCGTGACCCGCCGCTGGAGGATCATGTTGTTCGCCTGGCGGCGCCGGTCCACCGTGAGGTGATACCAGTAGATGCCGGTGGTGGCATCCGTGCCGTCGAGCAGCTTGCCGTCCCAGACCGCCTCGTACTCCCCGCAGGGAAGCCGGAGCCGCTGCAGCCGGCGCGGCTCCTCACCCGCCAGGAGCGGGACCGCGACCACCTGGGCCAGCACGTTGTAGATCTCCAGCGTGACCGTCGGTTGATGACCTTCCCTGCAGACCTCCGGGCGAATCGTGAACGGGATCGTTGTGGACGCGCTGAACGGATTGGGGTAGTTGTCCCTGAGCTCGACGCTGGGAGGATCGGCCGCTTCCTGCGCCATCGCAGGCGCTCCGCCGAGCACCATCACGAGCCACCACCCCGTCCACGCGAAGCGGACCATGGGCACTCCTTCCGGACGAGGTGTGTGGACTTGGTGGCACCTCCATGGGTGGTCAGGTCACGGAGTCCGCGCTGGGGCGGCGGACCTCCGGACGGCGAACGGCGATCGTACGGCGAAGCAACGGGCGAATACAGCAAGGAAGATGCGCGTGAGCCCCGCTCTCCGCCAGTTTCGGCAAATTCTTTTACATCAACTACTTCGACACCGCACCTCCCGCATAACGTGATGTGACCGCCCGGCGGGTGTCCCCTTGGCGGACAGTCAGGCCCTCCCGGTCTGACCACTCGAGCAACGGAATCAGGAACTTGCGGGAGAGTCCGAGCCGCTCCTTGAGCGGAGGAATCCGGACCTCTCCGCCCTCTCCGAGCTCCTGCAGTGCCGTGACGAACGTGTCGAGCGCCCTACGGGAGAAATAGCGGTCGCGTTCCACCGCCACGATCAGGCCTTCGGCCGCCGCCACCCGGAGGACGGCCGCGATGTCGGCACGCCCCGTAATCGCCCCCAGCTCCTTCGCATCCGGCGGCGTGAGCGCGGCGGCGTCGATCCGACCCACCACGTCCGCCACGATCGCATCGCCGCCCGCCACCTTCGGCCGGAAGCCGGGGATCCGGACGAGCGACCCGTCGATCGCGATCTCTCCACCGGCGACCGCGTCCTGCAGTCCCGCCTCCGCGAGCCACGGCGGGGCGCCAGCCGATCGGCGCAGCGTCTCGAGCGACATTCCCTGCTCCGAGGGGTGGAGCCGATGGAAGTCCGCGACGCTCGCCCGCATCCGCCCTGCGAGCTCGCTCACCACACGCCGCGCGACGATCCGATCTCCTACCCGCGCGAGCTCCGGCTCCCGCTCGATGATCGAGGTGGCGCTGCGCGGGGGAAGGCCGGTGAGCCACGGGACCTCGCACTCGGGAACGCCGAGTTTCCGGCGGGCCACGAGCATCGCGATCCGCCCTGCCTCGCTTCCGGAGCCCGGACGCGATCGTGGCGGCGGCTCGGGATCGACCACGACGCCGCCCCCGATCACACGGACTGGCGATGCCGATCGGAGCAGGAACCGGTCGCCGCCCCGGACGAGCATCGGGCGGTCGAGCGAGAGCCGGCCGGCGAGGCACGATACCGGCGTGGCCTGGCCGCGCGGGACCAGCCATCCCCCGGTCTCCGCCGTGCCCGCGTCGACGAGGACACGCGTCCGCCGCGTGGGCGCGCGCACGCCGGGGGCAAGGTCCACCTCGACATCGATGCGCATCGAAGGCCGCCAGGCCGCGCCTGCGGCGACGACCGATGAGCCGCGGCTCACCTCGCCGCGCGCGATTCCCGCGAGGGCGAGCGCGATCCGGGTGCCCGGGCTCGTGCGCTCCGTCTCGACCCCGTGGGATTCGATGCTGCGCACCCGCCCGACCGCGCCGCCCGGGAGGATCCGGACTTCGGCTCCGGTATCCACGGAGCCGCTCCATGCGGTCCCCGTCACGACGGTGCCGGCGCCGCTCATCGTGAACACGCGGTCCACCGGCAGGCGGAAGAGGTCGTCGCGACGGCGTTCGCGCCGGTGCCCCGCCTGCGCACCGATCGCGGCCGCGAGGTCGGCGAGGCCGGCGCCCGTCCTGGCCGAGACCGCCATCGGCGCCGTGAACCGCACCCGCGAGGCGGCGGTGCGCGCTGCGACTTCCGCGGAGACGAGCTCGCGCCAGTCGTCCTGCACGAGGTCGGCCTTCGTGATCACGGGAATACCGCAGGGCACGCCGAGCTGCTCCAGCACGAGCAGGTGTTCCTCCGTCTGCGGCATGATCCCCTCGTCGGCGGCGACGACGAGGAGCGCGAGGTCCATGCCGGAGGCGCCGGCCGCCATCGTGCGCACGAGGTCCTCGTGGCCCGGAACGTCCACGACGCCCGCGAGCTCACCGCCGGGGAGCGGGAGGGATGCAAACCCGAGGTCGAGCGTGATGCCGCGGCGGCGCTCGGCGGGCAGCCGATCCATCGGCTGACCGGTCAGGGCCTCGACGAGTGCGGATTTCCCGTGATCGATGTGGCCGGCGGTCCCGATGATCATGCGGCCGTCCAGGGCCGCCGCTCCCAGAACTCGAGCGCGGGCAGCCCGGTGCCTTCGCCGAGGTGATACCGCACGAAGCGGGCGGCGAGCCGCCGGTGGGCCGCCGCGTGGCGATCGTCGAGCCCCGGCACCGGCAGGTCGGGATCGAGGAGGGCGGCGAGGGCCGCGCGATCGGCCGGGGCGAGCCGCGTCGCCTCGAGCTCGGCAGCGCAGCGGGGGCAGAGCGCCCCGCCCTCCCGGGTGCTGAAGGCGATGGGGCCCTCGTCCGGAAGCGGCATGCCGTCGCGGGCGCATTCGTCGAGCGCCGGCGCGAACCCGAGGGAGCCGACGAGCTGCCACACCGCCCGGACGCCGACGGCGGCAACCGTACCCGCCGGCGCCACCTCGAGCCCGGCGACCGCCGTGTGCAGCACGTCGTAGCTCCACGGATGCACCTCGGACGGCGCGAAGCGGAGCATGATCTCGGCGAGGGCCGAGGCGGCCGCATACCGTTCGAGATCGGACGCGAGCGCGATCGGCACCCGCCCGACATCGAAACCGGTGAGCGTCTGCAGGTCCCGCCCCTCGTGCAGGACGAGGTGGGCGATCCCTTCGCTCAGGAGCTGCAGCGATGCGCCGAAGCGGCTGCGCGGACGGAGCGCGCCCTTCGCGATCGCGCTCTGCACGCCGAAGTCACGCGTGGCGAGCCGCACGATCTTCGACGTTTCGCTGTAACGGTGCGTCGCCAGGACGATGGCCTGCGTGCTCGCGAGGGGCATGTCGAAAGATGCCCGGTCCGACCTCGCGATGCTACGGCCCTGCGCGCACCCCGACGAAGATCGCTCGCCCCCGCGCCGGAAATCCGACGATCGTCTCGTGGTCCGAGTCGAAGGCATTCTCGACTCGAGCGGTCAGCACGAGGCCCGGCCTCCCGCCTTCCGCCGCGACGACGGGCACGAGCATGCTCGCCTCCGCGAGGCGGTAGCCCTCGAGCTCGACCCGCCCGAATGTCGAGAAGTCGATGTCGGCGCGGCTCCCGACCGCAGAGACGGCAACCGCGATCACGGCGCCGCCCGGGAAGCGGTAGTCCCCGTGCACGCGACCGTGATGGCCGGGCCGGCGCAGGAGCGGCTCGCCATCGATGAACTCGAGCGAGCCCGTCGAGCTTCCTTCGGACACCTCCGTGAGGAGCCGGGTGTACTCGGCGCCGACGGTGAGGCCGGCCGCGGGGCGAAGCGTCACGCCGAGCTCGAGGCCGCGCGCAGCCGCGCCGCCGACATTCACGTACGTCGGCGCCGGCGGCTCCGTCGCGAGATACTGGATGAAATCGCGGAACCGCTGGTCGAACCACGATGCGGATAGCACGAGGATGCCGCCGGCGACGAGCTGGTCCGCACCGACCTCCCAGGTCCGCGTGCGCTCCGGCAGGAGGTCCCGGTCGCCCCGCTCGAACGGGGCGTCGGCAAAGGTCTCCGCGAAACTCGGTGTCTTGAACGCGGTCCCCGCCGACGCGCGAACCCGCAATCCCGATCCAAGGGCGTATGCCGCGCCGGCGCGGAGCGTGGTGAAGCCGCCGAAGGCCTCGTCGTCGTCGTGCCGGGCCCCGGCGTTGAGGGCGAGCCCCGATGGGAGATCCGCCGTCGCCTGGAGGTACCCGGCGAGGTTCGTCCGCGCCGCATCGAAGGGCGGCTGGTCCTCCGTGAGCGAGCCGTCGCCGAAATTCGACGATGCCCATCCCGACTGGCGCTCGCTCAGGCGCTCCACCTGCGCACCGGCCGTGACGACGACGGGCCGCCAGGCGCGAATGTGCGCCCGAAGATCCGCGCTCCGGCGGCTCGCGTCGGTGCGGCGCTCCGAGGCGAAGCCGAATCCTGTCGTATCGCCCGGATGATCCGGTGCATCGCGGAAATCGAAGCGGGTGTCGGTGGCGCCGAGCGCGAGCGCGAGCTGCACGCGCTCGGAAAGCGCGTGCTCCGCCCCCGCACCGATGACGAGCGTATGGCCGCGCGAGTACTGGTTGCTGTCGGCGAGCGCCCCGCTCCCGTCGGTCGGGAACTCGTACCGGTTCCAGCCGTACCGCGCATGCATCGAGAGCTGGGTGCCCTCGCCGACGACGGCGCGCACCGTCCCCGCGGCCGTCGAATTGGCGAACCGGTTGTTGAACGCGTGGATCCCGTCGGTGCCCAGGTGTCCGCCGCCGACGGACCAGCTCACCGGTCCGGCCGCCCCCGCCGCCGACGCCTCGGCCGACCGGGATCCGAACGTGCCCGCTTCGGCCGCCGCGCGCAGCGCGAGCGGGCCCCTCCCCGCGCGCGAAATGACGTTCACGACGCCGCCCACCGCATCCGAGCCGTGCACGACGCTCGCCGGACCGCGGACCACCTCGATCCGGTCGACGTTGTCGAGGCTCAGCGTCGCGAAGTCGAACCCGCCGCCCGCCTGGTTCACCGCGACGCCGTCGATCAGCACCTTCACGTAGTTGCTCTCGCCCCCGCGCGCGAACAGCGACGTGGCGGCGCCGTACGAACCGCCGGCCACGACGGCGAAGCCGGGGACGTCGCGGAGCGCGTCGGCCACGAAGCGGATGCCGCGCGCCGCGAGCGCATCGGCCCGCAGGACGGTGACCGCGGCCGCGATCGCACCGGCGCGCGTGGGGACCGGGGTGCCGGTGACGACGATGTCCGCGAGCTGCGCGGTATCCGCCGGCGCCTGGGCGGCGAGGCGCGGTGCGATCGCGGCGGCGATGGCGACAAACGGGAATGCGAGAGATTTCATGCATCGCTCCATGAAGGTGCCCGGGTGCGCAGGGGCACCACCTGGGGGGCGCCGTCGCCTGCGTCGGTGATGCGGACGGGCCAGCGGAACACTGCCGACAGGAGCTCCGGGCGCATCACGTCGAGCGGGCGCCCGAGCGCCGCGGGACGGCCCTCGTCGAGCAGCAGGATGCGGTCCGCGAAGCGGGCCGCGAGGTTGAGCTCGTGGGTCACGAGCAGCGCCGCGAGCCCGCCGCGGGCGAGCTCGGCGACGAGCTCGAACAGCTCCATCGCATGGCGCACGTCGAGCGACGCGGTCGGCTCGTCGAGCACGAGCGCGCGGGGCTCCTGGGCGAGCGCCCGCGCGACCCGCACGCGCTGCCATTCGCCGCCGGAGAGCTCGTCGACGCGGCGCCCCGCGAGATGCGTCGCGTCCGAGC